>NZ_JBSVZB010000004.1:0-444671 GCF_054072015.1 Cupriavidus sp. CP313 | reverse complement strand
ACCTCAACCCCTCGAACCGCCCGGTGCGGACCCGCATGCCGGGTGGTGTGGCAGGGGTGTAGCCAGGATGGCTACCCCCTATGCCGATTTGTCGATTTATCCGCCGATATTCAGCAACGCCAGCACCCCCAGCACCAGGAAAATCCCCGCCGCGATCTTGTGCACGAGCGCGATCGGCATCTTGTTGGCAAACTTGTCTCCAAGCAGAACCGCCGGTGCATTGGCGACCATCATGCCGAAGGTGGTGCCGGCCACCACGGGAATCACCGCGTCGCTGAAGCGCGCGGCCAGCGCCACGGTGGCGATCTGGGTCTTGTCGCCCATCTCGGCAAAGAAGAAGGCCACGATGGTGGTGCCGAGGATGCCGAGGGCGCCCTTGACGGGCTTGGCCTGTTCGGCGTCGTCGAGTTTATCGGGGATCAGCATCCATCCCGCCATCGCGATAAAGCCCAGGCCCAGGATCCAGCGCAGCAGGCTTTCGCCCAGCACATGCGTGATCCAGCCGCCGAGCGCGCCGGCAAAGCCATGGTTGAACAGCGTGGCGATCAGGATGCCGAGGATGATGGGAACGGGCTTGCGGTAGCGCGCGGCCAGCACCAGCGACAGCAATTGCGTCTTGTCGCCCATTTCAGCGAGGGCGACGATGCCTGTGGAGACGAGGAAGGCTTCCATATTGGTCTTGTGGGGTAACTGGGCCGCAATGCATCGCGAGATGCCAATGACGCACACCTTTCCCGGCCCGGCCAGAAAGGTATGGTCATCGGTCTCGCCAGGCTGGACGTTGCCGGGGCCGTATCAGTACGGCCAGGCGGGTCCGGAGCTGCGCACGCCATAACCGCAAGCGGTCAAGTCTGTTGACGTACGCCCCTGTCCCCCGGAGTCCGCATTGCGCGGCGCGGTGAGAGCAGGGCGGCTACTCCCCAATGGAAGCGGCAATTATAACGGCAGTGGCGGCAAGCGTCCACCTGCCGCCGCCACAAGGCCTGCACCCTCAGGCGGGTACAGGCGCGTTGTCGCTGGTCTGGCGGCCGCGGAAATCGGTCCAGCACAGGGCCTTGAAGTCATAGAGCTTGCAGCGGCGCGCTGTGTCGAAATACCAGCGCCAGGAGAAGTTCTCGATGATGATGCGGCCCGGCAGCGCGTGCTCCAGCAGCGCCTGGGCGCGCTTGAGGCGGTACAGCGGCACGCTCATGTCGACGTGGTGCGCGGTGTGTTCCATGATGTGGTGCAGCGCGGCGCCGATGCCGTGGCGGAAGCGCAGGTGCACGGTGGTCGAGACAAAGGGCTGCGCCTTGGCCCACATGGCCTTGGTGTCATACCAGGCGACGCTGGTGTGGGTGTGGTGCACGTACAGGACGAAGCCGACGGTGACGTTCCAAACCAGGAAGGGCAGCACGAAGCCGGCACCGATCAGCATCCAGACGGACTGGTCCGCGGCCAGTGCCAGGCCAGCCAGCGCGCCGATCCAGGCCAGCCCGAAGCCAGCTACCAGCACACAGTCGCCGGTGAAGATCGGGCGGCGCGTGGCCATCTGGCGCTTGCTGGGGAAGAACATCTTGCACCACCAGATTTCCACCAGGTAGTACAGGCCCGGGCCGAAGCCGGTGCGGTAGATGCGTTCCATCACGCGGCGCCAGCGCGGCAGCGCGTTGAATTCTTCCAGCGAGTAGGGCGCCCAGACGAAGTCGAAGCCCTTCAGGTTGGTGTAGCCGTGGTGCACCACGTTGTGGCCGACTTCCCACAGGCTGTACGGCGTCAGCGAGGGCAGGAAGGTGAGCCGGCCCAGCCACTTGTTCAGGCCGCGGCGCGGGGTCAGGCTCTGGTGGCAGGCATCGTGGCCGATGATAAACAGGCGCGCGATGATCAGCCCGGCCAGCACGCCCAGTGCCAGCTTGGCGGCCCAGTGCTGCGCCAGCACCACGCCGGCCAGCACGGCCCCGAACAGCAGGTAGTCGAAGGCAAACAGCAGCAGTGCGCGCGGCGTGCTGCGCTGGCCCAGCGGGATCAGCCAGCCGCGGATGATCTTGCGCGAGGGCATCGGGGCGTCCGGCGCGATCGGCTCCGGAAGCGGGGTGTGGTTGGGCGCGCCCTTGCGCGCGGCATGGGGCACGTCATGCGGGCCATGGGCGCGCTCAGGGGCGTGAGCAGCGGATTGGGAAGCGGTCATGCAGAACCTTCTGATTGCGGTCGGATGGGTATGGGCGCACGGCAACGCAGAACGGCCGCGGCAGAACCGCAAGGTTAGAAGGCTTTGTCGGAGACGGTCTTGACGGTCGTCAAGCCGGAGGCGGGGGCGAAGCGGTAAAAGCGCGCCCGCCGCATGGCGGCGGGCGGCTGCTGGCCAGGTGACGGATCAGGCAGCCGGCACGTGGGCGGCCTCGCCCATCACATAGACGCTGTCGATGACGCGGTCGTCGCCCAGCATGGCAAAGGCGAACAGTTCTTCTTCCAGCGTTTCCGAGCGGTTGCTGCGGCGGGCGATCAGCGGCGTGGCCTTGGGGTCCAGCACGATGAAGTCGGCCTCGCAGCCTTCGCTGAAGCTGCCGACGCGGTCAGTCCAGCCCAGTGCCTCGGCCGCGGCGCGGGTGGCCAGGTAGAACATGCGCAGCGCGGTCAGGTAGTAGCCACCCATGCGCGCCACCTTGTGCGCCGCGTTCATGGTGCGGAACATCGAGAACGAGGTGCCGCCGCCCACGTCGGTGGCCAGCGTCACGTTCAGGCGGTTGGCGTCGGACTGGTGGAAGTCATAGAAGCCGCTGCCCAGGAACAGGTTGGAGGTGGGGCAATGCGCCACCGCGGCGCCGCTGTCGGCCAGGCGCCGGCGATCGTCCTGGTCCAGGTAGATGGCGTGGCCGTACATCGCGCCCGGGCGCAGCAGGCCGTAGCGGTCGTACACGTCCAGGTAGCTGCGTGCGTCCGGGAACAGCTCGGCCACCCATTTGACCTCGTCGCGGTTCTCGGCCACGTGGGTCTGGATAAAGGCGTCCGGGTAGGCGCGCGCCAGCTCGCCGCAGGCGGCCAGCTGCGCCTCGGTCGAAGTCGGCGCAAAGCGCGGCGTGATGGCGTAGGCCAGGCGCCCCTTGTTATGCCAGCGCGAGAGCAGGTCGGCGGAGTCCTGGGCGCCGGTCTCGGCCGTATCGCGCAGGAATTCCGGGCAGTTGCGGTCCATCATCACCTTGCCGGTGATCATGCGCAGGTTGCGCGCCTCGCTTTCGGCAAAGAGGGCCTCGGCCGAGGCCTTGTGCACCGTGCTCCAGACCACCGCGCTGGTGGTGCCGTTGCGCAGCAGTTCTTCGGTGAAGAAGCCGGCCACGCCGCGCGCGTAGTCGGGGTCGGCAAAGCGGCGCTCTTCGGGGAAGGTGTAGGTCTCGAGCCAGTGCAGCAGGCCCGGCGACGGCGACGCGATCATGTCGGTCTGCGGGTAGTGCACGTGGGTGTCGATAAAGCCGGGCACGATCAGCTTGCCGCGGTGATCGACGATCTCGGCGTCGGCCGGAATGCGCGCAGCCAGCTGCGTGTAGTCGCCGGCGGCGGCGATGCGCCCGTTGGTGACGATCAGCACCCCGTCGTCCCAATACTGATACGCGTCCTCATGGAATTGCGGATCGCGCAGGAAATGCAGCACGCGGCCGCGAATGGCACGGGTGAGGGAATCAGTCTTGGGGTTGGTCGTCATGGTTTGTCTCTTGTGGCCGGCCCGCGCGGAACCGCATGGTTCAAGCAGCGGGCCGGGCTATTGCATGCGCCGCGCTCAGGCCGCTGGGGCCGTTGCGGGCGGGGACTTGGGCGGGCTCGACCAGAAGTGGTCGACTTCCGCCAGGAATTCAGCCTTCTGCATGGCAGGCAGGAAGGCCGCTTCAAAGCTGTTGCGGGCAAGCTTGTGGGCATCGGCCGCGTCCAGCGGCAGCGCGTCGAAGGTGGCTTCCCAGTTGGCGTTCATATAGCCGCCGAAGTAGGCCGGATCGTCCGAATGCAGCGTGATCACCACGCCGGCATCGAGCATGCGCTTGAGCGGGTGGTCACGCAGGTCCGGGTAGACCTTGAGCTTGACGTTCGACAGCGGGCACACCGTCAGCGCCACGCGCTCGCGCGCCAGGCGTTCCACCAGCGCGGGATCGTCGATGGCGCGCACGCCGTGGTCGATGCGCTGCGCCTTGAGGATGTCGAGCGCGTCGGTGACGTATTGCGCCGGGCCTTCCTCGCCCGCGTGGGCCACCAGGTGCAGGCCCAGCTCGCGCGCCTTGGCGAACACGCGTGCGAATTTCTCCGGCGGATTGCCTTGCTCCGACGAATCCAGCCCGACGCCGACAAAGCGGTCGCGGTAGGGCAGCGCCGCTTCCAGCGTGGCGAAGGCGTCTTCCTCCGACAGATGGCGCAGGAAGCACAGGATCAGGCTGCTGGAGAAGTCATATTCGGTGCGCGCCTGGGCCAGGGCATCGGCGATGCCGTCGATCACCACGCCAATGGGCACGCCGCGCGCGGTATGGGTTTGCGGATCGAAGAAGATCTCGGCGTGGCGGACGTTGTCGGCGACGGCGCGCTTGACGTAGTCCATGGTCATGTCGAAGAAATCTTCCTCGGTCAGCAGCACGCTGGCGCCGGCGTAGTAGATGTCCAGGAACGACTGCAGGTCGGTGAAGGCGTAGGCGGCGCGCAGCGCCTCGACGCTCGGGTAGGGCAGCGCAACCTGGTTGCGCTGCGCCAGCCGGAAGATCAGTTCCGGCTCAAGCGTGCCTTCGATATGCACATGCAGTTCGGCCTTGGGAGTGCGGCGGATCTGGTCCGCGAGCGCGGCATCGATGGTCATGGGGGCCTCGTTTCTGGGCTTTTCTGTACCTGCCGGCGGGGCCGGCGGCACGGGTTCAGGGATGCACCGCCTCCGGGCGGCCCAGACGCAGCGCGGCAAGGCGCTGTTCGCGGACCTGGAGCAGCTGGGCGACGATGGCTACCGCAATCATAGCCGGAGCTTTGTCAGTGATCCCGGGAACCCCCATGGGGCATGTCATTTCCGCAAACCGGGCCGGGTCGATGCCGTGCTCGGCCATGCGGTGTTCAAAGCGCGCGCGCTTGGTCTTGGAACCGATCAGGCCGAAGTAGGCGAAATCGGTGCGCTTCAGGATTTCTTCGCACAGGGTCTGGTCCAGCGCATGGCTGTGCGTCATGACCAGGAAATAGCTGCCGGCGGGTGCCTGCGCGACCACGGCCTCAGGCGTGTCGCTGGCCTCGGCCTCGACGTTGTCGGGCAGCCCGCCGGGGAAGAGCGTGTCGCGCTCGTCGACCCAGTGCACGCGGCACGGCAGCGTGGCCAGCACTTTGACCAGCGCATGGCCGACATGGCCCGCGCCGAACAGCACTACGTGCATGGCGTCGGGCACCAGCGTGTCGATCCAGCTGCCGTCGGCATGCAGCGTCACGCCGGGGATGACGGCGTGGCTGTCGCCATATGTGATCGTGCCGCTGGCCGGCACCTGCCGCTGGAGCGCCTTGCCTGCCTTGAAATTGCGTTCGACCACATCGAGCCAGCCCAGGTCGGCTTGGCCCAGCACCTCGAACGCCAGTTGCACCACGCCGCCACAACATTGGCCGAGCGCCGGCCCGAGGGGAATGCGCTCGATACGGCGCGACTCCCCGCGCACCAGCATCTCGCGCGCGATATCCATGCCGCGCCACTCCAGGTGGCCGCCACCGATGGTGCCGACCAGGTCGTCGGCGCTGACCAGCATGCGGATGCCGGCCTCGCGCGGGGCCGAGCCCTTGACCTCGACAATGGTGACCATCGCCACCGGCACGCCGGCGCGCACCATGCGGGTGGCGTCGGCGAAGCGGAAGGGTTTGAGCGGTGCGTCCTGCATGTCGGGGGCCTTGTCGGTGTTGCCTGGTTGCTGCTTGATGCTGTGGTGCTGCCTGCGCCATGTCATCGCAAGGGTGGCGCGCGCCTGCTTCTTCCACCGGCCCCTTGCCCGTCAACGCGGCCAAGAGGGGAAAGTCCGGCGGCGCCCGCAGGCGCGCGCTTCCTGCGATCGTTCAGCCAGCTCAGGCTGGCTGCGCCGCGGCTTCGCGCACGGCGTCGACGGCGTCCAGGATCGCCTCGCTGGTGGCCGGGGCCTTCAGCGGCGGGTTGATGCGGTAGTCGCCAACGGCAGCCACGGCGTCGCGGATCGCGAAGAACACCGAGAACGGCAGCAGCAGCGGCGGCTCGCCCACGGCCTTGGAGCGGTGGATGCTGTCCTCGACATTGCGGTTCTGGAACAGGCGCACGTTGAATTCCTCCGGGCAGTCGTTGACCGTCGGGATCTTGTACGTGGACGGGGCGTACGTCATCAGCTTGCCGTCCTTGTTCCACCATAGTTCCTCGGTGGTCAGCCAGCCCATGCCCTGGATAAAGGCGCCTTCGACCTGGCCGATGTCGATCGCCGGGTTCAGCGAGCGGCCGGCGTCGTGCAGCACGTCGGCGCGCAGCAGCTTCCATTCGCCGGTGAGCGTGTCCACCAGCACCTCGGAGCACGCGGCGCCGTAGGCAAAGTAGTAGAACGGGCGGCCCTGCAGCTTGCTCTGGTCCCAGTGCAGCTTGGGCGTGGTGTAGAAGCCGTCGGACCACAGCTGCACGCGTGCCACGTAGGCTTCGCGCGCCAGCTCGCCGAACGACAGGCGCAGCTCGCCGGCGCTGACCAGGTCATCGTTGAAGCGCACCTCGGACGGCTCCACGCCGGCCTTGCGCGCGGCAAACACGGCCAGGCGCTCGCGGATCTGGCGGGCGGCGTCCTGCGCGGCCTTGCCGTTCAGGTCGGCACCGGTGGAAGCGGCGGTGGCCGAGGTATTGGCCACCTTGCTGGTATCGGTCGCGGTCACGCGCACGCGTTCCATGCGGATGCCCAGCTCATGCGCCACCACCATCGCCACCTTGGTGTTCAGGCCCTGGCCCATCTCGGTGCCGCCGTGGTTCACCAGCACCGAGCCGTCGTTGTAGACGTGCACCAGCGCGCCGGCCTGGTTGAAGTGGGCCACGTTGAACGAGATGCCGAACTTCACCGGGGTGATGGCGATGCCCTTCTTCAGCACCGGGCTGGTGGCGTTGAACGCGCGCGTGGCCTCGCGGCGGGCGCGGTATTCGCTGCTGGCCACCAGTTCGTCGATCAGCTCGTGGATGACGTTGTCTTCCACGGTCTGGCCGTAAGGCGTGACGTTGTTCTCGGTCTTGCCGTAGAAGTTGGCGCGGCGCACGTCCAGCGAATCCTTGCCGACCGCGCGGGCGACGTTGTCCAGGATGTACTCGACCGCGAACGCGCCCTGCGGGCCGCCGAAGCCGCGGAAGGCGGTGTTGCTCTGTGTGTTGGTCTTGCCGCAGTAGCCGTCGATCTGCACGTTCGGCAGCCAGTAGGCATTGTCGAAGTGGCAGATGGCGCGGGTCATCACCGGGCCCGACAGGTCGGCCGAGAAGCCGGCGCGCGAGACCATCTCGACCTTCACGCCCTCGATATGGCCTTCGTCGTCGTGGCCCACGGTGTAGTCGAACACGAAGTCATGGCGCTTGCCGGTGATCATCATGTCGTCGTCGCGGTCCGGGCGCAGCTTGACCGGGCACATCAGCTTCCAGGCGGCCAGCGCGGCGCAGCAGGCGAACAGCGCCGACTGCGATTCCTTGCCGCCGAAGCCGCCGCCCATGCGGCGGCATTCGACCAGCACCTGGTGTGCATGCCAGCCCAGCATATGGCACACCGCGTGCTGCATCTCGGTCGGGTGCTGGGTCGAGCACCACACTTGCATGCCGTCGTTCTCGCGCGGTGCGGCGTAAGAGATCTGGCCTTCCAGGTAGAACTGCTCCTGGCCGCCCAGGTGGATCTTGCCGCTGTCCTGGTGGGCCGCGCCGGCAATGCGCGCGGCGGGCTCGCCGCGCGTCAGGTGCATCGGCGGCAGCACATAGCTGCCGGCCTCATGCGCGGCTTGCGGCGACAGCACCGGGGGCAGGTCTTCGTAGTCGATCGTGCCCAGGCGGGCGGCGCGGCGGGCGGCGTCATGCGAGGTCGCGACCACGATAAAGATCGGCTGGCCGATGAACTGAACCACGTCGCGCGCCAGGATCGGGTCGTCGTGGATGATCGGGCCGCAGTCGTTGGTGCCGGGGATGTCGTCCACCGTCAGCACGTCGACCACGCCGGGCGCGGCGCGCACCTTGTCGAGCGAGACCGACTTGATGCGGGCGTGCGCGCGGGTGCTCATGCCGAGCGCGGCGTGCAGCGTGCCGGCCAGCTCGGGGATGTCATCCGTGTAGGTGGCGGTGCCGGCCACGTGCAGGTGGGCGGATTCATGCGGACGCGAGATGCCGACCTGCGGAACCTGTTCGGCGGTGGCGTCGAGCAGGAAGGGTTCGGTTTGCTTGTTCATGCCGATGCTTTCCTTTTTCTCTGGCTCAGGCCGTGGCGGTTTCAGTGGCGCCGGCGCCAATGGCGCGGACGTTGACGGCTGCCGCGGGCAGCGCTTCGGCGCTGGTCTCCAGCCAGAATCGGTACAGCAGGTTGGCGGCACCGCGGCTGCGGTACGACGCGGTCGCGCGCATGTCGGACAGCGGCGTGTAGTCCTGCGCCAGCGCGGCCATGCCGGCGCGGGCGGTGGCTTCATTCCAGGGCTGGCCGGTCAGGGCCGCTTCGGTGGCGTAAGCGCGCTTGGGCGTGGCGGCCATGCCGCCGAAGGCGATGCGGGCCTGCGTGACGATGCCGTCCTGCACGGTGATGCCGAATGCAGCACACACTGCAGAAATATCCTCATCAAAGCGTTTGGACAGCTTGTAGGTGCGGAAGTGCTGCGGGCCGGCCACCGGCACGCGCAGCGCGGCGACGAATTCGCCCGGCTGCATGGCAGTCTTCTGGTAGGCCAGGTACAGGTCCTCCAGCGGCAGCGTGCGGCGCGTCTCGCCGTGCTGCAACACCACTTCCGTGCCCAGCGCGATCAGCGCCGGCATCGAATCGCCGATCGGCGAGCCGTTGGCGATATTGCCGCCCAGCGTGCCGGCATTGCGGATCGGCAGCGAGGCAAAGCGCTTCCACATCTCTTCCAGCTCGGGGTGCGCGGCGTTCAGTGCGGCGTAGGCCTTTTCCAGCGTCACGGCGGCGCCGATCTCGATCATGCCGTCGCGTTCCTCAACCTGGTTCAGGTCTTCCACCTGGCCCACGTAGAGCAGGCTGCCCAGCTCGCGGAACTGCTTGGTGACCCACAGGCCCACGTCGGTGCTGCCGGCCAGGATGCGGATATCGGGCTGTGCCGCCTTGATCGCGCCGAACTCGGCCGCGGTGCGCGGGGCAAAGAACTCCTGGCCCTGGGCGCGGTAGCGGAAGGTCTCGCCGCGCTTCAGATTGCGCAGGGTGTCGGCGATCTGCTTCGGGTTGAGCTTGTCCGCGGTGGGGGCGGGCAGGGCCATCATGCGCTCGCCGGCGTCGATGATCGGGCGGTAGCCGGTGCAGCGGCACAGGTTGCCGGTCAGCGTGTCGCAGATGGTCTGGCGCGAGGGGGCTTCGCCGCCCGGGGTGTGCTGCTGGTACAGCGCCCACAGCGACATCACGAAGCCGGGGGTGCAGAAGCCGCACTGCGAGCCGTGGCACTCGACCATGGCTTCCTGCACCGGGTGCAGGTTGCCGTCGGCCTGGCGCAGGTCCTCGACCGTGATCAGGGCCTTGCCGTCGAGCGTGGGCAGGAACTGGATACAGGCGTTGACCGCCTTGAATTCGACATCGCCGCCGTCCTGCAGCTCGCCGATCACGACGGTGCAGGCGCCGCAGTCGCCTTCGGCGCAGCCTTCCTTGGTGCCGGTGCAGCGCGCGTCTTCACGCAGGTACTGCAGCACGGTGCGGGTAATGGGGGCGTCGGATACTTCCTTGACCTGGCCGCGGTGGAAAAAGCGGATGGTTTGCGTCTCCATGGTCTTCTCTCTCTTGGTGATGGCGGAAACATAGCACCCTGGCCTTTCATGCAATATTCGGCCCAGGTGATATGCCCCATCAGCGGGCGACCCCGATTGGTGCCCCGCCGCACCGGCGGGCGCCCCCCTGGAGGAGGTGATTTGACCGTTTGTGGGGTGCCTGTCATACACTATGCGCCGTTCCCATCCCCCACGCCACCCATCTGGCCCCCGCCAGAGGGCCGCCATCGCCATGCACGGACGCGACCATCTCGATACATATTTGCTGCGGGTGCTTCACACCCTGCTGACCGAGCAGAGCGTGACCCGCACGGCCGTGCGTTTAGGCCAGTCCCAGCCCGCCATCAGCAATACCCTGAAGCGCCTGCGGGAGATCACCGGCGACGCTATTTTGGTGCGGGGCAAAAACGGCATGGTGCCGACCGAACGCGGCCGCGAACTGCTGGCGCTGGCCGAGCAGAGCCTGGCGGCGATGGACCGCATCGCCCGCCCGCCGCAGCAGTTCGACCCGGCCACCACCACGCGCACCTTCCACCTGGGCGCGCCGGACTACCTGGACGCGTTCTTCCTGCCCAATATCGTCGAGCGCGTGCGCCGGCTGGCGCCGGGCGCCAAGCTGTTCGTGCATCCGATGACGTCGTCGTCGGACTTCCTGGACGAACTGGAACAGGGGCAGCTGGATATCGTGGTCGGCAACTGGCTGTCGCCGCCGGAGCACCTGCATATCTCGCCGCTCTTCGACGACGAGGTGGTGTGCATGCTGGGCGCGCAGCACCCGCTGGCGCGCAAGGGGCTGACGCTCAAGCACTACCTGGAGATGCCGCACCTGGCGCCGGCGCCCTATGCTTCGATGCAGCGCAGCATGATCGACCAGGCGCTGGCCGAGCAGGGCTACAAGCGCAATATCCAGGTCACGCTGCCGTATTTCGGCCTGGTGCCGTATGTGCTGATGAAGACCGATATGGTCTTTACCACTGGCCGGCAGTTTGCCGCGCACTACGCGCAGTACCTGCCGATCCGCATGGTGCCCTCGCCGGTGTCCTTCCCGCGCATGCGCTTCTACCAGCTGTGGCATGAGCGCTGCCACGCGGCGCCGGATGTGATGTGGATCCGGCGGATGATCGCCGAGGTGGCGGCGGACCTGCCGCAGCTGCCGCGGCTGGAGGCTGAGGGGGGGTGAGCAGGCGCTGCAGAGGGGGAGGGGCTTACCTGGCCTTGTAGTCCGGGAAGAACAGCTGCTCCCCTTCCACCTTGTATCCCGCAATCGCGTCCTGCCCTTCCTTGGACGTGATCCACTCCACCAGCCTCATCGCATCCGTATGGTTGATGCCCGGATGCTTGGCCGGATTGACCGCGATGATCCCGTACGGGTTGAACATCTTCGGATCGCCTTCGATGGCGATCGCCAGGCCGGTCTTGGCGCGATAGGCGCCGTAGGTGGCGCGGTCCGACAGCGTATAGGCCGGCATCTGCGCCGCCATGGTCAGCACCTCGCCCATGCCCAGGCCGGCGTTGACGTACCACGGCTGGCCCTTGGGCTCGATGCCGAGCTGCTTCCAGTAGTCCTTCTCCATCACGTCGGTGCCGGAGTTGTCGCCGCGCGAGATGAACTTGCTGCCGCTGCCGGCGAGCTTGCGGAACCCCGCCAGCACGTCCTTGCCGCCTTTGACACCTGCCGGGTCGGTGGCCGGGCCGACCACGATGAAGTCGTTGTACATCACGTCGCGGCGGTTCACGCCGTAGCCGGCCGCGACGAAGGCGTCTTCCATCTTGCGGGCGTGCACCAGCAGCACGTCGACGTCGCCCATTTCGCCCATCTTCATGGCCTTGCCCGAGCCGACCGCGATCACCTTCACGGTGACGCCCGCTTTCTGCTCGAAGCGCGGCAGCAGGTATTTCAGCAGGCCCGAGTTCTCAGTGCTGGTGGTAGTGGCCAGCTTCAGTTCCCCGGCATGGGCCGCCGACAGCAGGCCTACGCAGGCAATCGCGACGAGATGGCGCACAGGGCGGCGCTGGCGTTGGGCAAGGCGAGGCGACATGCGGTGGGCTCCTTTGTATTATGTTCTGTCGGACATAATTGCTTTTGCCTTTGGATCTCATGGAGAATGCGGCAAAACAACATAAAAATGGGGTATTCATTGTGGTCCAGCCGAGATCGATAAGTAAATATGCTGCGGAGGACATATGACCTTCCGCTTTGACCTGTTTCCGGTGATTGCGCCAGACGACAATCCGCGCGCGAATGGCAAGGTGTTCCAACTGCTCAAGGCCGTGCGCGAAACCGGGTCGCTGCACCGCGCCGCGCGCGAGATCGGCTTGTCGTACCGCCATGCCTGGGGCGTGATGCGGGCCTGGGAGGAAATGCTCGGGCGCAGCATGCTCGATATGGAGCGCGGCCGCGGTGCCTCGCTGACCCGCTTTGGCGAACGCCTGCTGCGCGCCGAACTGCGCCTGCGCGAATCGGTCGACCCGGTGGTGCAGAAGGCCATGGCCGACTTCATTGCCGAGCTGGACGATGCCCAGCAGCCGCAGTCGCAGGTGCATTTCACCGGCAGCCATGACCCGGCGGTGGAGGTGCTGGCCGCCGCGCTGGGCGTGGCAAGAACCCCGCTGCAGCTCGATACGGTGTTTTGCGGCAGCGTGGAGGGGCTGATCTGCCTGCAGGAGCGGCAGTCGGAACTGGCCGGCTTCTATGTCTCGCCGGTGCAGACCGCGGGCTCGGTCGCGCATGTGACGCTGCGCAAGTGGCTGCGGCCGGCCGCGGTGCGGCTGCTGCGACTGGCGTGGCGCGAGCAGGGCCTGATCCTGGCCCCGGAGGTGGCGCGCGAGGTGCATGACCTGCGCGACCTGGCGCGCACCCAGGCGCGCTTCGTCAACCGGCAGCGCAGTTCGGGCACGCGCATGCTGTTCGACCAGCTGCTGGCCGCGCAGGGCCTGTACCCGGACCAGATCGCCGGCTACGACGAGACCGAGTTCAGCAACGAGAAGGTGGCCGAGGCCGTGCACGGCGGCCGCGCGCAGGCTGGTTTCGGGCTGCGCATGAATGCCGAGGCCCACGGGCTGGCCTTTGTGCCGCTGACGCGCGAGGCCTACTACCTGGCGCTGCGCAAGAACGACCAGACCGCCGGCTGGATGGCAGCCCTGCTGGGCCTGCTGGCTGATCCGGCCTTTGCCCGGCGCATCGAGGCGCTGCCCGGCTACACCATGGCCGAGCCGGCCGGCATCCTGACGCCGCAGGAGGCGTTGCCGTGGTTCGGGCCGGACGGCAAGGAAGACGCCTGAGGGCCAGCCGGGCGGCATGACGCCGACGGGCGCGCGGCTGCGCGGCCCGGTCCGTATTACACTCCCTGCCAGGCGCGCCGTGGTTTGCACTGGCTTGCGCCAGATCCTTGCAAGGAGCGCCATGCTGGAAACCGCCGCGCTGGCCGCGGGCATGTCCTGGGCCAGCGGATTTCGCCTCTACCTTGCCGTGCTGGCCGCCGGCGTGCTGGCGCGCCTGGGCTGGCTGGACCTGCCGCCCGGGCTGCAGCCGCTGGAATCCTGGTGGGTCATCGGCGTGGCCGCCGTGCTGGCCGTGGCCGAATTCGTCGCCGACAAGGTGCCCGCGTTCGATACCGTCTGGGACGGCATCCATACCTTCATCCGCATCCCCGCCGGCGCGATCCTGGCCGCCGCCGCCTTCGGCCAGCTGGATCCGCAGTGGGTGGTGGCGGCAGGGCTGATCGGCGGCACGCTGGCCGGCACCGCGCATGCGGTCAAGGCCGGCACGCGCGCGCTGATCAATGTGTCGCCGGAACCGTTCTCCAATTGGACGGCCTCATTCACTGAAGACCTGACCGCGACCGGCAGCCTGTTGCTGGCGTTTTTCCTGCCGGTGGTGTTCCTGGTGCTGCTGGTGGTCTTCCTGCTGGTGGCGGTGTGGCTGCTGCCGAAATTGTGGCGCGGCGTGCGCCGGCTGCATGCAAGCCTGCGCGGCAGGACTGAGCGGCCTGGCACACCCCGCTAGCTTCCCGGCCTTTCCCGCTTTTTTTCGACTGACCCGAGGCGCGCCGCCGCCAGAAACCAAGAACCAAACCAACCGATGCCTTCCGAGTCCGCCATCGAAGCCCCGGCCACACCCGCCAACCCCGCCGGCACGCGCCCCGCGCATGGCGGCCGCTTCTCCGCCTGGCGCCAGGCGTTGCGCATGGCCCGGCGCGACTGGGTGGCGGGCGAGCTCTACCTGCTGCTGTTTGCGCTGGTGCTGGCCGTGGCCGCGCTGACCAGCGTGGGCTTCATGGCCGACCGCATGCGGCTGGGGCTGGAGCGCGACGCGCGCCAGATGATCGCGTCCGACGTGCTGCTGGTGGCTGACCAACCCTTCGATGCCGCCTTCGCGCAGCGTGCGCAAGTGGCCGGGCTGGCCGTGGCGCAGACCGTGACCTTCCCGAGCATGGCCACCGCCAACGGCAAGGCGCCGGCTGGCGGTGACGCCCCCAGCCAGCTGGCCGCGCTCAAGGCCGTGACCGACGGCTATCCGCTGCGGGGCAAGCTCAAGGTAGCCAGTGCGGCGGGGGCGCCGGATGCGCCCGCCGAAGGCATTCCCGCGCCGGGCACCGTATGGGTCGACGAGGCGTTGCTGGGCGCCCTGGGGGTTGCCGTGGGCGACACCCTGCAACTGGGCAGCCGCAGCTTCCGCATCGACCGCATCATCACGCAGGAGCTTGATCGTGGCACCGGCTTCATGAACTTCGCGCCGCGCGTGCTGATGCCGCTGTCGGACCTGGACAGCACCGGGCTGATCGGCTGGGGCAGCCGCGTGACCTACCGGCTGCTGGTGGCCGGCCCCGACGCCGCCGGCGCTGCCTTCCAGAAATGGGCGCAGGACGAGATCGAACGCCGCAAGCTGCGCAACACCCGGATCGAGTCGCTGGAATCGGGCCAGCCGCAGATGCGCGCTACGCTGGACCGCGCCGAGCGCTTCCTGTCGCTGGTGGCGGTGCTGTCGTCGATGATCGCGGCGGTGGCCATCGCCATGTCGGCGCGCCGCTATATGCAGCGCCACACCGATGCCTGCGCGGTCTACAAGTGCCTGGGGCTGTCGCGCGGGCAGATCCTGCGCGCCTTCGGCCTGGAGTTCCTGCTGCTGGGGGCGGCGGGCGCGCTGGCCGGCGTGCTGCTCGGGTACCTGGCGCACTATGGCCTGCTGTTGTCGCTGGGCGGGCTGCTGCGGGTGTCGCTGCCGCAGCCGTCACTGCTGCCGGCACTGGTGGGCGTGCTGGCCGGGCTGGTGCTGCTGGCCGGGTTTGCGCTGCCGCCGCTGCTGGCGCTGACACGGGTGGCGCCGCTGCGGGTGCTGCGCCGCGATATCGGGCTGCCGCCGGTGTCGGCCTGGGTGGCCTATGCGCTGGGCCTGGGCGCCTTTGTCGCGCTGCTGCTGGTGGCGGCGCGCGACCTGCGGCTGGGGCTGACCACGGCGGGCGGCTTTGTCGCCGCGGGCGTGGTCTTCGCGGTGCTGGCGCTGGGGCTGCTGACGCTGCTGTCGCGCCTGCTGCGGGGGCGCCTGCGCGGGCGCGCGGCGATGGGCTGGCGCTTTGCGCTGGCGGTGCTGGAACGCCGCCGTGCGGTGACGGTGCTGCAGACCGTGGCGCTGGCGGTGGGGCTGATGGCGCTGCTGCTGCTCGGCATGACCCGCAACGACCTGGTCGATTCCTGGCGCAAAGCCACGCCGGCCGACGCGCCCAACCGCTTCATCATCAATATCCAGCCGGACCAGCGCGAACCGCTGCGCCAGATGCTGGCCGGCGCAGGCATCAACGACCTGCTCTACCCGATGGTGCGCGGGCGCCTGACCCATATCGGCGAGCGTGCCATCCGCGGCGACAGCTTCGAAGACGGGCGCGCGCGCAACCTGGTCGAGCGCGAATTCAACCTGTCCTATACCGATGCGCTGCCCGAGGGTAACCGCGTGATTGCCGGGCGCTGGTCCGACGGGGCCAAGGGGTCGGACGCCGGCGCATCGGTGGAAGAGGGCATCGCCAAGACGCTGGGCATCCGGCTTGGCGACACGCTGCGCTTTGACGTGGCCGGCCAGGCGGTGCAGGCCCGCGTGACCTCGCTGCGCAAGCTGGACTGGGGCTCGATGCGCGTCAATTTCTTCGTGATCCTGCCGCCGCAGGCGATGCAGGGGCTGCCCGAGACCTACATCACGTCGTTCCACCTGCCGCCCGCCAGCGCGGCACTGGGCAACCGGCTGATCGCGGCCTTCCCCAATATCACCGTGGTCAATACCGACCTGATCCTGCGCCAGATCCAGGACATCCTGGACCAGGTGATCGCGGCGGTGGAGTTCCTCTTTGTGTTCACGCTGGCCGCCGGCGTGACCGTGCTGTACGCGGCGCTGTCCGGCGCGCGTGATGAGCGCATGCGCGACGCCGGCCTGCTCAAGGCGCTGGGTGCCTCGGCCGCGCTGGTGCGCCAGACGCAGTACGCCGAGTTCCTGGTGGTGGGCGGGCTAGCCGGATTCCTGGCCAGCCTCGGCGCGATCGCGGTGGGCTGGGGGCTGTCGCAGTTCGTCTTCGATTTCCCGTACCGCTTCAATGTCTGGATCGTGCCGGTGGGCGTGGTTTCTGGCATGCTGTGCGCTTTTGCCGGCGGCTGGCTGGGCCTGCGCGAAGTGCTGCGCCAGCCCGCGCTGGCGACCTTGCGTGATGCCTGAGTGGCTGCGCAGTTTGAGTGTGTGATGAGTACTGAATCCAACGACAAGCCCGGCACGGCCGAGGTGACCGCATTTGAACTGGTGGGCGGCGAAGCGCGCGTGCGCGAGCTGGTCGACCGCTTCTACGACCTGATGGACCTGGAGACCCAGTTCGCCGGGCTGCGCGCGCTGCACCCGCCCTCGCTGGAGGGCTCGCGCGACAAGCTGTTCTGGTTCCTGTGCGGCTGGCTGGGCGGCCCCAACCACTTTATCGACCGCTTCGGCCATCCGCGCCTGCGCGCGCGCCATATGCCGTTCGAGATCGGCGTGAGCGAGCGCGACCAGTGGATGCGCTGCATGGCGCTGGCAATGCAGGATATCGGCCTGTCCGAAGACCTGCAGCTGCGCCTGATGCAGGCGTTCTTCCAGACCGCTGACTGGATGCGCAACGTGGCGCGCTGAGGCGCCGCCGCTCCCTTCTTTCCACCGAAAGGTTTCTCAGCCCATGACAGACCAACTGCCTGAAGACGCCCTGCGTTTGCTCGATTTCTGGTTCGACCAGCCCGGTTCGGCCGCCTGGAATACCGAGCGCCCGCAATGGTTCACCAAGTCGGACGCCTTCGATGCGCAGATCCGCACGAACTTCCTGTCCGACTGGCAGGTCGCCTGCGACGGGGCACCGGACGACTGGTCGGTCACGCCCGAGGGCGCCTGCGCGCGCGTGGTGCTGCTGGACCAGTTCCCGCGCAACATGTTCCGCAACGATCCACGCAGCTTTGGCAGCGATGCGCTGGCGCTGGCGCTGGCCAGGCGCATCGTCGCCACCGGCATGGACCGCAAGCTGCCCACGGACCACCACCGCATGTTCTGCTACATGCCGTTCGAGCATGCCGAGGCGCTGGAGGACCAGGACGAGGCGGTGCGCCTGATGACGCAGCTGCGCGAGGCCAGCGGCGGGGTGGTGGATGTGGTGGAGTGGGCCGAGAAGCACCGCGCGATCATCGCGCGCTTTGGCCGCTTCCCGCACCGCAATGCGGTGCTGGGCAGGCAGAGCACTGCGCAGGAACTGGCGTTCCTGCAGCAGCCGGGCTCGTCGTTCTGAACGAAGCCGGGAGCAGGGGCGCGCTCAGGTCTTGTCGCGCGCGGCCTGCCACTTGTCGACGCGCACGCGCGGCGCGGCCGCCAGCTGGCCTAGCAGGCCGGCGGGCGTGTCTGCCACATGAAGCAGGTCGGCATGCACCTGCTTCATGAAGCCTTCCTGCACGGCGTGCGCAAGGAAACCCAGCAGGCCGTCGTAGAACCCGGCGACATTCAGCAGGCCCACCGGCTTGTCGTGGTAGCCCAGCTGCAGCCAGGTGAAGGTCTCGAACAGCTCTTCGAAGGTGCCCACGCCGCCGGGCATGGCGATAAAGGCATCGGCGCGGTCGGCCATCATCTGCTTGCGCTCGTGCATGTTGCGCACCACGTGCAGCTCGGTCAGGCCGCGGTGGCCGACTTCCTTCTGCATCAGCGCGTCGGGGATGATGCCGATGGCGCTGCCGCCATGTTCCATCACGGCGTCGGCGACGATGCCCATCAGGCCCACTTTGCCGCCGCCGTACACCAGCGCCAGGCCGCTTTCGGCCAGGGTGCGGCCGAGCAGGCGCGCGCCTTCGGCGTATTCAGGACGGTTGCCGGGGCTGGACCCGCAATACACGCAGACGGATTTCACTTTGCTTCCTTTGCCGCGTCGGCTGCGGCCTTGGCTGCCGCGTAGTCGCGCGCCAGCTGATCGAATGCGTCCCGGGCCCGGCCGCGCAGGTAGGGCGCCAGGATCGAGAAGATGTGGTAGCTCGATCCGTGCAGGTAGCCGCGGATCTGCTCGGGGTCGTTGTACTGGCGCGGATGCTGCACGAACTGGAACGACAGCCAGTAGGTGGCGATCACCACGATATTGGTGCAGATGGCCTCGACCTGCTCGGGCGTGGCTTCCATCTCGCCGTCGTCGATGAACTGGCGGCAGATCTCGTGCGCAAAGCGCTTCTTCTGCTCGACGATGCGCTTGAAGTTGGTCTCCAGCATCCGGTTGCGCGCCAGCAGGTCGTTGATGTCGCGGTACAGGAAGCGGTAGTTCCACAGGAACTCGGACATGTACTGCAGGTAGCCCCAGCTTTCGTCCAGCGTGGCCTTGTGGTCATCCGGCATCTTCAGGCGCCGTTCCATCTCCTGCTCAAAGCGCACGAAGATGGAGTTGATGATGTCGTCCTTGTTGCGGAAGTGGTAGTAGAGATTGCCGGGGCTGATCTCCATGGCTTCCGCAATGGTCGTGGTGGTGACGTTGGGTTCGCCGACTTCGTTGAACAGGCGCAGCGAGACGTCGAGGATGCGGTCCCTGGTGCGGCGGGGGCCGGTTTGCGGTTTCGGTTCCATGGGCGTCCGGGCGATCGGTGCGATCAGTGAGTCGGGGGGCAGGGTAGCGATTATAAGCAATCGGCCCGGCCACCCCATCCGGCATCCCCGGCGCGTGACGGATCAGCCCGCCAGCGCCCGCACCCAGCGCGCCACGTGCGGCCCGGCGATGGCGACCCAGGTGCCGCCGCACAACACCAGCGCCAGCATCACCGCGGCGCTGCCGAAATCCTTGGCGCGCTTGGACAGGCTGTGCCGCTCCAGCGAAATGCGGTCAATCGCCGCCTCGACGCTGGAGTTGAGCAGCTCCACGATCAGCACCACCAGCAGCGTGCCCAGCAGCAGGATGCGTTCGACCACGTCCACCGGCAGCAGGAAGGCCCACGGCGCCAGGATCACCACCAGTGTCAGCTCCTGGCGGAACGCGCTCTCTTCGAGCACCGCATAGCGCAGGCCCGACAGAGAATTGATGGCCGCATGCCAGGCGCGCGTCAGGCCGCGGTTGCCCTTGTGGGGATTCTGCTCGATCGAATATTCAGTGCTCTGGGCTGCCTGCGGCGGCCTCTGCAGAGGCGGGTCGGACGGCAGTTCCGGATGGGGTTTGGACATGGCTTTGCAGGGCGGGTTGGGCCGCTGCGCTGTCCCGGCCTGGATTGCCGGCAGCGAACGGCCGAAGATGGGTCAGGAACTGCTCGGAGGCGGCGCGCCAGGAGAACCGCTCGGCGTGGGCGCGGGCCGTGGCGCGGTCGATGCGCAGCGCTTCCAGGCAGGCTTCGCGCAGGTCTTCGTGCATCACGCCGGCGGGGCTGTCGCCCAGCACATCGATCGGGCCGGTGACCGGATAGGCGGCCACGGGCAGCCCGCTGGCCAGCGCTTCCAGCAGCACCAGCCCGAAGGTGTCGGTGCGGCTCGGGAACACGAACACATCAGCCGAAGCATACACCCGGGCCAGTTCCGGTTGGCTCAGCACGCCAAGGTAGTTGACGCCCGGATAGCGCGCACGCAGCGCCGCCAGCGCGGGGCCGTCGCCGACCACCCATTTCGACCCCGGCAGGTCCAGCGCCAGGAAGGCCTCGACGTTCTTCTCCACTGCCACGCGGCCCACGTACAGGAAGATCGGGTGGGCGGTGTTGAGCACATTGGGGCGCTGCAGCGTGAACACGTCCAGGTCCACGCCGCGCGTCCACAGCGCGGCGTTGGTGATGCCATAGTGCCGCAGGTCGTCCAGCACCACCGGGGTGGGTGCCATCACGGCCTGGGCCGGGCCGTGGAACCAGCGCAGGAAGCGGTACGTCCACGCCAGCGGGATGCCGAAGCGTGCCTGCACGTATTCCGGAAAGCGCGTGTGGTAGGCCGTGGTGAAGGGCAGCCGGCGGCGGATCGCGTGGCGCCGCGCGGCCAGGCCCAGCGGCCCTTCGGTGGCGATATGCAGGGCGTCCGGAGCGAAGGCTTCGATGCGGCGCTGCACGCGCGTCGCCGGGAACAGCGACAAGCGGATCTCGGGGTAGGTCGGGCACGGCACGGTGCGGAATTCCAGCGGCGTGATCATGTCGACCGTGTGGCCCATGGCCTCCAGTTCGCGGCGCGTGGACTTGAGCGTGCGCACCACGCCGTTGACTTGCGGTTCCCAGGCATCGGTGACGATCAGGATCTTCATGCAGCCTCCTCGGGCGCGGTGGAAGGGCAATGCGGATGGGGCAAAGGGTGGCAGGCCGGGATCAGCCCGCCACGGCGGCGCGGCGACGGCGGCGCGTGGCCGGTGCCGGCGCGTCCAGCAGCGTGGTCCAGTAGACGATCTTCAGCTCGCCTTCCATGGTCTCGACCAGCGCCGACAGGCTTTCGACCCAGTCGCCGTCGTTGCAGTAGAGCTGGCCGTTGACCTCGCGGATCTCGGCCTTGTGGATATGGCCGCAGACCACGCCGTCGCAGCCGCGGCGGCGCGCTTCATCGACCATCGCGCTCTCGAAGGCGCCGATGTAGTTGACCGCGTTCTTGACCTGGTGCTTCAGGAACTGCGACAGCGACCAGTACGGGAAGCCCAGGCGCGCGCGCAGCCGGTTGAAGTGGCGGTTCAGCGCCAGGATCACCGTGTACAGCGAATCGCCCAGGTAGGCCAGCCAGCGCGCGTGCTGCACCACGCCGTCGAACAGGTCGCCGTGCACCACCCACAGCCGGCGCCCGGTGGCGGTGACGTGCACCGCTTCTTCGCGCACGGTGATGTCGCCGAAGGCCATGCCGTCGAACTGGCGCGCGGCCTCGTCGTGGTTGCCGGGCACGTAGATCACTTCAGTGCCCTTGCGTGCCTTGCGCAGCAGTTTCTGCACCACGTCGTTGTGGCTCTGCGGCCAGTACCAGCCGCGGCGCAGTTGCCAGCCGTCGATGATGTCGCCGACCAGGTAGAGCTGCTCGGACTCGTTGTGCTTGAGGAAGTCCAGCAGGTAGTTGGCCTGGCAGCCGGGCGTGCCCAGGTGGATGTCCGACAGCCAGATGGCGCGGTAGCGCTGGATCGGGTGCGGCTCGGGCGGGTAGGTCTCTTGCTGTTCGCGTTGGGGCGCCAGCGCGGCGGCATCCAGGGCCGGCGCCATGAAGGCGGTCAGCGGCGCGGCGCTGTCGGGGCCGCTGGCCCAGTTGCTCTCAGGGCTGCGGCGCAGCCATTGCGTCAGTTGCGCGGCCTTCGACAGATACCCGCGGGCAGATCGGATTGCTTGCACTATGGCAGTCCCGGTTGCGGCGATGGCTGCATTCAGCCAGCCCGCGATGACGGTGCCGTGACGGAAACATGACTGACATATGAATCGTGGCGGAAGTGGAACAGCCCGCGCTGGCGCAGCTGTCAGTGCCCGCGGCCGGACAGCTCTGCGAGGGCGTCGAGCACCGCACGCACGGCGACGGGATGGCGCAGCAGCGTGACGTGGCCGATGCCGGCCAGCGGGATATGCCCGGCGCCGTCGAGCCAGCCGGTGCAGGGCGGCCCGGCGATCGAGTCATGCCAGCTGAAGATCGAGATCATGCGCGCGCGGCGGCGCGGGGTTTCCGCGGCGGCTAGCGCGCGCAGCCAGGGGCTGCCGCAACGCATCTGGCGCGCATTGGGGCCGCCGCCAAAGCGCGCCAGCGCGCTGCCGTGGTGGGGGCTGCCCAGCGTCACCACGCCGGCGCAGACGTCGTCGTCGCCCGCCAGCTGCAGCGCGGCGCGCGCGGCCAGCCCGCCCATGCTGTGGCAGACCAGCAGCGGTGGGCGCCCGGCCTCGGCTGTGATGCGCCGCATGGCGGCCAGCAACGTGCGTGCGTAGTCGTCGATGTCGCCGAACACCGGCTTGAGCTCGATCCCTTCGCAGTGGTAGCCGGCGGCGGCCAGCGCCGGCTGCATGTCGAGCCAGATGGCCTGCCCGCAGGCGTAGCCATGCACCATCAGCACCGGCGGGGCGTCGCGGCCGGGCAGGGCGTCAAGCGGTGCGGCAAAGGGCGCGTGCGCGCGGAATGGCTGCAGCCAGTCGAACATGCGCAGCACGGCCACGCACTCGGCCGCAAAGCAGCGCAACGCGTCAGGCAGGCGCAGCGGCCGGCGCGTGGCGGCGAGTTCAACGGGCGGTGCGGGCGGGTGATTGCCGCGCCCGACCCACAGGCCGCGCCCGCTCAGGGCGAAAGCGAAGGCAATGCCGCTGGCAAAGCTGCCGAGGATGGTCGCCACGCCGGCGGCGACCGCGCCGGGCCATGGCCAGCCGCCCAGCCGCACCAGCCCGGCGGCGATGCCCAGCGCGGCGGCCGCCTGCAAGGTCACCGCAAGGCGGCGGATGCCGGCAGCCGACAGGCTCATGGCTTGGGCGGGCGCAGGTCGGTCAGCCGCGTGCCGGCCAGGCGGTCGTGCAGGAACTGGCGGCGCGGATCCAGCCACGCCAGCAGGATCCAGACCAGCAGGCCGGCGCACAGCACCCCTACGAACGGCCCCTTGACCAGCCCCAGCAGGTGGCCGATCGCGGCCGATGGCGGCAGCCACAGCCATGCCAGCACGTAGCGCAGCGCCGCCTGCGGCCAGCGCGGCGGCACGCCGGCGGCGTTCTCGACGCGCATGCGCCAGGTCTGCATGGCCAGGGTCTGGCCGTTGCGTTGCCAGAACCAGGTGAAATACAGGCCCATCACCAGGAAGCTCCACACCTGGATCACGAGCGGCCCGTCCACGCCAAGCTTCTGCAGCAGCGGCCGCACCAGCAGGTAGGCAGCGGTCGAGGCGCTCAGCACGCCGAACAGCAGCACGCCCTCATAGAGCATGCAGGCGATGCGGCGGCGCAAGGGCGGGGCGGCGGGGCGGGCTGCGGCGGGCTTGGGATTTAGGGTGGCAGCGGGCATGGAAGGCGAAGAAAGCTGGGCTGGCGCGCGGGGGCATGGTGGTGCCGGCGCGGGTCAGTCGGGGCCGGCCTTGCTTCGCTGGCCGGCGTGAGACGGCCATTATGCCAAATGACTTGGGGATTACTGGCGCACGGTGGCGTCAGAAGCCGCGGCTGCCGCTTCGGTGGCGACCTCGGCTGCGGATGCCGGTGCGGCGAGCGCTGCCGGTGCCGAGGCGGCCGCTGCCGAGGCGGCGGTCACGGCAGCGGGCGCGGAGGCAGGTTGAGCCTGGGCTTCGCTGGCGGGCTTGCCGGCAGTGTGGCCACTGTGGCCCGCTGCGGCGCTGGCCGTTTTCGGCTCGCGGTGGAGCTGGCGGCTGGTGTCGCTGGGCAGGCGCTTGCCGCTGGGCAGCGCGCTGACAGCGCCGGGGCGGCGCGGCACGTGGTCGGTGGCGGCCAGCTTCTTTTTCTGCTCTTCGGGCAGCTGCTGGTACTTGTCCCAGGCCTCGGCCTTTTTCTCGGCCGGCAGCGAGCGGGTGATCTGGTAGTTCTCGCGCGCCAGCCGGCGTTGCTGCGGGGTCATCTTGACCCATTCCGCCATGCGCGCCTGCAGCCGGGCCTGCTCGGCCGGGGAGAACTTGGGGTAGCGCTCGGCGATGCGCAGCCATTTGTGGCGGTTCAGTTCCGGCAGGCTGTCCCACAGCGGCTGCAGCGGGGCCAGGATGCGCTGGTTGACCGGGCTCAGGTCGGCCCAGGCCGGCCGGGCATTGGTGGCATGGGCGGCCTGCGCGGCGGCAGGCGCTGTCACCGCGGAAGCCCCCTGCGCATGCGCCGCGGGCGGCAGCAGGCCCCAGCAGGCGGCTGCGCCGGCGCCGGCCAGCAGCGCGGCCAGCCGGCGGCGCAAGGCGTCGGGGTGGAACATTGCGCGCGCCATGCTATTGCCCGCGCTTCAGGAACACGTGGAAGCCCTCGTCGGCGTAGGCCGTGGGCGGCAGGTCATCAAGCAGCATGGCGGCGTCGATATCGGCCAGTTCCTCGATGCGCTTCTGCTCCTGCCAGTGATAGATGCCCATCAGGCCGGCGGCCAGTGCCACCAGCGTCCAGATCAGGCCAAGGCGGCGCAGCCAGGCGCCGGCGCGGTGCAGCGGCGAGCTGTCTTCATCAAACAGCGGGACGTGCATGCCAGGCATGGCCAGTTGCGGGACCAGCACGGGCGCCTCGGCCTTCTTGCGGGCGACCGCCATCCGGCGCGCAGCGGCGAGCCGTTCGGTGATGTCGGCCGGCAGGCCGTCGGCGCCGGCATCAAGTGCCGCCCGAATCTCATGGGCAAACCGGCGTTCGCGGATTTCTTTGTCGTTTCTGCTCATAGTCGGACCCCCCGTGCGCGCAGGGCCTGCGCAAGTGTGTGCGTGGCACGGGAACAGTGCGTCTTGACGCTGCCTTCGGAGCACCCCATCACGGCGGCGGTTTCGGCGACGTCCATATCTTCCCAGTAACGCATCAGGAACGCCTCGCGTTGACGCGTCGGCAGGCGCTGGATTTCCTGCTCGATGATGTGCATGACCTGGGCGCGCTCGACCTTGTCGGCGCTGCTTTCGGCCGATTCAGAGCCGGCCTGTGCCTCCAGCGTCTCCAGCAGGTCATCGTCGTCGCCGTCGCGGTCGGTGCGCAGGCTGGAAAACAGCGAGACCCAGGTGTTGCGCACCTTCTGGCGGCGGAACCAGTCGTGGATGGTGTTCTGCAGGATGCGCTGGAACAGCGGCGCCAGCTCGGCGGCGCCTTTGTCGCCGTACTTCTCGGCCAGCTTGATCATGGCGTCCTGGACAATATCCAGCGCGGCCTCGTCGTCGCGGACCGCAAAGACGGCCTGCTTGAAGGCGCGGCGCTCGACGCTGGCAAGAAAATCGGACAGTTCCTGGTCGGTGGCCATTCAGGCGGTTGCGGCTCGTTGCTGCGGGACAAATGCCCGGTTCTGGTGAATGTGCTGCGTACGGCCCGTGGCACATTCAAGGTGCTGCGATGCTAGCAAAAAAACGACCCCCTGTACCACTTTGTATTGCTGCAAATACATTGCGGCACGCAAAAGATCCGCCGCAACTCCGGAAAATCCCTCACGCGCAGGCCAAAAACAACCGTAGACCGCGCTGGTGCATTGCAGTATCATCGCCGGTTCACACGACATCAGTGGTTGTCTCATCCGGCCGCTTATGAGGCGGTCTTCCATGCAGACGCGCAACGCTTGAACCCGAGCCACAAGCCCGGCAGAGAGCATCCAAACAATTTTTTGCCGAAAATTGCAAAGGACTGAAATGAACATGCCCAGCGCGGAATTCTCCCACGCAGACAGCAATTCATCTGCCGCACCCGAAATGATCGGGGCGGAAATTCTCGTTCACGCACTTGCCGAAGAAGGCGTCGAGTACGTCTGGGGCTACCCCGGCGGCGCAGTGCTGTATATCTACGACGAGCTCCACAAGCAAACCAAGTTCGAGCACATCCTGGTGCGCCACGAGCAGGCCGCGGTCCATGCTGCAGACGGCTATGCACGGGCAACCGGCAAGGTGGGCGTGGCGCTGGTGACCTCCGGTCCCGGCGTGACCAATGCCGTCACCGGCATTGCCACCGCGTACCTTGACTCGATCCCGATGGTGGTGATCACCGGCAACGTGCCGACCCACGCCATTGGCCAGGACGCCTTCCAGGAGTGCGACACCGTCGGCATTACCCGCCCGATCGTCAAGCACAACTTCCTGGTGAAGGACGTGCGCGATCTCGCCTCGACCATCAAGAAGGCGTTCTTCATTGCCGCGACCGGCCGTCCGGGCCCGGTGGTGGTGGACATCCCCAAGGATGTCTCGCGCAATGCCTGCAAGTACGAGTACCCCAAGTCGATCGACATGCGCTCGTACAACCCAGTGAACAAGGGCCATTCTGGCCAGATCCGCAAGGCCGTGGCGCTGCTGCAGGGCGCCGAGCGTCCGTACATCTACAGCGGCGGCGGCGTGGTGCTGGCCAATGCCAGCGATGAGCTGCGCCAGCTGGCGGCGCTGACCGGCCACCCGGTGACCAACACGCTGATGGGCCTGGGCGCGTTCCCCGGCACCAGCAAGCAGTTCGTCGGCATGCTCGGCATGCACGGCACGTATGAAGCCAACATGGCCATGCAGAACTGCGACGTGCTGATCGCCATCGGTGCCCGCTTCGACGACCGCGTGATCGGCAACCCGGCGCACTTCACCTCGCAGGCGCGCAAGATCATCCATATCGACATCGATCCGTCGTCGATTTCCAAGCGCGTCAAGGTCGACATCCCCATCGTCGGCAACGTCAAGGACGTGCTGCAGGAACTGATCGCCCAGATCAAGGCCAGCGACATCAAGCCCAAGCGCGAGGCGCTCGCCAAATGGTGGGAGCAGATCGAGCAATGGCGTTCGGTGGACTGCCTGAAGTACGACCGCAGCTCCGAGATCATCAAGCCGCAGTATGTGGTGGAAAAGATCTGGGAACTGACCAAGGGCGATGCCTTCATCTGCTCCGACGTCGGCCAGCACCAGATGTGGGCGGCGCAGTTCTACAAGTTCGATGAGCCGCGCCGCTGGATCAACTCCGGCGGCCTGGGCACGATGGGCGTGGGCCTGCCGTATGCGATGGGCATCAAGAAGGCGTTCCCGGAGAAGGAAGTCGTCACCATCACCGGTGAGGGCTCGATCCAGATGTGCATCCAGGAACTTTCGACCTGCCTGCAGTACGACACCCCGGTGAAGATCTGCTCGCTGAACAATGGCTACCTGGGCATGGTGCGCCAGTGGCAGGAGATCGAGTACGACAACCGCTACTCGCACTCCTACATGGACGCGCTGCCCGATTTCGTCAAGCTGGCCGAGGCCTACGGGCACGTCGGCATGCGCGTCGAGAAGACCGCGGATGTCGAGCCGGCGCTGCGCGAAGCGTTCCGCCTGAAGGACCGTACCGTGTTCCTGGACTTCCAGACCGATCCCACCGAAAACGTCTGGCCGATGGTCCAGGCGGGCAAGGGCATTTCTGAAATGCTGCTCGGCGCGGAGGACCTGTAATGCGTCACATCATTTCGGTCCTGCTGGAAAACGAACCGGGCGCGCTGTCGCGCGTGGTGGGCCTGTTCTCGGCCCGCGGCTATAACATCGAGACGCTGACCGTGGCACCCACCGAGGATGCCTCGCTGTCGCGCATGACCATTGTCACCTCCGGCTCGGATGACGTGATCGAACAGATCACCAAGCACCTGAACCGCCTGGTGGAAGTGGTCAAGGTGGTCGACCTGACCGAAGGCGCGCACATCGAACGCGAGCTGATGCTCGTCAAGGTGCGCGCGGTGGGCAAGGAGCGCGAGGAAATGAAGCGCACCGCCGACATCTTCCGCGGCCGCATCATCGATGTCACCGAGAAGACCTACACCATCGAGCTGACCGGCAACGGCGTCAAGCTCGATGCGTTCCTGGACGCCATCGACCGCACCGCCATCCTGGAGACCGTCCGTACGGGCGGCTCGGGCATCGGCCGCGGCGAGCGCATCCTGAAGGTCTGACCGGGCCCCGGCTCACCCGCACGGCTTCACGCAGTATCCCCGGGGCGGCGCGATCCGGGCGCACACGATGCGTCCGAGGATGCCGCCCCCTCATACAAAAGACAGAGATTGAAGGAATCATCATGAAAGTGTTTTACGACAAGGACGCCGACCTCTCCCTGATCAAGGGCAAGAACGTCACCATCATCGGCTATGGCTCGCAGGGCCATGCCCACGCGCTGAACCTGAAGGACTCGGGCGTCAATGTGACGGTCGGCCTGCGCAAGAGCGGCGCGTCGTGGAACAAGGCCGTCAACGCCGGCCTGCAAGTGAAGGAAGTGGCCGAGGCCGTCAAGGGTGCCGACGTGGTCATGATCCTGCTGCCGGACGAGCAGATCGCCGACGTGTACAAGAACGAAGTGCACGACAACATCAAGGAAGGCGCGGCGCTGGCCTTCGCCCACGGCTTCAACGTGCACTACGGTGCCGTGATCCCGCGCGCCGACCTGGACGTGATCATGATCGCGCCGAAGGCCCCGGGCCACACCGTGCGCGCCACGTACGCACAAGGCGGCGGCGTGCCGCACCTGATCGCCGTGCACCAGAACAAGTCCGGCGCCGCCCGTGACATCGCGCTGTCGTACGCCACCGCCAACGGCGGCGGCCGTGCCGGCATCATCGAGACCAACTTCCGCGAAGAAACCGAAACCGACCTGTTCGGCGAGCAGGCCGTGCTGTGCGGCGGTACCGTCGAGCTGATCAAGGCTGGCTTCGAAACCCTGGTGGAAGCCGGCTACGCTCCGGAAATGGCCTACTTCGAGTGCCTGCACGAACTGAAGCTGATCGTCGACCTGATCTACGAAGGCGGCATCGCCAACATGAACTACTCGATCTCCAACAACGCGGAATATGGTGAATACGTCACCGGCCCGCGCGTGGTGACCGAAGAGACCAAGAAGGCGATGAAGCAGTGCCTGACCGACATCCAGACCGGCGAGTACGCCAAGAGCTTCCTGCTGGAGAACAAGGCCGGCGCCCCGACGCTGATCTCGCGCCGCCGCCTGACGGCCGAGCACCAGATCGAGGAAGTGGGTGCCAAGCTGCGCGCGATGATGCCGTGGATCGCCAAGAACAAGATGGTCGACCAGTCGAAGAACTAAGCTGCCTGGCTGTCTGATGGCCCGCGCCGCACGGCGGCGGGCCGAAGCCGTTCAGCGTTCCGTGCCACGCCCTTCTATCATCAGAGGGGAGTCGCGGGGCCTGAACGGCTTTTTGTTATGCTTGTCAGACTTTGGGCAAGGCGTGCATTATCCTGCTCCGCAACCACGGGGCGCCGCCCGATGGTGGCTATCGCCGCCGCCGCGCCGCCTTGCCATGGTCTTGTATCCACCGACACCTGTACTGCATGAACTATCCTCATCCGCTGATCGCCCGTGAAGGCTGGCCGTTCCTGGCCGGCGCCTTTGTCATCTCGCTGCTGGTGCACGCCAGCGCGGGCTTCTGGTGGGCGTTGCCGTTGTGGATCATCACGGTATTCGTGCTCCAGTTCTTCCGCGATCCGCCGCGCCCGATCCCGTCGCAGCCCAACGCGGTGCTGGCCCCGGCCGACGGCCGCATCGTCGTGGTCGAGAAGGTCCAGGATCCGTTCGGCGGCCGCGAGGCGCTGAAGATCAGCGTCTTCATGAACGTCTTCAACGTGCACTCGAACCGCGTCTCGGTCGACGGCACGGTCGAGAAGGTCGAATATTTCCCCGGCAAGTTCGTCAACGCCGACCTGGACAAGGCCTCGGTCGAGAACGAGCGCAACGCCGTGCTGATCCGGCGCACTTCGGACGGCCAGCTGGTGACGCTGGTGCAGGTGGCCGGCCTGGTGGCCCGCCGCATCCTGTGCTACACCAAGGTGGGCGACAGCCTGTCGCGCGGCCAGCGCTACGGCTTTATCCGCTTCGGCTCGCGCGTGGACGTCTACCTGCCGCTCGATGCGCGTCCGCGCGTGACCATCGGCGAGAAGGTGTCGGCCTCGTCGACCGTCCTCGCCGAACTCGACGTGAAGTGAGCGACAGCCTGACCGGAGGACTGTGATGGTTGCCTTCCATCGACGTAACAAGCGCAACAGCAGCGGCAACGTGACCCACCTGCGGCCGTTCCGCCATAACCAGCTGCGCGGCACCGACGACGACTTCGACGACGAAGCCGCCGACGACCACGACATCGTCTACCAGCGTCCGCGCCGGCGCGGCATCTACCTGCTGCCCAACGCGTTCACCACCGCGGCGCTGTTCGCGGGTTTCTTCGCCATCGTCCAGGCCATGAACATGCGCTTCGATGCGGCGGCCATCGCCATCTTTGCGGCGATGGTGCTGGACGGCATGGACGGGCGCGTGGCGCGCATCACCAATACACAGAGTGCGTTTGGCGAGCAGTATGACTCGCTGTCGGACATGACCTCTTTCGGGGTTGCGCCGGCGCTGGTGATGTATGAGTGGATCCTGCATGACCTGGGCAAGTGGGGGTGGATAGCCGCCTTTGTCTACTGCACCTGCGCTGCGCTGCGCCTGGCGCGCTTCAACGCCAACATCGGCGTTGTCGACAAACGTTTCTTCCAGGGGCTGCCGAGCCCTGCGGCCGCTGCGCTGGTCGCAGGCTTCGTCTGGCTGGTGATCGACAACAAGCTGCCGGTCAAGGAGCTGTGGATGCCGTGGGTGGCGTTCGGCATTACGCTGTACGCCGGCCTGTCGATGGTGTCCAACGCGCCGTTCTACAGCGGCAAGGCGCTGGACGTGCGCTACCGCGTGCCGTTCGGCATGATGGTGCTGGTCCTGGTGCTGTTCGTGGTGGTGTCCACCGATCCGCCGGTGGCGCTGTTCGGCCTGTTCGTGGCCTATGCGATCTCGGGCTATGTGCTATGGGCCTGGCGGGCGATGCACGGCAAGCCGGCCATCGAGAAGAAGCAGCGCGAGAACGGCGGCAAGGCTTCGTAGACGTTTCAGGCAGAAGGGCGCTCAGGCGCCCTTCATGCTTTTCCGGATTCACAATTGTTTTCATGCCGCGGCCATCAAGCCGTGGCACTCTGCAGTGTTTTCCACTCACCGTCAGGAGGATGTCATGGGCATGTTCGACTTCATCAAGGAAGCGGGAGAAAAGCTGTTCGGCACTGGCGAGGCCAAGGCCGCGCAAGAGGCCGCCGCGGCGGATGCCTCGGCGGAGAAGGTCGATGCCGCCAATCGCGCCGCGGGCGATGCGATCGAGGGCTACATCAGGAAGATGGGCCTGGATGCCACCGGGCTGATGGCGCAGGTGGACGGCTCGCAGGGGCTGGTCACCGTGTTCGGCGTGGCACCGGACCAGGCCACGCGCGAGAAGATCATCCTGTGCGCCGGCAATGTCGAGGGCGTGGACAAGGTCGAGGACAAGATGTCCGTCAACGTCGAATCCGTGGAATCGACGTGGCATACCGTGGTCAAGGGCGACACGCTGTGGGCGGTCTCCCAGGCTGCTTATGGCAACGGCGCCGAGTACAACAAGATCTTCGAGGCCAACAAGCCGATGCTGAGCCACCCGGACAAGATCTACCCGGGCCAGAAGCTGCGCATTCCGCCCAAGGGCTGATCCGCCGCTGGCGCGTCCGGGCAAAATGGGCTAAACCCTGTATTGCATGGGCGCGCCAACTCGGCTATAGTCGCTGGCATGATTTCGCGCCAAGTCCTAATCGCCCGCACCACCCTAGGTGGCCTACTAGGCCATCAGGTCGGGACGCGCGCGCGCTAAGGACGGACTTACCCCTTAGCGCGAAATCCGCAAGGAATTTTTCCAACGCCCCGGCCTGCTCCATGCACGCCGGGGCGTTTTGCATTCCACAGCCGTGGAGCGCGGAACAGGCGGTAGGCCCCGGACGCAGCATGCCGGGGACAGCACACGATAAGCAATCAGGAGCTCCACAAAATGTCTGACAAACTCATCATTTTCGACACCACCTTGCGTGACGGCGAGCAGTCGCCCGGCGCCTCGATGACCCGCGAGGAAAAGATCCGCATCGCACGCCAGCTGGAACGCCTGAAGGTCGATGTGATCGAGGCTGGTTTCGCGGCGAGCTCCAACGGCGACTTCGAGGCGATCCGCTCGATCGCGCAGGTGGTCAAGGACTCGACCATCTGCTCGCTGGCCCGTGCCAATGACAAGGACATTGCCCGCGCCGCCGAGGCGCTCAAGCCGGCCAACTCGTTCCGCATCCACACCTTCATCGCCACGTCCGCGCTGCACATGGAGAAGAAGCTGCGCATGACGCCGGACGAGGTGTATCAGCAGGCCCGCCTGGCGGTGCGCTTTGCGCGCCAGTTCACCGACGATATCGAGTTCTCGCCGGAAGACGGCAGCCGCTCGGACATGGACTTCCTGTGCCGCGTGCTGGAAGGCGTGATCGCCGAGGGCGCGACCACCATCAACCTGCCGGATACCGTGGGCTATGCCGTGCCGGAAGGCTACGCCGCGCTGATCCGCTCGGTGCGCGAGCGCATCCCCAACTCGGACAAGGCGATCTGGTCGGTGCACTGCCATAACGACCTGGGCATGGCCGTGGCCAACTCGCTCGCCGCCGTCAAGATGGCCGGCGCGCGCCAGGTCGAATGCACCATCAACGGCCTGGGCGAGCGCGCCGGCAACACCAGCCTGGAAGAAGTGGTGATGGCGGTGAAGACGCGTCGCGACTATTTCGACCTGGATGTCGGTGTGGATACCACGCAGATCGTGCCGGCCTCGAAGCTGGTGTCGCAGATCACCGGTTTCGTGGTGCAGCCGAACAAGGCCGTGGTGGGCGCCAATGCCTTCGCGCATGCTTCGGGCATCCACCAGGATGGCGTGCTCAAGGCGCGCGACACCTACGAGATCATGCGTGCGGAAGATGTGGGCTGGAGCGCCAACAAGATCGTGCTGGGCAAGCTGTCGGGCCGCAATGCCTTCAAGCAGCGCCTGCAGGAACTGGGCATCGAGCTCGAGAGCGAGAGCGAAGTCAATGCCGCCTTCACCCGCTTCAAGGAACTGGCCGACCAGAAGTCCGAGATCTTCGACGAGGACATCGTCGCCATCGTCTCGAACGAGGCCCAGCACGATGCCAACGAGCACTTCCGCTTTATCTCGCTGTCGCAGCACTCCGAGACCGGTGAGCGCCCGCACGCGCGCGTGGTGTTCAGCATGGACGGCCAGGAGCAGAGCGGCGAGGGCGAGGGCAACGGCCCGGTCGACGCCACCCTGCATGCGATTGAATCACGCGTGTCCAGCGGCGCCGAGATGGTGCTCTATTCGGTGAACGCCATCACCGGTGGCACCGAGGCCCAGGGCGAAGTCACCGTGCGCCTGTCCAAAGCTGGCCGCATCGTCAACGGCGTGGGCACCGACCCGGATATCGTCGCCGCCTCGGCCAAGGCCTACCTGGCCGCGCTGAACAAGCTGCACGACAAGGCTGTGCAAAAGATCAATCCGCAGATCTGACCAAGGCCTCTGCGTAGACGGCGGAAGGCTTACCCGGCCTGAGCGTCCGGACCAGGCCCGCCATTCCCGACCCGGGGGTGGCGGGCATTTTCATGGCTCAGTGGCGGCGCTCGTCGGGGTCGTACATCGGGTCTGGCGTGATCTGGGTCTGGCGCAGGATGCCGCCGTCGTCGAAATAGAAGTTGTACAGCGACGGCCACACGTCTTCATGGCGGAAGCGGTAGGACCAGACCTCGCGCCGCATCAGCGGGTAGTACTCGACCGGCAGGCGCGTCATGCCGAAATGCTCGGCCACGTCCTGCTTGGTCCAGGTGCCGACCTGCGCCTTGTACAGTTCCAGCGTAGACAGCACATTGCTGAAGCGGGTCAGGTTGCCGTTGCGGTCGAAGTCGGCGCCATAGGCGTACTGGCCCAGCGGCTGCTTGGTGTAGATCCAGCGCGAGGTCCCGTCGCGCAGCTGGAACACATCGGTGGGCGGACCGAACACGGCCTGTACCGCGGCCTGCGGCTGGCCCACCAGCTTGGTGCCTTCCTGTACCGGCATCAGCGTGGTGCAGGCAGACAGCATGGCGACGCCCAGCGCCAGCATGAGCCGGCGCACGCCGTTGGCGATGACAGAATTCATGGCAAACCTCGGTCGATGCGTGGATGGTGAATACCGCAAGTGTAGTGCGGCCTCCGGTCTTGTGTGCGCCGGGCGCTGCTTTTTGACGGATCTTCCCGCAACCTGGCGGTTTCCTCGCGGAAACGGCGGCCAATGATTGGGCCCGGGTGGCATTTGCCCGCAACCGGTCGCTGCCGTACTATCCAGCGCTTTCCGGGAGAGAACATGAAGGTTGCGGCACGGTGGCGTGGATGGCTGGGCGGGTTGTTGCTGGCGGCAGCGGCGGGCGCGTCGGCACAAGAGCCGATCCGGCTGGGCATGATCGACGGGCTGTCCGGCCCGTTTGCCAACGCGGGCGAAGCCGTGACGCGCAACCTGCGCCTGGCGATCGAGCGCATCAACGCGCGCGGCGGCGTCAAGACCGCCGAGGGTGCACGGCCCATGGAGCTGGTGACCTTTGACAGCAAAGGCAATGTCGACGAGAGCCTGATCCAGTTGCGGGCCCTGACCGACAAGCGCATTCCCTTTGTCCTGCAGGGCAACAGCTCGGCCGTGGCCGGCGCGCTGGTGTCGGCCATCAACCGCCACAACGCGCGCCAGCCCGACGCGCGCGTGCTGTTCCTGAACTACTCGGCGGTCGATCCCAGCCTGACCAACGAGAACTGCAGCTTCTGGCATTTCCGCTTCGACGCCAGCGCCGACATGCGCATGCAGGCGCTGACCGAGGTGATCCGTCAGGACCAGGCCGTGCGCCGCGTCTACCTGATCGACCAGGACTACAGCTTCGGCCACCAGGTGTCGCGCTCGGCGCGCGAGATGCTGGCGGCGCGCCGGCCGGATATCCAGATCGTGGGCGACGAGTTCCACCCGATCGGCAAGATCAAGGACTTTGCGCCCTATATCGCCAAGATCAAGGCGAGCGGGGCGGACGCGGTCATTACCGGCAACTGGGGCAACGACCTGACGCTGATGGTCAAGGCCGCACGCGAAGGCGGCCTGCAGGCCAAGTTCTACACCTTCTACGGCAATGGCCTGGGCGCGCCCGCGGCGATGGGCGATGCCGGCGTGGGCCGCGTGCTGGCGGTGGCCGAGTGGCACCCGAACGTGGGCGGGGCGGCATCGGACGCCTTCTACCAGCAGTTCCGCGCGCGCTATCCCGAGCCGAAGGACGACTACGTGCACCTGCGCATGCAGATGATGGTGGAAATGCTGGCGCGCGCGATCGAGCAGGCCGGCTCCACCGATGCGGTCAAGGTGGCGCGCGCGCTGGAGAACATGCGCTACGTCAACCAGTTCCATGAGGCCACCGTGCGTGCCGACGACCACCAGGTGCTGCAGCCGCTGTACGTGTCGGTGATGGAGCGCCAGGGCGGGGCAGTGCGCTTCGACAACGAGGGCTCGGGTTATGGCTTCCGTACCGTGCGCAAGCTCAAGGCCGCGCAGACCACGCTGCCGACCACGTGCCGGATGGAGCGCCCCTGAGCGCCAGCGCGCTCGCACAGGCCGCTCGGTACTCCAGTCGCAGCTTTTCGGCTATAATCCGCGGCTGTCGTTGCCTGGCCGTTGGCCGGGTGGCGGCGGTAGCCAGTCAAAACATGGCACGACGCATGCGGCGCATCCCGCGCTGTAGCGTTCGCAAGTGAAAGGAAATCATCATGGCAGTTGCCGATATCAACAAGTCCGAAGTCATCAAGCAGTTCGCACGTGGCGCCAACGACACTGGCAGCCCCGAAGTGCAAGTGGCCCTGCTGACCACCCGCATCAACGAACTGACCCCGCACTTCAAGGCCAACATGAAGGATCACCACAGCCGCCGCGGTCTGCTGCGCATGGTGAGCCGCCGTCGCCGCCTGCTGGACTACCTCAAGTCCAACGACGCCGACCGTTACCGCGCCCTGATCGAAAAGCTGGGCCTGCGCAAGTAAGGTTGCGCCCGATGGCAGCGCGATTCCAGGGTTTGCACGGTTTCGCGTGAGGCCTCGATGCCTGCTTCAGCAATGCTGGGGCAGGCATTTTGCATTTCTGGCGGGGTGAATCCGCTTTGCCCAGGGATGCAGGCAGTTGATGGAGTGATTTTCGCTTCACGCAGCCCGGCGGACATTCTGATTCCCCGGGCGCCCGTTGCAGCAAGCTGCGCAACGGAGTAAGTTGTTCTTTTTTCTGTTTTCAATACCCCGGACCGGCCAAGGAAACAGGGCTTTGTGTCATTCCAGCGCGGCATCGGCAACGCCAGTGCCGCGCTGGAATGGCATAGCACTTCCCTGCGACTGCGACCGGCAACCCGGCAGTTTGCCTGCGGCTGAGAACGCAGGCGTCGCAGGCCGTGCGCGTGTTATTGCGTGATTGCGCGGCCTGCACGCAAGCCAAGGAATGCACATGTCCATGTTCAACAAGATCGTCAAGGAATTCCAGTGGGGCCAGCACACGGTCCGCATGGAAACCGGCGAAATCGCCCGCCAGGCCGGCGGTGCCGTGCTGGTCGATGTGGAAGACACCGTGGTGCTGGCGACCGTGGTCGCCGCCAAGAGCCCGAAGCCGGGCCAGGACTTCTTCCCGCTGACCGTCGACTACATCGAGAAGACCTACGCGGCCGGCAAGATCCCCGGCGGCTTCTTCAAGCGTGAAGGCCGTCCGTCGGAAAACGAGACCCTGACCTCGCGCCTGATCGACCGTCCGCTGCGCCCGCTGTTCCCGGAAGGCTTCTACAACGAAGTCCAGGTGGTGATCCACGTGGTGTCGCTGAACCCGGAAGTGCCCGCTGACATTCCCGCGCTGATCGGCGCGTCGGCCGCGCTGGCCGTGTCGGGCATTCCGTTCAACGGCCCGGTTGGCGCTGCGCGCGTGGGCTACAAGGATGGCCAGTACCTGCTGAACCCGACCCGCTCGCAGCTCGCCACCTCGGACCTGGACCTGGTGGTCGCCGGCACCGAGCGCGCCGTGCTGATGGTGGAATCGGAAGCCAACCAGCTGTCCGAAGAGGTCATGCTGGGCGCCGTGGTCTATGGCCACGAGCAAATGCAGATCGCGATCAACGCCATCCATGAGCTGGTGCGCGAAGGCGGCAAGCCCGAGTGGGACTGGGCCCCGGCCGCCAAGAACGAGCCGCTGATCGCCAAGGTCACCGAAGTGGCACTGCCGCTGCTGCAGGAAGCCTACCAGCTGCGCCAGAAGTCGGCCCGCAGCCAGAAGCTGAAGGAAGTGAACGCCAACGTGGCGGCCGCACTGGCAGCCGCCGGCGTGGAAGCCGACAAGGTGGAAGTCGGCAATATCATGTTCGACCTGGAAGCCAAGATCGTGCGCGGCCAGGTGCTGGCTGGCGAGCCGCGTATCGACGGCCGCGACACCCGTACGGTGCGCCCGATCGAGATCCGCTCGTCGGTGCTGCCGCGCGCGCACGGCTCGGCGCTGTTCACCCGTGGTGAAACCCAGGCGCTGGTGGTGGCCACGCTCGGCACCAAGAGCGACGAGCAGATCATCGACGCGCTGGCCGGCGAATACCGCGACCGCTTCATGCTCCACTACAACATGCCCCCGTTCGCCACCGGTGAAACCGGCCGCGTGGGCAGCCCGAAGCGCCGCGAAATCGGCCACGGCCGCCTGGCCAAGCGCGCACTGATCCCGGTGCTGCCGAAGGACGATGAATTCGCCTACACCATCCGCCTGGTTTCGGAAATCACCGAATCCAACGGCTCGTCGTCGATGGCTTCGGTCTGCGGCGGCTGCCTGGCGCTGATGGACGCCGGCGTTCCGGTGAAGGCGCACGTCGCCGGCGTGGCCATGGGCCTGATCTTGGAAGGCAACAAGTTCGCCGTGCTGACCGACATCCTGGGTGACGAAGACCACCTGGGCGACATGGACTTCAAGGTGGCGGGTACCGACAACGGCATCACCGCGCTGCAGATGGACATCAAGGTCCAGGGCATCACCAAGGAGATCATGCAGGTTGCGCTGGCGCAGGCCCGTGAAGGCCGCCTGCACATCCTGCACAAGATGCAGGAAGCCATGGGCCACGCCCGCACCGAGCTGTCGGCACACGCACCGCGCATGATCACCATGAAGATCCATCCGGACAAGATCCGCGAAGTGATCGGCAAGGGCGGCTCGACCATCCAGGCGCTGACCAAGGAAACCGGCACCACCATCGACATCCAGGAAGACGGCACGATCACGATCGCGTCGACCTCGACCGACGGCATGGCCGAAGCCAAGCGCCGCATCGAGGGCATCACCGCGGAAGCCGAAGTGGGCAAGATCTACGCCGGTACCGTGCTGAAGCTGCTGGACTTCGGCGCCATCGTCAACATCCTGCCGGGCAAGGATGGCCTGCTGCACATCTCGGAAATCGTCAACGAGCGTGTGAAGGACATCAAGGACTGGCTGAAGGAAGGCCAGCATGTCCGCGTCAAGCTGATCCAGGCTGACGAGAAGGGCCGCCTGCGCCTGTCGCTGAAGGCCGCGCTGGCCGAAGAGGGCGGCAGCATCAGCCCGATCAACGCCGGCGAAGCCGCCGCGCCGGCCGCTCCGGCCGAAGGCTCGGAACAGCAGTAAAGTCAGCGGGGCAGGATTGCCCGCAGGTGCCGCCGCAAGGTGGCGCCGCCGAAAAAACGGCTGGACGATGTCCAGCCGTTTTTTTGTTTACACTGCCGGCAACCCTATCGAGCCAAGGCTCACACCGACCTGGCGCGACGCATCGTCGAGCCGCGCCAAGACAAGTACAAGGAGCAGAGCAGCATGCAAGCCATCGAGATCCGCGAATACGGTGCCCCCGAAGTCCTCCAGCTGACCGAGCGTCCCGACCCGGTGGCGGGTGCGGGCGAGGTCCTGATCCGCGTGGCTGCCGCCGGCGTCAACCGTCCGGACGTCTTCCAGCGCACCGGCAACTACCCGGTGCCGCCGGGCGCTTCGGACCTGCCCGGCCTGGAAGTGGCGGGCGTGGTGGTGGGCGGCGACCTGTCGCATGCCGACAACCGCTTCGGCCTGAAGGTGGGCGACCGCGTCTGCGCGCTGGTGCAGGGCGGCGGCTACGCACAGCTGTGCACGGCGCCGCTGGCGCAGGTCCTGCCCGCGCCGCAAGGCCTGAGCGATATCGAGGCCGCCGCGCTGCCGGAGACCTTCTTCACCGTCTGGAGCAATGTGTTCGACCGCGGCTACCTGGGCCAGGGCCCGCGCGGCAAGGATGAGACCCTGCTGATCCAGGGCGGCTCCAGCGGCATCGGCACGACCGCGATCCAGATCGCCAAGGCGCTGGGCTACAAGGTGTTCGTCACCGCCGGCACCGATGAGAAATGCAAGGCCTGCGAAGACCTGGGCGCCGATCGCGCGATCAACTACAAGACGCAGGACTTCGTCGCCGAGGTGGCCACGCTGACCGGCGGCAAGGGTGTCGACGTGATTCTCGACATGGTTGCCGGCCCGTACCTGGCGCGCGAGCTGAAGTGCATCGCCGACGATGGCCGCATCGTCATCATTGCGCTGCTGGGCGGCGCCAAGGCCGAGATCCCGCTGGGCGATATCCTGCGCCGGCGCATCACCGTGACCGGCTCCACGCTGCGTCCGCGCCCGGCATCGTTCAAGGGCAAGATCGCCGCGGCACTGCATGAGCAAGTGTGGCCGCTGCTGGCCGCCGGCAAGATCAAGCCGGTGATCCACCAGGTGTTCCCGGCCGCGCAGGCGGCCGATGCGCATCGCCTGATGGAGTCGAGCGAGCATATCGGCAAGATCGTGCTGACCTGGTAAGGCACATCGACCGTTGCATGTGGCCAATGCTGCCGCCCCTCGCCATCGGGCGGCGGTAGCGCCGTGCCCCCGCCACAAGCTACAATAGCGGGTTTGATTTGGGAGGGGCACTTCGTGAGACAAAAGCTCGTCATCGGCAATTGGAAGATGCATGGCAGCCTGGCTGCAAACGCAGCACTGCTGGAAGGCATCAAGGCTGGCGCGGCCAAGGCGACGCTGGCGGTCTGCGCGCCGTTCCCCTATCTTGCACAATGCCAGGCGTTGCTGAATGGCTCGCAGGTGGCCTGGGGCGCACAAGATGTGTCGGCAGAGGCGCGCGGCGCCTTTACCGGTGAAGTCGCGGCATCGATGGTGGGCGAGTTTGGCTGCACTTATGTGCTGGTCGGCCACTCGGAGCGCCGCACCTATCATGGCGAAACCGACCAGACCGTGGCGGCCAAGGCGCTGCGCGCGCTGGAATTCGGTATCGTCCCGGTGGTCTGCGTGGGCGAATCGCTGGCCCAGCGCGAGGCGGGCGAGACCGAGGCGGTGGTCGGCAAGCAACTGCAGGCCGTGCTGGACGCGCTGACGGTGGAGCAGCTGAGCCGCGTGGTGCTGGCCTATGAGCCGGTCTGGGCGATCGGCACCGGCAAGACCGCCACCAGCGAGCAGGCGCAGGCAGTGCACGCGTTCCTGCGCGGCCAGGTTACCGCGCGCGATGCGGGCGTGGCCGCTCGCATGGCCATCCTGTACGGCGGCAGCGTCAAGCCGGACAATGCGGCCGAACTGTTTTCCATGACCGATATCGACGGGGGCCTGATTGGCGGCGCCTCGCTGAAGTCGGAAGATTTTCTCGCGATCGGCAACGCCTGAATGCCGGCCGTTCCGATCGACCGATCAGGCAAGTAACCAGCCAGTAAGGCTTATTTAAATCAAATGGCAATCTTCAAGACTTTGTTGGTGGTGCTGCAGGTGTTGTCGGCGCTGGGCGTGATTGGCCTGGTGCTGATCCAGCATGGCAAGGGCGCCGATGTCGGCGCGGCATTCGGTTCGGGCGCCTCGGGCAGCCTGTTCGGTGCCACTGGCTCGGCAAACTTCCTGTCGCGCACCACCGCCGTGCTGGCCACGCTGTTCTTCGTCTGCACGCTGGCCCTGACGCTGCTGGGCAACTACAAGCCGGCTGCATCGCTGGGCGTGATGGGCGCGGCGCCGGCTTCGGCGCCCGCAGTGGCAGGTGCTTCGGCTCCCGCTGCAGCCGCGGCCGCGGCCGCTGACGCATCGGCGCCGGCAGCCCCCGCTGTTCCGAAATAATCCGTAAGCCTTGCGGCGGATTCCTGAGTTTTTTTGCAGTTGTGCGTTGAACAAAGCAAGAAATTTGGGTTAGAATGCAAGGCTTGAAACGATTCCCCAGCGATGGGTTCCGAGCAAAGACGAAAGCCTCTGCAACGGACCTGAAGGGCCTGAAAACCCGGCGCCAGGCAATATGTTTCTCCCCCAGCCGACGTGGTGAAATTGGTAGACACGCTATCTTGAGGGGGTAGTGGCGAAAGCTGTGCGAGTTCGAGTCTCGCCGTCGGCACCAAACAACTTGATCGGAGTCCCTGGCCGGGCAATGCACCCGAGCGTGGGGCTCCGGCAGTCCGCAAGGCGGCGCGCCATGAGGCTTATGGCTTAGCGCCTGGGGTGGGCAACAGGACGCCGCTTCAGCTGGTGCTGTTGACAACATTCCAGATAAGGCTGGCCGTACCTTGAATCTCGAAGCCTACTTCCCCGTTCTCATCTTCATCATCTTCGGTGTCGTGCTTGGCGTGGCGCTGATGTCGATCGGTCGGATCCTCGGTCCGAACAAGCCCGATCCCGCGAAGCTGTCGCCGTACGAGTGCGGCTTCGAAGCGTTCGAGGACGCGCGCATGAAGTTCGATGTGCGCTACTACCTCATCGCCATCCTGTTTATCCTGTTCGATCTCGAAACCGCCTTCCTGTTTCCGTGGGGTGTCGCCCTGCGGGATATCGGCTGGCCGGGTTTCATCGCCATGGGCGTGTTTCTGCTGGAATTCATCGTGGGCTTCGTCTACATCTGGAAAAAGGGCGCGCTCGATTGGGAGTGATGTGAAATGGCAATCGAAGGCGTTCTCAATGAAGGCTTCGTCACGACTACCGCTGACAAGCTGATCAACTGGACCCGCACCGGGTCGCTGTGGCCGATGACTTTCGGCCTGGCCTGCTGTGCCGTGGAAATGATGCATGCCGGCGCCGCGCGCTACGACATGGACCGCTTCGGCGTGATCTTCCGCCCGTCGCCGCGCCAGTCGGACGTGATGATCGTGGCCGGCACGCTGTGCAACAAGATGGCCCCCGCGCTGCGCAAGGTCTACGACCAGATGGCGGAACCGCGCTGGGTGATCTCGATGGGCTCGTGCGCCAATGGCGGCGGCTACTACCACTACTCGTACTCGGTGGTGCGTGGCTGCGACCGCATCGTGCCGGTGGATATCTACGTGCCGGGCTGCCCGCCGACGGCCGAAGCGCTGATCTACGGCGTGATCCAGCTGCAGAACAAGATCAAGCGTACCAACACCATCGCGCGCAAGGGCTGAAATGGCGAAGCTTGACATCCTGAAGGCCGCGCTCGAGAAAGCTCTCGGCAAGCGCGTGCAGAATCTGATCGAGGCGACCGGCGAACTGACGCTGATCGTCAAGGCCGACGACTACCTCGAAGTTGCCCGCATCCTGCGCGACGATCCGACGCTGCGCTTCGAGCAGCTGATCGACCTGTGCGGCGTGGACTATTCCGAGTACGGCGACGGTGCCTGGGACGGCCTGCGTTTTGCCGCGGTCTCGCAGCTGCTGTCGATTACCCACAACTGGCGCCTGCGCGTGCGCGTGTTCGCCCCGGACGATGATTTCCCGGTGCTGCCGTCGGTAATCGACGTGTGGAACGGCGTCAACTGGTTCGAGCGTGAAGCCTTCGATTTCTACGGCATCGTCTTCGACGGCCATCCGGACCTGCGCCGCATCCTGACCGACTACGGTTTCGTCGGCCATCCGTTCCGCAAGGATTTCCCGGTTTCGGGCTTCGTCGAGATGCGCTACGACCCGGAACAGAAGCGGGTCATCTACCAGCCGGTCACGATCGAGCCGCGCGAAATCACCCCGCGCGTGATCCGCGAGGACAACTACGGCGGCTTGCACTGATAACGCGCCATGGCAGACATCAAGAACTACACCCTGAACTTCGGCCCGCAACACCCGGCAGCGCACGGCGTGCTGCGCCTGGTGCTGGAGCTGGACGGCGAAGTCATCCAGCGCGCCGACCCCCATATCGGCCTGCTGCACCGTGCCACTGAAAAGCTGGCCGAGCAGAAGACCTGGATCCAGAACGTGCCGTACATGGACCGCCTCGACTATGTGTCGATGATGGTCAACGAGCACGCCTACGTGATGGCAATCGAGCGCCTGCTGGGCCTCGAGGTGCCGGTGCGCGCGCAGTACATCCGCGTGATGTTCGACGAGATCACCCGCCTGCTGAACCACCTGATGTGGATCGGCTCGCACGCGCTGGACGTGGGCGCGATGGCGGTGTTCCTGTACGCCTTCCGCGAGCGCGAGGACATGTTCGACATGTACGAGGCGGTGTCGGGCGCGCGCATGCACGCGGCCTACTATCGTCCGGGCGGCGTGTATCGCGACCTGCCTGACACGATGCCGCAATATCGTGCGTCCAAGGTACACAACGAGCGCGCCATCAAGGCCATGAACGAGGCGCGTTCGGGCTCGCTGCTGGACTTCATCGAGGACTTCACCAACCGGTTCCCGAAGCACGTCGACGAATACGAGACGCTGCTGACTGACAACCGGATCTGGAAGCAGCGCCTGGTGGACATCGGCGTGGTCAGCCCGGAACGCGCGCTGCAGATGGGCTTTACCGGCCCGATGCTGCGTGGCTCCGGCATCGAATGGGACCTGCGCAAGAAGCAGCCGTACGAGGTGTACGACAAGATGGACTTCGACATCCCGGTGGGCGTGGGCGGCGACTGCTACGCGCGCTATCTGGTGCGCGTGGAGGAGATGCGCCAGTCCAACCGGATCATCAAGCAGTGCGTGGAATGGCTGCGCCGCAACCCGGGCCCGGTGATTACCGATAACCACAAGGTGGCGCCGCCCTCGCGCGTGGACATGAAGTCCAACATGGAAGAGCTGATCCACCACTTCAAGCTGTTCACCGAAGGCATGCACGTGCCGGAAGGCGAAGCGTATGCTGCGGTGGAGCACCCGAAGGGCGAATTTGGCATCTACGCGATCTCGGACGGGGCGAACAAGCCGTACCGCCTGAAGATCCGTGCACCTGGTTTCCCTCACTTGGCCGCGCTCGACGAAATGGCCAAGGGACACATGATTGCTGACGCGGTAACGATCATCGGCACGCAAGACATCGTCTTCGGCGAGATCGACCGCTAATCACGGACCGCCGGCCCGGACGACGATCCGGGCGCTTTCCGCGGCGCTCCCCAGGGGGGGCGGGCGGAAGACCCGCGGCGGACCGGTAGGGCCTCAGGCCTGCCGGCGGAACGGGCAGCGACGGCTGCAAACCTGCGGAAGGGAACGCCCAGTGGCGCTGCCTGACGCCGTTTTACTGCAATGACCATGCTATCAGCAGAAGCTCTCAAGGAAATCGATCGCGCGATCGCGAAGTATCCGGCCGACCAGAAGCAGTCGGCCGTGATGGCGGCGCTTGCCGTGGCGCAGGGCGAGGTGGGCTGGGTTTCCCCCGAAGTCATGCAGTTCGTCGCCAACTACCTCGAGATGCCGCCCGTGTGGGTGGAAGAGGTGGCGACCTTCTACAACATGTACGACACCAAGCCGGTGGGCAAGTACAAGCTCACCGTCTGCACCAACCTGCCGTGCGCCCTGTCGGGCGGCGAGCGGGCTGGCGACTACCTGAAGCGCAAGCTCGGGATCGACTACAACGAAACCACCGCGGATGGCTGCTTCACGCTGAAGGAAGGCGAGTGCATGGGCGCTTGCGGCGATGCGCCGGTGATGATCGTCAACAACACCCGCATGTGCAGCTGGATGAGCGACGACAAGCTCGACGCCCTGGTCGACGAGCTCAAGGCCGAAGCCAAGGGGGGCAAGTAACATGACCAGTCTGCACGACCGCCATATCCAGCCGCTGATCCTGGCCGGCCTGGACGGCAAGAATTGGCACCTGGAAGACTACGTCAAGCGTGGCGGCTACCAGCAACTGAAGCGCATCCTGACCGAGAAGATTCCGCCCGAGCAGGTGATCGCCGACGTCAAGGCCTCGGGCCTGCGCGGCCGTGGCGGTGCGGGCTTCCCGACCGGCCTGAAGTGGAGCTTCATGCCGCGTACGTTCCCGGGTCAGAAATACCTGGTCTGCAACACCGATGAAGGCGAGCCCGGCACGTTCAAGGACCGCGACATCATCCGCTACAACCCGCATTCGCTGATCGAGGGCATGGCCATCGGCGCGTATGCGATGGGCATCACCGTGGGCTACAACTACATCCACGGCGAGATCTGGAACGAGTACAAGATCTTCGAGGAAGCCCTCGAAGAGGCGCGCGCTGCCGGCTTCCTGGGTGACAACATCCTGGGCTCGGGCTTTGATTTCCAGCTGCACGCGCACCACGGCTACGGCGCCTACATCTGCGGCGAGGAAACCGCGCTGCTCGAATCGCTGGAAGGCAAGAAAGGCCAGCCGCGCTTCAAGCCGCCGTTCCCGGCCAGCTTTGGCCTGTACGGCAAGCCGACCACCATCAACAACACTGAGACCTTCGCCGCGGTGCCGTTCCTGCTGGCCGTCGGCCCCGAGAACTACCTGAAGATGGGCAAGCCAAACAACGGCGGCACCAAGATCTTCTCGATCTCGGGCGACGTCGAGCGTCCCGGCAACTACGAGATCCCGCTGGGCACGCCGTTCGCCAAGCTGCTGGAACTCGCCGGCGGCATGCGCGGCGGCAAGCGCATCAAGGCGGTGATCCCGGGCGGTTCGTCCGCGCCGGTGGTGCCGGGCGACCTGATGATGGCGTCCGACATGGACTACGACTCGATCGCCAAGGCCGGCTCGATGCTGGGCTCGGGCGCGGTGATCGTGATGGACGAGACGCGCTGCATGGTCCGCTCGCTGCTGCGCCTGTCGTACTTCTATTTTGAGGAATCGTGCGGCCAGTGCACGCCGTGCCGCGAAGGCACCGGCTGGCTCTACCGCATGGTCAATCGCATCGAACACGGAGAGGGGCGCCAGGAAGACCTGGACCTGCTCAACAACGTCGCGGAAAACATCATGGGCCGCACCATCTGCGCGCTCGGCGATGCCGCGGCGATGCCGGTCCGCGGCATGCTCAAGCACTACTGGAAAGAGTTCGAGTATCACGTCGAACACAAGCAGTGCATGGTTCCGGCCTACATCTAAGCGTGGCAGAACATGGTTGAACTAGAGATCGACGGCAAGAAGGTTGAGGTTGCTGAAGGCAGCCTGGTGATGGAAGCGGCCCGCAAGCTGGGCACCTACATCCCGCACTTCTGCTACCACCGCAAACTGTCCATCGCGGCCAACTGCCGCATGTGCCTGGTCGAGGTCGAAAAGGCCCCGAAGGCGCTGCCTGCCTGCGCCACGCCGGTAACCCCCGGCATGAAAGTCTTCACCAATTCGGAGAAGGCGGTCAAGGCGCAGAAGTCCGTGATGGAATTCCTGCTGATCAACCACCCGCTCGACTGCCCGATCTGCGATCAGGGCGGCGAATGCCAGCTGCAGGATCTGGCCGTGGGCTACGGTGCCTCGGAATCGCGCTACAAGGAAGAGAAGCGCGTGGTGTTCCACAAGAATGTGGGCCCGCTGATCTCCATGGAGGAGATGACCCGCTGCATCCACTGCACCCGCTGCGTGCGTTTCGGCCAGGAAGTGGCCGGCGTGATGGAGCTGGGCATGCTGGGCCGCGGCGAGCATTCGGAAATCACCACCTTCGTCGGCAAGACCGTCGATTCGGAACTGTCGGGCAACATGATCGACCTGTGCCCGGTCGGCGCGTTGACCAGCAAGCCGTTCCGCTACTCGGCCCGTACCTGGGAACTGGCCCGCCGCAAGTCGGTGTCGCCGCACGATGGCCTGGGCGCGAACCTGGTGGTGCAGACCAAGAACCAGCGCGTGATGCGCGTGCTGCCGCTGGAAAACGAAGACATCAACGAGTGCTGGATCTCCGACAAGGACCGCTTCTCGTATGAAGGCCTGAACAGCGCCGACCGCCTGACCCGCCCGCTGCTGAAGCAGGGCGGCGAATGGATGGAAACCGACTGGCAGACCGCGCTGGAATACGTCGCCAACGGCCTCGCCGGCATCAAGCGCGATCACGGCGCCGACCAGATCGCCGCGCTGGCCAGCCCGCACAGCACGCTGGAAGAGCTGTTCCTGCTGGGCAAGCTGATGCGCGGCCTGGGCAGCGACAACGTCGACTTCCGCCTGCGCCAGTCCGACTTCTCGGCCGCGCTGAAGGGTACGCCGTGGCTGGGCATGCCGGTGGCCGACGTGACCACGCTGCAACGCGTGCTGGTGATCGGCTCGTCGCTGCGCAAGGATCATCCGCTGCTGGCCTCGCGCCTGCGCCAGGCCACCAAGAAGGGTGCCCGCGTGGCCGTGCTGGGTGCCGGCGGTGAAGACCTGCTGATGCCGCTGGCCGCCCGCATCGACGTGGCGCCGTCGGGCTGGACCGCGGCGCTCGCCGGCGTGGCCCGTGCCGTGGCCGCCGCCAAGGGCGTTGCTGCCCCGGCCGGCACCGAAGGTTTCGACGGCGGCGAAGCCGCTGGCAAGGTGGCCGAAGCGCTGCTTTCGGGCGAGCGCCGTGCGGTGTTCCTCGGCAACGAGGCGGTGCGTCATCCGCAGTTCTCGGCGCTGCACGCGCTGGCACAGTGGATCGCCACCGAAACCGGTGCGACGCTGGGCTTCCTGACCGAAGCCGCCAACACCGTCGGCGGCTATGTCGCCGGCGCGCTGCCCAAGCAGGGCGGCGCCAATGCGCAGGCGATGCTGGACACGCCGCGCAAGGCCTACGTCCTGCTGAACACCGAACCCGAGTTCGACGCCGCCGACCCGCGCAAGGCGCTGGCCGCGCTGGCCCAGGCCGGCACGGTGGTGGTGCTGTCGCCGTTCCGTTCGGAAGCGGCCATGCAGTACGCCGACGTGATCCTGCCGGTGACGCCGTTCACGGAAACCTCCGGCACCTTCGTCAACTGCGAAGGCAAGCCGCAGAGCTTCAATGGCGTGGTGCGCGCCCTGGGCGAATCGCGTCCGGGCTGGAAGGTGCTGCGCGTGCTGGGCAACCTGCTGGACGTGGCCGGCTTCGACTACGAAACCGCCGAGTCGGTGCGTGCTGAAGTGCTGTCGGCCCCGGTCGACGCGCAGCTGGACAACGCCACCGATGCGCCGATCCGCGTCGCCGCCGCTGCCGCCAACGGCATCGAACGCATTGCCGATGTGCCGATCTACCACGCCGACCCGATCGTGCGCCGCGCCGAGTCGCTGCAGCTGAGCGCTGCCGCGCGCCGCGCCATGCAGATCGCGCTGCCGGCCGACCTGTTCGCCAGCCTTGGCATCCAGTCCGGCGATCCGGTGCGTGTCACGCAAGGGCAGGGCAGTGTCGTGCTGCCGGCCGTGCTTGAAGCCACGCTCCCGGCCAACACCGTGCGCGTGCCGGCGGCAACGCCGGCGGCCATGAGCCTGGGCGCGATGTACGGCACGGTCACCGTAGAGAAGGCCATTGACCTGGTGCCGGCCACCGGCACCGTGGCCACGGCGTAAGAACAAGAGCGAGAACAAGACATGATTGACTGGATTACCTCGCAAGGACAGGGCCTGCTGGGTGCCTACTGGACACCGCTGTGGATCCTGATTCGCGCCGTGATCATCGTGGTGCCGCTGCTGCTGTGCGTGGCTTACCTGATCCTGTGGGAGCGCAAGCTGATCGGCTGGATGCACGTCCGTATCGGCCCGAACCGCGTGGGCCCGCTGGGCCTGCTGCAGCCGATTGCCGACGTGCTGAAGCTGCTGCTCAAGGAAGTCATGATGCCCACGCAGGTCAGCCGGGGCATGTACCTGATCGCCCCGCTGATGGTGCTGATGCCCGCCGTGGCGGTCTGGGCCGTGATTCCGTTCCAGGCCGAAGTGGTGCTGGCGGATGTGAACGCCGGCTTGCTGTATGTGATGGCGATCAGCTCGGTGGGCGTGTACGGCGTGATCCTGGCCGGCTGGGCCTCGAACTCCAAGTACGCCTTCATCGGTGCCATGCGTGCCGCGGGCCAGATGGTGTCGTATGAAATCGCCATGGGCTTTGCGCTGGTGACGGTGCTTATGGTTGCCGGCAGCCTGAACCTGTCGGCCATCGTCAACGGCCAGAACACCGGCTACTTTGCCGACATGGGCATCAATATCCTGTCGTGGAACTGGCTGCCGCTGCTGCCGATGTTCGGCGTCTACTTCGTCTCGGGCGTGGCCGAAACCAACCGCCACCCGTTCGACGTGGTGGAAGGCGAATCGGAAATCGTGGCCGGCCACATGATCGAATATTCGGGCATGGGCTTCGCGCTGTTCTTCCTGGCCGAGTACATCAACATGATCATCATCTCGACGATGACCGCGCTGATGTTCCTGGGCGGCTGGGCGCCTCCGATCGATAGCGTGCTGACCAACGCGATCCCGGGCTTCTTCTGGCTGGTGATCAAGGTATTCCTGCTGCTGTCCGTCTTCATCTGGATCCGCGCCACGTTCCCGCGCTACCGCTATGACCAGATCATGCGCCTGGGCTGGAAGGTGTTCATCCCCCTGACGGTGGCGTGGCTGATCATCGTGGCGATCTGGATCAAGTCGCCCTGGAACATCTGGCACTGAACGGCCAAACGACGGTGCGCGCCACGGCGCGCACCGTGTGGAAACACTAGGAAGCATCATGCTGCTCGTCATCAAGGACTTCTTCAACAGCCTGCTCCTGAAGGAACTCTTCAAGGGCATGGCCGTGACCGGCCGTTATCTCTTCGCGCGCAAGATCACCGTCCAGTTCCCGGAAGAGAAAACGCCGATCTCGCCGCGCTTCCGCGGCCTGCACGCACTGCGCCGCTACCCGAACGGGGAAGAGCGCTGCATCGCCTGCAAGCTGTGCGAGGCGGTGTGCCCGGCGCTGGCCATCACGATCGAGTCCGACGCGCGCGCCGACGGCACGCGCCGCACGACCCGCTATGACATCGACCTGACCAAGTGCATCTTCTGCGGTTTCTGCGAAGAGGCCTGCCCGGTCGACGCCATCGTGGAAACGCAGATCCTGGAGTACCACGGCGAGAAGCGCGGTGACCTGTACTTCACCAAGGACATGCTGCTGGCAGTGGGCGACCGCTACGAGCCGCAGATCGCCGCAGCCAAGGCTGCCGACGCGAAGTACCGCTAAGCCGAATTACCGGCCGGAAGTCTCGGCCAGAAGTACCGCCGGTTGGCGGCTGCCGCAAGCAACAGACCTGGCAGCCGCCGCCACCGAATTTGAATGCGGCCCCTGCAATGCAAGGGGCCAATGCAAGGATGCCGCAGGAGCGGGCCACCCGAAGGGCGGCTTGTGCCGGACGGCCCAGAGAGGATCCGATAGGGACCATGGAACTCACGACCACCATCTTCTACGTCTTTGCGCTGGTGCTGGTGCTCTCCGCACTGAAAGTCATCACTGCGAAGAACCCGGTGCACTCCGCACTGTTCCTCGTGCTGTCGTTCTTCACGGCCGCCGCGATCTGGATGCTTCTCAAGGCGGAATTCCTCGCCATCCTGCTGGTGCTGGTCTATGTCGGCGCGGTGATGGTGCTGTTCCTGTTCGTGGTGATGATGATCGATATCGACATCGAGCACCTGCGGCGGGACTTCTGGACCTACGTGCCGATGGCCTCGGTGGTGGGCGCGCTGATCATCGCCGAGATGGCGATCGTGCTGGTGCGCAACTTCATCGGCACCACCACGCCGGTGGTCGCCAGCGGTTCGCAGGAGCCGGGCTACTCGAACTCCGCCGCGCTCGGCAAGGTGATCTACACCGACTATATCTACGCCTTTGAAGTGGCCGGCATCATCCTGCTGGTGGCGATCATCGCCGCCGTGGCGCTGACGCTGCGCCGCCGCAAGGACGTCAAGGCCCAGGACGTGTCGGCGCAGCTGCGCACCCGCCGCGACGACCGCGTGCGCCTGGTGCCGATGCAGTCCGAAGGTCAGACCCAGCAGACGGAAGCCGCGGCTGCCGCCAATAAGAACTAAAGCCCGGAGAAACGCTGTGCTCTCTCTCGCTCACTACCTCGTCCTCGGTGCGATCCTGTTCGCGATCAGCATCGTCGGCATCTTCCTGAACCGCAAGAACGTGATCGTGCTGCTGATGGCGATCGAACTGATGCTGCTTGCGGTGAACATGAACTTCGTCGCCTTCTCGCATTACCTGGGCGACCTGGCTGGTCAGGTTTTCGTTTTCTTCATCCTCACGGTGGCCGCCGCCGAGTCGGCAATCGGTCTCGCCATCCTGGTTGTGCTGTTCCGCAACCTGGATACGATCAACGTGGACGACATGGATACCCTCAAGGGCTGATCCGTGCCGCACTACGCAGATACCCAAGACTCACCGACCGCACACCACTAAGCGTCCTATGGCAACCACGCTCAACCCCAACCTGCTGCTTGCGATTGCGCTGGCGCCGCTAGTCGGCTCCGCGATCGCCGGCCTGTTCGGTACCAAGTTCTTCGACCTGTTTTCCTCGGAGTCGCGCGGCGGCCGGATCGTGGCGCATACCGCCACGATCCTGGGCGTTGCCATTTCCTTCGTGCTGTCGGTGATGGTGCTGCTCGACGTGATGAACGGCGCCGGCTACAACGGCACCGTCTACGAGTGGATGGCCATCGGCAGCCTGAAGATGGAGGTCGGCTTCCTGGTCGACTCGCTGACCGCGATGATGATGGTCGTGGTGACCTTCGTCTCGCTGATGGTGCACATCTACACCGTCGGCTACATGAACGGGGACCCCGGCTACAACCGCTTCTTCGCCTACATCTCGCTGTTCACCTTCTCGATGCTGATGCTGGTGATGAGCAACAACTTCCTGCAGCTGTTCTTCGGCTGGGAAGCGGTGGGCCTGGTGTCGTACCTGCTGATCGGCTTCTGGTACACCCGCCCGACGGCCATCTTCGCCAACCTGAAGGCGTTCCTGGTCAACCGCGTCGGCGACTTTGGCTTCATCCTGGGCATCGGCCTGCTGCTGGCCTACAGCGGCAGCATGAACTACACCGAAGTGTTCGCCGCGCGCGACCAGCTGGCCACCGTGATCTTCCCGGGCACCGACTGGCTGATGATCACCGTGGCCTGCATCTGCCTGTTCATCGGCGCGATGGGCAAGTCGGCGCAGTTCCCGCTGCACGTCTGGCTGCCTGACTCGATGGAAGGCCCGACCCCGATCTCGGCACTGATCCACGCGGCAACCATGGTGACCGCCGGCATCTTCATGGTCGCGCGCATGTCGCCGCTGTTCGAGCTGTCGGATACGGCACTGTCCTTTGTGCTGGTGATCGGCGCCATCACGGCGCTGTTCATGGGCTTCCTGGGCATCATCCAGAACGACATCAAGCGCGTGGTCGCTTACTCGACCCTGTCGCAGCTGGGCTACATGACCGTGGCGCTGGGCGCTTCGGCCTACTCGGTGGCCGTGTTCCACCTGATGACGCACGCGTTCTTCAAGGCACTGCTGTTCCTGGGCGCGGGCTCGGTCATCATCGGCATGCACCACGACCAGGACATCCGCAACATGGGCGGCCTGCGCAAGTACATGCCGATCACCTGGATCACCTCGCTGGTGGGTTCGCTGGCGCTGATCGGCACACCGTTCTTCGCGGGCTTCTACTCCAAGGACTCGATTATCGAGGCTGTGGCCGAATCGCATATCGCCGGTTCGAGCTTTGCCTACTACGCCGTGCTGGCCGGCGTGTTCGTGACCGCGTTCTACTCGTTCCGCATGTACTTCATGGTCTTCCACGGCAAGGAGCGCTGGGGCCAGAACCATGCCCACCAGCACCATGAGGGTGACCACGAGGACGAGGAAGTCACGCTCGACCACCACCATGGCCTGGCCGCCGGCGAGAAGCCGCACGAGTCGCCGTGGGTGGTGACCCTGCCGCTGGTGCTGCTGGCGATCCCGTCGGTGATCATTGGTGCGCTCGCGATCGAGCCGATGCTGTTCGGCGACTTCTTCAAGAGCGGCATCGCCTTCAAGGACGTGATCTTCGTCGGCGAGAACCACCACGCCATGGCCGAGCTCAAGGAAGCCTTCCACGGCTGGGTGCCGATGGCGCTGCACTCGCTGACCACGCCCGTGCTGTGGCTGGCCGTCGCCGGTGTCGTGCTGTCGTGGTTCTTCTACATGAAGCGCCCGGACATCCCCGAGGCGATCAAGAACCGCTTCTCGGGCCTGTACACGCTGCTCGACAACAAGTACTACATGGACGCCATCAACCAGGCCGTGTTCGCCCGCGGCGCACGCCTGCTCGGTACCGGCCTGTGGAAGGGCGGCGACCAGAGCCTGATCGACGGCCTGTTCGTCAACGGCGCGGCGCGCCTGGTGGCTTCGTTTGCTTCGGCGAGCCGCTACCTGCAGTCGGGCTATATCTACCACTACGCATTCGCGATGATCGTCGGCATGCTGGTGCTGCTGACGCTGACGGTCACGGGCGTGATCGGCACCAAGTGATAGGCACCAAGTAAGGAAAACATAGAAATGGTTCTGTCTTTCTCAATCTGGCTGCCTATCTTTTTCGGCCTGCTGATCCTTGCCTTCGGCTCCGACCGGAGCCCGGGCTTCGTGCGGTGGATGTCGCTGTTCGGCTCGATCGCGAGCTTCGTCGTCACGCTGCCGCTGATCTTCCACTTCGACCGCGCCACCGCGTCGATGCAGTTCGTCGAGAAGGCGAACTGGATCGAGCGCTTCAATATCAACTACCTGCTGGGGGTTGACGGCATCTCGATGTGGTTCGTCGTGCTGACCGCCTTCATCACGGTGATCGTGGTGATCTCGGCGTGGGAAGTGATCACCGAGCGTGTGGCCGAGTACATGGCCTCGTTCCTGATCCTGTCGGGCCTGATGGTCGGCGTGTTCTGCACGCTGGACGGCATGCTGTTCTACGTGTTCTTCGAGGCCACGCTGATCCCGATGTACATCATCATCGGCGTCTGGGGCGGCCCGAACCGTGTCTATGCCGCGTTCAAGTTCTTCCTGTACACGCTGGCGGGCTCGCTGCTGACGCTGGTCGCGCTGCTGTACCTGTACAACAAGACCGGCACGTTCGATATCCTGCAATGGCACCAGGCCAAGCTGTCGATGAACGAGCAGATCGCGCTGTTCATTGCCTTCTTCGTCGCCTTCGCGGTCAAGGTGCCGATGTGGCCGGTGCATACCTGGCTGCCCGACGCCCACGTGGAAGCGCCGACCGGCGGTTCGGTGGTGCTGGCCGCCATCATGCTGAAGCTGGGCGCCTACGGCTTTCTGCGGTTCTCGCTGCCGATCGCGCCTGACGCCAGCCACTACCTGGCCCCGTTCATCATCACCATCTCGCTGATCGCCGTGATCTACATCGGCCTGGTGGCGCTGGTGCAGTCCGACATGAAGAAGCTGGTGGCGTACTCGTCGATCGCCCACATGGGCTTCGTCACGCTGGGCTTCTTCATCTTCAGCGACATCGGCGTGGAAGGCGGCATCGTGCAGATGATTTCGCACGGCTTTATCTCCGGCGCCATGTTCCTGTGCATCGGCGTGCTGTATGACCGCGTGCACTCGCGCCAGATCGCCGACTACGGCGGTGTGGTGAACACCATGCCCAAGTTCGCCGCGCTGGTGGTGTTCTTCGCGATGGCCAACTGCGGCCTGCCGGCCACCTCGGGCTTCGTCGGCGAATTCATGGTGATCCTGGGCGCGGTCAAGTTCGACTTCTGGATCGGCCTGCTGGCCGCCACCGCGCTGATCTTCGGCGCCGCCTACTCGCTGTGGATGGTCAAGCGCGTGATCTTCGGCGACATCGTCCACCAGCACGTGCGCGAGTTGGTCGACCTGAACAAGCGTGAGTTCGTCATGCTCGGCCTGCTGGCCATCATGACGCTGTACATGGGCCTGCACCCGAAGCCCTTTACCGACGTGATGCACGCGTCCGTGGTGAACCTGCTGTCCCACGCGGCACAGTCCAAGCTGTAATCGGGGAGAGAAATCAACATGCAAACGTCCTCGACACTCGCCCCCGTGGCGCCGATTATTTTCCTGGCGATCGCCATCGGCGCGGTCAACTGGATCGACCTTGCACGCGGCAAGGGCAAGCAAAGCGTGGCCTATCCGCTGTCGCTGCTGACCACCCTGGTGCTGACCGTCTGGTTCGGCCTGAATGCCGCCAGCGGCGAGACGCACTACGCGTTCTCGAACCTGGTGGTGATCGATCCGATGGCAAACGTGCTGTCCGCGTTCTGCTCTGCCGGCCTGTTCGTGACGCTGGTCTACACGCGCCGCTATCTGGCGGATCGCGACATGTTTGCCGGCGAGTTCTACCAGCTCGCGCTGTTCACGCTGGGCGGCCAGATCGTGATGATCACCGGCAACAACTTCCTGACCCTGTACTTGGGCCTGGAGCTGCTGTCGCTGTCGTCGTACGCACTGGTGGCACTGCGCCGCGAGTCGCGCGTGACCTCGGAATCGGCGATGAAGTATTTCGTGCTGGGCGCGCTGGCTTCGGGCTTCCTGCTGTACGGCATCTCGATGATGTACGGCGCCACTGGTTCGCTGAACCTGGGCGAGGTGTTCCGCGTGGTCGAGTCGGGCCGCGTCAACACCACCATGCTGGCCTTTGGCGTGGTCTTTATCGTTGCCGGCCTGTCGTTCAAGCTGGGTGCTGCGCCGTTCCACATGTGGATTCCCGATATCTACCAAGGTTCGCCGACCGCGGTGACGCTGCTGATCGCCGGCGGCCCCAAGGTGGCAGCTTTTGCGCTGTTCATCCGTGTGCTGGTGGAAGGCCTGCTGCCGCTGGCAAGCGACTGGCAGATGATGCTGGTAGTGCTGTCGATCATCTCGCTTGCCATCGGCAACCTGACCGCCATCGTGCAGAGCAACCTGAAGCGGATGCTGGCGTACTCGACCATCTCGCACATGGGCTTCGTGCTGCTGGGCCTGCTGTCGGGCGTGGTGGCCAACAAGGCTGACGGCGCTGCCGATGCGTACAGCTCGGCGATGTTCTACTCGGTGACCTACCTGCTGACCACGCTGGGCACCTTCGGCATCATCCTGCTGCGCACCAGCAAGGGCTTCGAGGCCGAGACCCTGGAAGACCTGAAGGGCATGTCGCGCCGCAACCCGTGGTTTGCCTTCCTGATGCTGGTGATGATGTTCTCGCTGGCCGGGATTCCGCCGACCGTGGGCTTCTACGCCAAGCTGGCCGTGCTGGATGCGGTGATCAAGGCCGGCATGACCTGGCTGGCCGTGGTGGCGGTGATGTTCTCGCTGATCGGCGCGTTCTACTACCTGCGCATCGTCAAGCTGATGTACTTCGATGCACCCGTGGGCGAAGAGCAGCTGGAAGCAACGTTCGGCCTGCGCTCGATGCTGAGCGTCAATGGCGCCGCGGTGATCCTGCTGGGCATTTTCCCGGCCGCGCTGATGAACCTGTGCTACCAGGCCATCCGCGCGACCCTGGGTTCCTGATCCGCCACACGCCATGAGCGCATCCGCAAGCGGCTGGTTTGTCATCCTGCTGGCACTGATCAGTGCGAACCTGCCGTTTGTGAACCAGCGCCTGTTCGCGGTGATCCCGCTGCGGCAGGCGCGCAAGCCGCTGTGGCTGCGGCTGCTGGAACTGATCGTATGGTTCGCGGTGGCGGGCGCCGCCGGCTTTGCGGTGGAGGCCAGCCTTGGCAATGTCTTCCCGCAGGGCTGGCAGTTCTACGCCATCACCGCCTGCATGATGCTGGTGTTTGCCTTCCCGGGCTTCACCTGGCAATACCTCGTCAAACACCGCACGGCCTGAAGCCGGTCTTGTCGGCGCCGGGCCCTGCCTGATCGGAGCGTCCATGACCGACAAGATCCAACGCGGCACCCCGTTTCCCGCAGCATCCGCTGAACCCACCGGGAACGACGACGCACTGAAGGAAGTGTGCGTGGCCTCGGCCACGGTCCATCGCGGCAAGTTCCTTACCCTCAAGCAAGACATCGTCAGGCTGCCGAACGGCAAGCAGACCGGGCGCGAATACGTGGTCCATCCGGGCGCGGTGATGATGATCCCGCTGTTCAACGACGGCACCGTGCTGATGGAGCGCCAGTTCCGCTATCCGATCGGCGAAGTGATGCTGGAATTCCCCGCCGGCAAGCTCGATCCGGAAGAGGGCGCGCAGCGCTGCGGCGAACGCGAACTGCTGGAGGAGACCGGCTACAGCGCGGCGCGCTGGGACTACCTGACGCGCATCCACCCGGTCATCTCGTATTCCACCGAGTTCATCGATATCTTCCTGGCGCGCGACCTGACGCACGGCGAGGCGCAGCTCGACGACGGCGAGTTCCTGGAAACCTTCATCACGCCGGTGGGGCAGGTGATCGACTGGGTCCGCAGCGGCCGCATCACCGACGTGAAGACCATCATCGGCGCGTTCTGGCTGGAAAAAGTGATCTCGGGTGCCTGGCAACCGGGCGAACAGCCGCTGCCGCATTACGCCGTATAGTGAGTAGTGAGCCGCGTGGATTCTGCGCCATGCGGCTGTTCCGAACGGTCGTTCTAAAAAATTTAGCACGACCGTTCACAAAAATTCGATTCGCGGATAATATAGCTTTTGACGGGCTGGAAAGATCATGAAGGTGCTCGACCTGCGCTGCGCGCATGACCATCGTTTCGAGGGCTGGTTTGCCTCGGAAGAAGATGCGCAGTCGCAAATCTCGCGTGACCTCGTCCAATGCCCGGTCTGTGGCGACCACGCCGTTACGCGGCTGCCCAGCGCGCCGCGCCTGAACCTGTCGGGCGCGACCGCGCGTGAAGGCAGCGCCAGGCCGGCGCAGCCGGCTGCCGCACCGGTGACACTGCAAGCGCTCTATATGAAGGCAGTGAAGCAGGTGCTGGCACAGACCGAGGACGTTGGCGAGCGCTTTGCCGAAGAGGCAAGGCGCATGCACTATGACGAGGCGCCGGAACGCGGCATTCGCGGTTCGGCCTCGGCGGAGGAAGTGCAGGCGCTGGCCGAAGAGGGCATTGAGACTTTCCCGCTCGTGGTGCCGGATGCGCTGAAGCAGACGGCTCACTGAATTGCGTCTTGTGCCCGTTGCTGTCGGCGCTTGACGTGCAGGCAGAACAACCGCCGGCGGCCCCACGCCAAGCCGGCACCACTGGAGACGGGCATGGATCTCAACTATTCGGCGTCCGACAACGCCTTCCGCGAGGAAGTGCGTAGCTGGCTCGAAGCCAACTTGCCGGCGGACATCCGCAGCAAGATTCTCAACCACCGCCGCCCGAACCGCGACGACCTGGTGCGCTGGCACAAGATCCTCGCCGGCAAGGGCTGGTCGGCGCCGCACTGGCCCGTCCAGTACGGCGGCACCGGCTGGAACGCTACGCAACGCCATATCTGGGACGAAGAGAATGCCCGCGTCGGCGCGCCCGGCGTGCTGCCGTTCGGCGTGGCGATGGTTGCGCCCGTGATCATGAAATACGGCAGCGAGGACCAGAAGGCCTACTATCTGCCGCGCATCCTGGACTGCACCGACTGGTGGTGCCAGGGCTATTCGGAGCCGGGCTCGGGTTCGGACCTGGCGTCGGTGAAGACCCGCGCCGAGTTGACCTCGGACGGCAAGCACTACATCGTCAACGGCCAGAAGACCTGGACCACGCTCGGCCAGCACGCCGACATGATCTTCTGCCTGGTGCGCACCGATCCCGAAGCCAAGAAGCAGGAGGGCATCTCGTTCCTGCTGATCGACATGAAGACGCCGGGCATCACCGTGCGCCCGATCATCATGCTCGACGAAGAGCACGAAGTGAACGAGGTCTTCTTCGACAACGTCAAGGTGCCGGTCGAGAACCGCGTCGGCGACGAGAACAAAGGCTGGACATACGCCAAGTACCTCCTGGGCCACGAGCGCACCGGCATTGCCCGCGTGGGCAACTCCAAGCGCGAACTGGGCTTCCTCAAGCGCGTGGCGCGCCAGCAGCAGAAGAACGGCAAGCCGCTGCTGGAAGATCCGGTGTTCGGCGCCAAGGTAGCCGCGCTGGAAATCGAACTGATGGCGCTGGAGATCACCGTGCTGCGCGTGGTCTCGAGCGAAGCGGCAGGCAAGGGCCCCGGCCCCGAGGCCTCGATGCTCAAGATCAAGGGCACCGAGATCCAGCAGCTGCTGACCGAGCTGATGGTCGAGGCCGTCGGCCCGTACGCCCAGCCGTTCGACACCGCCTACCTGGAGTGCGAGACCGAGCACGCCGTGACCGGCTACGACGACGCCGCGCCGCTGGCCGCGTACTACTTCAACTATCGCAAGACCTCCATCTATGGCGGGTCCAACGAAATTCAGAAGAACATCATCAGCCAGATGATTCTGGGGCTGTGAGGAGACACGCAACATGAACTTCAATCTCAGCGACGAACAGAAGCAGCTGGCCGACGCCGTCCGCCGTTTCATCGACAAGGACTATGGCTTCGAGTCCCGCAAGAAGAACTACGAAAGCGCCGCCGGCTACGGCGACGCCGCCTGGGGCTCGCTGGTCGAGCTCGGCCTGGCCGCGCTGCCGGTGCCGGAAGCGCAGGGCGGTTTCGCGGGCAAGGCCCTGGACATGATGGTGGTGCAGCAGGAGCTGGGCCGCGGCCTGGTGGTGGAGCCGTACCTGGCCACGGTGGTGGGCGCCTACGCGCTGGGCCTGGCCGGCGGCCAGGATGCGCTGCTGGAGCAGGTCGCCGGCGGCGACCTGAAGCTGGCCGTGGCCTTCAACGAGCCGCAGGCGCGCTATGAACTGAACAACGTGCGCGTCACCGCCCGTGACGGCAAGCTCAGCGGCCGCAAGGTCGTGGTGCTGCACGGCGGCCAGGCCGACAAGCTGATCGTGTCGGCCCGCAGCAGCGGCGCCGAAGCCGACCAGGACGGCATCTCGCTGTTCCTGGTGGATGCCAAGGGCGCCGGCGTCAGCATCAAGGACTACCGCACCATCGACAACCTGCGCGCGGCCGACATCACCTTCCAGGATGCCCCCGCGCAACTGCTGGGCGAAGCCGGCAAGGCCTTCCCGGTGATCGAGCAAGTGGCCGACTATGCCGCGGTGCTGCTGTGCGCCGAGGCCGTGGGCGTGATGGATACGCTCAATGCCGCCACGCTGGAATATGCCAAGACGCGCCAGCAGTTCGGCGTGCCGATCGCGCGCTTCCAGGCGCTGCAGCACCGCATGGTCGAGATGTTCATCCATGCCGAGCAGTCGCGCTCGATCACGCTGCTGGCCGCTGCCCGCTTCGAGGAAGCGACGCCGGAAGAGCGCCGCCGCTATGTCTCCGCGGCCAAGGCGCGCGTGGGGCAGGCAGCGCGCACGGTCGGCCAGGAGGCAGTGCAGATCCACGGCGGCATGGGCGTGACCAACGAACTGCCGGCCGCGCACATGTTCAAGCGGCTGACGCTGATCAACACCACCTTCGGCGACGTGGATCACCACCTGGGCAGGTTTGCCGCCCAGCCGGGGTTCCAGGAAGCTGCCTGATCCTGCCAGTCCAGTCAAAACCGCGCTGTAGTCCAGGCGCGGTTTTTTCTTTGGGGACCGTTAGGGGCGGGTTCGGCAAATACGGACGCCAGCCCCCGGCGGCCATGCGATCATTGTTTGAGCACCTAGCGCCAATCACTACAGAGAGACAACCGATGCTGTATTTCGAGGACTTTGAAGTCGGCAGCCGCCGCGAACTGGGTTCGTACCTCGTCACCGAGGAAGAGATCCTGGCCTTTGCCCGCCAGTACGATCCGCAGCCGTTCCATATCGACAAGGAAGCTGCCGCCAAGAGCATCTACGGCGGGCTGATTTCCAGCGGCTGGATGACGTGCTCGATCATGATGCGGCTGCTGGTGCTGAGCACCACCGGCAAGTCGGCCAGCATGGGTTCGCCCGGCGTGGACGAGATCCGCTGGCTCAAGCCCGTCTGTGCCGGCGACACGCTCACCGTCGTGCTGAATGTGCTCGATACCCGGCCGTCGCAGTCCAAGCCGGACCGCGGCGTGGTCCACACCCAGTGGGAAGCCACCAACCAGCGCGGCGAACTGGTCTGCACGGTCAAGGGCATGGGCATGTACGGCCGCCGGCCCGCCTGAGAACACTCAACCCACCATCGAGGAGACAACCGACATGCGCACCATCGCATCGCTTGAAGAACTGGAAGGCCTGCAGGGCCAGGAGGTCGCGGTCAGCGACTGGATCGAGGTGACCCAGCAGCAGGTCAACCAGTTTGCCGATGCCACCGGCGACCACCAGTGGATCCACATCGACGTGGAGCGCGCGAAGAAGGAGTCGCCCTATGGCGGCCCGATCGCCCACGGCTTCCTGACGCTGTCGCTGCTGCCCAAGTTCATGCACAACGCGCTGCACATGCCGTCGAAGATCGGCGTCAACTACGGCCTGAACCGCGTGCGCTTCACGGCACCCGTGCCCGTGGGCAGCAAGCTGCGCGCGCGCATCAAGCTGCTGAAGGTCGAGCGGCTCGATCCGCTGCCGCAGTCTCCTGAACTGGTGGGCGCTCAATCCACCTGGGAAGTGACGATCGAGCGCGAGGGCAGCGACCGTCCGGTGTGCGTGGCGGAGTCGATTTCGCGCCGATATGGATGAACCGCGGCTTGATCCGCGCCAAGGGTTCTGACGCAGTGCGACAATATGCCACATAGTCTTGTCGCACCTCAAAAAGCCGCGCCATGCGCGGCTTTTTGCATATTCATAGCCGAATTTGTGCGCTTGACGCCGGTCAATGCACGGAAAGCGATTCTCGAGGTCGATTGTCCGGTAAAACGGACACTGTGTTTTGTGGCGTTGGGTTTACCCCTAATGTTGCATTGCGGTACAGTCGCGCCCACGATGTTTTACGTGTTGCGCTCCCCGGCCGAAAACCGCGCTTGCCCTCAGGGCCAGTCCGTCGGGAAGTGCAAAAACCTCGTATTCCAACGCTACCCGGCCGCTGTACTGAGCCGGGACCGTTCGCGGTTTCGGCCACCAGGTGCCGCAGCGCCGGCAAGGTCCCACAGGGCCTGCAGCGCGCGCAGTCAGTTGTCCTTCCGTGTTCACGGCGTTGCAAGGCCGCATGGTCCTCCGGCGTTAGATCCGCCGCCCGACCGCAACGCCAGCTAAGGACACGTCCTTCCGGTTTTCCCATAGCCCCACGCCTCTTGCGCGAGCATCAGGCGGTTTAGCCACGCTTTTGCCCAAAGCGCGGTGTAACCAAACCAGTCGTGACATGAAGAAACCCATACTGCCGCGTTGGACGCGGTTCCTGCCCTGCCTCGGCCTGCTCCTGCTCGCTGGCTGCAACATGACGCTGCTCGACCCGAAAGGGCAGGTCGGCGTCGACATCAAGAACATCATCCTGATCGCTACGTGGCTCATGCTGCTGGTGGTGCTGCCGGTGATCGTGCTCACGCTGGTGTTCGCCTGGAAGTACCGCGCGTCCAATACCTCGGCGCGCTATGAGCCGGACTGGTCGCACTCCACCGCGATCGAAGTGGTGGTGTGGCTGATCCCCTGCCTGATCATCATTGCGCTGGGCATCATCACCTGGAAGTCCTCGCACGACCTGGACCCGTACAAGCCGCTCGAATCCAGCAAGAAGCCGGTCACCGTCGAGGTGGTGGCGCTGAACTGGAAGTGGCTGTTCATCTATCCGGAACTGAAGATCGCCACGGTCAACCAGATCGCCTTCCCGGTCGACACCCCGGTGAATTTCAAGATCACCTCGGATTCGATCATGAATTCGTTCTTCATCCCGCAACTGGGCAGCCAGGTGTACGCCATGGCAGGGATGGAGACCAAGCTCCACCTGATCGCCAACGAAGCCGGCTCCTATGACGGCGTGTCCGCCAACTACAGCGGCGGCGGCTTTTCGGGCATGAAGTTCAAGGCGATGGCCATGTCGAACTACGAGTTCGACCAGTGGGTCGCCAAGGTTCGCGCCTCGTCCACCGAACTGGGCGTTGAAGGCTACAAGACGCTGGCACAGCCCAGCGAGAAGGAGCCGGTCACGTACTACGGCAAGGTGGAAGACCAGCTCTTCCGCAACATCCTGCACAAGTACATGGACCACAGCGGCACGGCTGTCGCCGCCGACGGGTTCAAGGGCGGCCCGATCTGCACGTCGCGCAACACCCTCGGTGAAGAGCAGCTGTCGATGACCACGCCGGCCAAGCTGGCGCTGGGCGCGCAATCCTAGGAGCAATGATGTTTGGCAAGTTGAGTTTGTCGGCGATTCCGTTTCATGAGCCGATCATCATGGTCGTTCTGGCCGGCGTCGCCCTGGGCGGGGCCGCGCTGCTAGGCGCGATCACCTATTTCAAGAAGTGGGGCTACCTCTGGAACGAGTGGTTCACCTCGGTCGACCACAAGAAGATCGGCGTGATGTACTGCCTGGTCGCCCTGGTCATGCTGCTGCGCGGCTTTTCCGACGCGATCATGATGCGCGCCCAACTGGCGCTCGCCACCAATGGCGCGACCGGCGTGCTGCCGCCTGAGCACTACGACCAGATCTTCACCGCCCACGGCGTGATCATGATCTTCTTCGTGGCCATGCCGCTGATGACCGGCCTGATGAACCTGGTCGTGCCGCTGCAGATCGGCGCGCGCGACGTGGCCTTCCCGTTCCTGAACACGCTCTCCTTCTGGCTGTTCGTGGCGGGCGCCATGCTGGTCAACGTCTCGCTGGGCGTCGGTGAATTCGCCAAGACTGGCTGGCTGGCCTACCCGCCGCTGTCGGGGCTGGACTACAGCCCGGGGGTAGGGGTGGACTATTACCTCTGGAGCTTGCAGATCTCGGGCCTGGGCACCTTGCTCACCGGCGTGAACTTCCTGGTGACGATCCTGCGCATGCGCGCGCCGGGCATGACGCTGATGCGCATGCCGGTGTTCACCTGGACCGCGCTGTGCACCAACGTGCTGATCGTGGCCGCCTTCCCGGTGCTGACCGTGACCCTGGCGCTGCTGGGCCTGGACCGCTACGTCGGTACGCACTTCTTCACGAACGACGGTGGCGGCAACGCCATGATGTACGTGAACCTGATCTGGATCTGGGGCCACCCCGAGGTGTACATCCTGATCCTGCCGGCGTTCGGCATCTTCTCTGAAGTGATCGCCACGTTCTCGGGCAAGAAGCTGTTCGGCTACAAGGGCATGGTGTACGCGACCGCCGCGATCATGGTGCTGTCGTTCATCGTGTGGCTGCACCACTTCTTCACGATGGGTTCGGGCGCCAACGTCAACGCTTTCTTCGGCATCACGACCATGATCATCTCCATCCCGACCGGGGTGAAGATCTTCAACTGGCTGTTCACCATGTACCGCGGCCGGGTCCAGATGACCACGCCGGTGCTGTGGACGCTGGGTTTCATGATCACCTTCGTGATCGGCGGCATGACCGGCGTGCTGATGGCCGTGCCGGCTGCTGACTTCGTGCTGCACAACAGCCTGTTCCTGATCGCCCACTTCCACAACGTGATCATCGGCGGCGTGCTGTTCGGCTACCTGGCCGGCATCACCTACTGGTGGCCGAAGGCGTTCGGCTTCAAGCTGAACGAGCGCCTGGGCAAGTACGCCTTCTGGTGCTGGCTGGTGGGCTTCTACTTCGCCTTCATGCCGCTGTACGTGCTGGGCCTGATGGGCATGACCCGCCGCCTGAACCACACCGACAACCCGGCCTGGACGCCGTGGCTGTACCTGGCCGTGGTCGGCGTGGTGTTCGTGGCGCTGGGCATCTTCTTCCAGGTGCTGCAGATCGTGGTGTCGATCCGCGACCGCAAGAAGCTGGCCGACGTGACCGGCGACCCGTGGGGCGGCCGCACCCTGGAGTGGGCCACCTCGTCGCCGCCGCCGTTCTACAACTTCGCGCACACCCCGGTGGTGCGTGACCTGGACGCGTTCGCCGACATGAAGGCCCGCGGCGAGACCCTGCCGACCGAAGGCTACGAGAAGATCCACATGCCCAAGAACACGGGCGCGGGCTTCATTATCGGCGCCTTCAGCCTGGTGTTCGGCTTTGCCCTGACCTGGCATATCTGGTGGATGGCCGCGGTTGGCCTGGTGGGCATGATCTGGGCGTTCATCCACCGCAGCAACGACGACCACATCGACTACTACGTGCCGGCCACCGAGGTCGAGCAGATTGAAACGCGCCAACTGCAGCGCATTGCTTCGCAGGCCTAAGAACCATGTCGACTCAAGTCCTAGACCGCATCCCCGCGCAGGCAGGCGCCTCGGCTCACGCTGACGCGCACGGCCATGACCATGCGCACCACGATACCAGTGCCAATACGGTGTATGGCTTCTGGATCTACCTGATGAGCGACTGCATCATCTTCGCCGGACTGTTCGCGGCCTTTGCCGTGCTGCGCGGCGAACTGGCAGGCGGCCCGTCGGCGAAGGAGCTGTTCGAGCTCAACTACGTGCTGGTGGAGACCTTCATCCTGCTGTTCTCCTCGATCACGTACGGCATGGCGATGATCTCGCTGCAGAACCGCAGCCTGAGCCGCGTGCAGGTGTGGCTCGGCGTCACGTTCCTGCTGGGCCTGGCCTTCATGGCGATGGAAATCAACGAGTTCCATCACCTGATCGCCGAAGGCGCCGGCCCGGGCCGCAGCGCGTTCCTGTCGTCGTTCTTCACCCTGGTCGGCACCCACGGCCTGCACGTTGCCAGCGGCATGCTGTGGATGATCGTGCTGATGTGGCAGCTGTCGAAGAAGGGCATCACCCCGACCCTGACCAAGCGCCTGACCTGCCTGTCGCTGTTCTGGCACTTCCTGGACGTGGTCTGGATCGGCGTGTTTACCGTGGTCTACCTGATGGGACATCTGTGATGGCACAACACAACGCACCGGCGGCGCACGGCGCCCACGACTCGCACGATTCGCACGCGGGCCACGACACCCACGCCAGCTTCAAGTCGTACGCGATCGGCTTCATCCTGGCCGTGATCCTGACCGTGATCCCGTTCAAGCTCGTGATGGACGGCAGCATGGACAAGGGCAAGATCCTGTGGATCATCCTCGGCATGGCCGTGGTTCAGATGCTGGTCCACCTGAAGTACTTCCTGCACCTGGACACGTCGTCCGAGCAGCGCAGCAACGTGATCGCGCTGCTGTTCACGGCGCTGATCCTGGTGATCGTGGTGGCAGGTTCGCTGTGGATCATGCACAACCTGAACACCAACATGATGGCGATGTAAGGACTGGCGTCTTGGCATCGAGAGCGGGGCCCCGAAAGGGGCCCCGTTTTTTTTTAACCGTCGCCAGCCTTGGGGCATGGTGCCCGGCCCTGGTGCGGGGGTGCGCAGCGGCTGGCGCCTTTCACATGCCGCCCGCACGGAATTGCACCGATGCACGGGAGTGGTGCGCGCGCCGCCCGCACTGCTCTGGTGCGGATACGCGATCGTGGGCGGCGGTAGTGCCTGCGCGCCGCGCCAGCACGCCGTCTGCCGCCGGCGCGGCGGGTATCAGGCGGTTTGTCTCCATGGCACGCTAGTTGCAGATACATCACCCGGGGAGCGTAGTCCCTGACCAACACCACAAACGGGAGCTGCAAATGCAACGACGTGACATGCTGAAGCTGACGGCGATCGCCGCCGCGGCAATGATCGGTACCAGCCCGCTGGCCATGGCGCAGTCCAAGGAACCGATCAAGGTCGGTATCCTGCACTCGCTGTCCGGCACGATGGCCATTTCGGAGACGTCGCTGAAGGACGTGGCCCTGATGACCATTGATGAGATCAACAAGAGCGGCGGCGTGCTGGGGCGCAAGCTGGAGCCGGTGGTGGTGGACCCCGCCTCGAACTGGCCGCTGTTCGCGGAAAAGGCGCGCCAGCTGATCACCAAGGACAAGGTCGCGGTGACCTTCGGCTGCTGGACCTCGGTGTCGCGCAAGTCGGTGCTGCCGGTCTATGAAGAGCTGAACTCGCTGCTGTTCTACCCGGTGCAGTATGAAGGCGAAGAGATGTCGAAGAACGTCTTCTACACCGGTGCAGCGCCCAACCAGCAGGCCATTCCGGCGGTGGAATACCTGATGAGCAAGGAAGGCGGCGGCGCCAAGCGCTTCTACCTGCTGGGCACGGACTACGTCTACCCGCGCACAACCAACAAGATCCTGCGCGCCTTCCTGAAGAGCAAGGGCGTGGCCGACAAGGACATCGAAGAGGTCTACACCCCGTTTGGCCACAGCGACTACCAGACCATCGTCGCCAATATCAAGAAGTTCTCGCAGGGCGGCAAGACCGCGGTGATCTCCACCATCAACGGCGACTCCAACGTGCCGTTCTACAAGGAGCTGGGCAACGCCGGGCTGAAGGCCAAGGATGTGCCGGTGGTGGCGTTCTCTGTGGGTGAGGAGGAGCTGCGCGGCATCGATACCAAGCCGCTGGTGGGCCACCTGGCCGCGTGGAACTACTTCATGTCGGTCAAGAACCCCGAGAACGACGCCTTCCGCAAACAGTGGGCGGCATGGGTCAAGGCCAACAACCTGCCCGGCGGCGACAAGCGTGTGACCAACGACCCGATGGAAGCCACCTACGTGGGCATCCACATGTGGGCGCAGGCCGTGAAGAAGGCCGGCACCACCGACACCAACAAGGTGCGCGCCGCCATGTACGGCCAGACCTTCAAGGCACCGGACGGCTTCACGCTGACCATGGGCGAGAACCACCACCTGTACAAGCCGGTGATGATCGGCGAAGTGAAGGGCGACGGCCAGTTCTCGGTGGTGTGGAAGACGCCGAAGGCGGTGCGTGCGCAGCCGTGGAGCCCGTTCATCGCGGGTAACGAAGGCAAGCCGGACAAGGTGATGTAAGCGGACGCCAGTCCGGCTCCCTGACGATGGCTTCCTTCTCCCGCAAGGCGGGGGAGGGGGGTGCATCGGCCCCTTTCGCACACCAGAACTACAAGGCGCTGAAGCGCCGCCACTGCGCCAGCCACTATGCCCAAACTACTTCCGACAATGGCCATGCCATGGCTGCGCGCCCTGCTGGCGGCGCTGCTGCTGGCGGCTGCGCCGTGGGCCGCGGCACTGACGCAGGCCGACCTGAAGCCGCTGGCAGAAGACGATTTCGATGCCAAGACCGCCGCGCTGGCCGCACTGGCCAAGGCACCCCCGGCGGAAGCCGGCCCGATCCTGAAGGCCTTGCAGGACGACGTGCTGCAATACGCAGCGTCGGTCGGCATGGTGCGCCAGGACGGCGACAAGACCGTCGATGCCATTACCGGCAAGCCGGTCGCGGTGAAAGCCGACGAACTGGAGTCCCTGACCCTGAACAACAGCCTGCGCGCGCTGGTCGACAGCGCCGCCAGCAGCCTGCTGCTGCAGTCGCCCGATATCGCGGTGCGCGCGCAGGCCATCGCCACGCTGCGCGCCCAGCCGGAAAGCGCCTCGCGCGCCGCGGTCGAAGCCGCGCGCAAGAACGAGGCCGATGCAGGCCTGCGCACCAGCCTGGACGTGATCTGGGCCAACCTGGTGCTGGCCGAGCCGGCCGATCCGGCAGCGCATGACGCGCGGCTTGAAGCCATCCGCATCCTCGGCAGCGACAGCAACCCGCAGAGCCGCCAGAAGCTGGCGCCGCTGGTGGAGCGCGACAGCGCCGGCAACTACCGCGAGCCCGATGCCGACGTGCGCCTGGCCGCGCAGCAGGCGCTGGACACGCTGCGCAGCGACCAGCGCCGCGCCGAGCTGATCGGCAACCTGTTCGCCGGGCTGAGCCTGGGCAGCGTGCTGTTGCTGGCCGCGCTCGGGCTGGCCATTACCTATGGCCTGATCGGCGTCATCAATATGGCGCACGGCGAATTCCTGATGATCGGCGCCTATGCCACCTATGTGGTGCAGTCGCTGTTCCGTGCCTACGCGCCGGGTGCGTTCGACTGGTACCTGCCGGCGGCGCTGCCGGCGTCGTTCCTGGCGGCAGCAGTGGTGGGCTTCGTGCTCGAGCGGCTGGTGCTGCGCCACCTGTACGGCCGCCCGCTGGAAACGCTGCTGGCCACCTTCGGCGTGAGCCTGCTGCTGATGCAGGCGGTGCGCACGCTGTTCGGCGCGCAGAACGTGGAGGTGGCCAATCCGGCCTGGATGAGCGGCGGCATCGAATGGATGCCGGGCCTGGTGATCCCCTACAACCGCATCGTCATCATCCTGTTCGCGCTGGCGGTGGTGGCGGTGGCGTGGGCGGTGCTGAACCGCACGCGGCTGGGGCTGTTCGTGCGCGCCACCACGCAGAACCGCACCATGGCGGCCTGCGTCGGCGTGCGCACCTGGAAGGTCGACAGCTACGCCTTTGCCTTCGGCGCCGGCATTGCAGGGCTGGGCGGCTGCGCGCTGTCGCAAATCGGCAATGTCGGCCCGGACCTGGGCCAGGCCTACATCATCGATTCCTTCATGGTGGTGGTGCTGGGCGGGGTGGGGCAGCTGGCGGGCACCATCGTCGGCGCGTTCGGGCTGGGCATCATCAACAAGTTCATCGAGCCGTTCTATGGCGCGGTGCTGGCCAAGATCTTTGTCCTGGTGCTGATCGTGCTGTTTATCCAGAAGCGGCCGCAGGGACTTTTCGCGCTCAAGGGGCGCAGCGCGGAGGCATGATGCAGCGAGTCCAATCGAATTCTTCCGCCACCCCGTTCCGGCTTGCCGTGCCTGAGCGCCAGGCGCTGTTCTCGCGGCGCATCTGGATGGCGCTGGCGGCGCTGGTGGTGATCGTCGGCATCGGCGTGCCGGTGTGCGCGCTGGTATTGCCGGAAGGTCATCCGCTGCACCTGTCGGCCTATGCGCTGACGCTGGTCGGCAAGATCATGTGCTTTGCGCTGGCCGCGATCGCGCTGGACCTGGTGTGGGGCTACTGCGGCATCCTGAGCCTGGGCCACGGGCTGTTCTTCGCGCTGGGCGGCTACGCCATGGGCATGTACCTGATGCGGGCGATCGGGCGCGAGGGCGTGTACAAGAGCGAGCTGCCGGACTTCATGGTGTTTCTCGACTGGAAGGAGCTGCCGTGGTTCTGGCAGGGCACCGAGCACCTCGGCTACGCGTTGCTGCTGGTGGTGCTGGTGCCGGGCGTGCTGGCGTGGCTGTTCGGCTTCTTTGCCTTCCGCTCGCGCATCAAGGGCGTGTACCTGTCGATCATCACGCAGGCGATGACGTATGCGGCGATGCTGCTGTTCTTCCGCAACGAGACCGGTTTCGGCGGCAACAACGGCTTCACGGACTTCAAGCGCATTGCCGGCTTTGCGATCGCGGCGCCGCAGACGCGCACGGCGCTGTTCGTGCTGACCTTCCTGGCGCTGCTGGCGGGCTTCATCGCCTGCCGCTACATCGTCACGTCCAAGCTCGGGCGCGTGGTCGCCGCGGTGCGCGATGCCGAGATGCGCGTGATGTTTTCCGGCTACAACCCGCTGGGCTACAAGCTGTTCGTCTGGACGTTCTCGGCGGTGCTGTGCGGCATCGCGGGGGCGCTGTACGTGCCGCAGGTGGGCATCATCAACCCCGGCGAGATGTCGCCCGGCAACTCTATCGAGATGGCGGTGTGGGTCGCCGTGGGCGGGCGCGGCACGCTGATCGGGCCGGTGATCGGCGCGTTCCTGGTGAATGGTGCCAAGACCCTGTTCACCGCCCACTTTGCAGAATACTGGCTGTTCCTGCTGGGCGCGATGTTCGTGCTGGTGACCTTGTACCTGCCCGATGGCGTGACCGGGCTGTGGAACCGGCTGCGCGAGCGGCGCGCGGCCGCACCACCAGCCGCTGCAGACCCTGTCTCCGCGCCTGCCGTGGCAGGCCGCACCGGAGGCGAAGCATGAATGCCGCACTCCAGCACGGCCAGGCCGAAAGCGGCGATGCCACCGGCCTGGGCCGCATCGTCGAACCCGGCACCATCGATGTCTCGCACGGACCGATCCTGTACCTGGAAGACCTGACCGTGCAGTTCGACGGCTTCCGTGCGCTCAACAAGCTGACCTTGTCGATCGACCATGGCGAGCTGCGCTGCGTGATCGGCCCCAACGGTGCCGGCAAGACCACGATGATGGATGTCATCACCGGCAAGACCGGCCCGCGCAATGCCAATGTCAGCGGGCGCGTGTTCCTGGGCCAGACCATCGACCTGATGCGGATGACCGAGCCGCGCATCGCGCAGGTGGGCATCGGCCGCAAGTTCCAGAAGCCGACGGTATTCGAGCAGCACGCGGTGTGGGAGAACCTGGAGCTGGCGATGAAGGCCGACAAGCGCTGGTGGTCGTCGCTGCGCGCGCGGCTGACGGCAGAGGGGCATCGCCGCATCGAGGAAACGCTGGCGCTGACCGGACTGGAGGCCGAGGCCTACCGGCCCGCCGGGCTGCTGTCGCACGGGCAGAAGCAGCGCCTGGAGATCGGCATGCTGCTGATGCAGCAGCCGCAGCTGCTGTTGCTGGACGAGCCGGTGGCCGGCATGACCGATGAAGAGACCATGCAGCTGGCGGCGCTGCTCAACGGCCTGCGCGGCAGCTGCTCGATGATGGTGGTCGAGCACGACATGGAGTTCGTCGCCGCACTCGCGGGCGATGCCGGCCAGGTCACGGTGCTGGCAGAGGGCAGCGTGCTGGCCGAAGGCACGCTCGACAGCGTCAAGCGCGACGAGCGCGTGATCGAATCCTACCTGGGAAGATAAGCATGCTGCAGGTCAATGCACTGAACCAGTTCTACGGCGGCAGCCATATCCTGCGCAATGTCAGCTTCGACGTGCCCGCCGGCAAGCTGACCACGCTGCTGGGCCGCAATGGCGTGGGCAAGAGCACGCTGCTCAAGTGTCTGATGGGCGTGGTGCCCACGCGCAGCGGCAGCATCCAATGGGAAGGGCAGGCGCTGGAGAAGAAGGCGCCGTATGAGCGCGTGTCTGCCGGGCTGGCCTATGTGCCGCAGGGCCGGGAGATCTTCCCGCGGCTGACGGTGGAAGAAAACCTGCTGATCGGCGCCGCCAGCCGGGCGCGGCCGTCCGGCGTGCCGGACCGGATCTACCAGTTGTTCCCGGTGCTGCGCACCATGCGGCTGCGCCGCGGCGGCGACCTGTCCGGCGGCCAGCAGCAGCAACTGGCGATCGGACGCGCGCTGATGAGCGAGCCAGGCCTGCTGATCCTGGACGAGCCCACCGAGGGCATCCAGCCTTCCATCATCCAGGACATCGGCCGGGCGCTGCGGCTGCTGGTCGATGAGTTCGGCATGACGGTGCTGCTGGTCGAGCAGTACTACGAGTTCGCGCGGCATATTGCCGACCACTACGTAGTGATGAGCCGCGGCGAAGTGGTGGCGCGGGGTGCCGGCGCCAGCATGGAGCAGGACGGCGTGCGGGAGCTGATCGCCGTGTAGGGCGGCTGCGCGGCAGCGCCGGGATTTGTGAGTCGCGCGCCGCTTCCGCCAAGGCGGGCAGCGCGCTATGATTGCTTGCAACTCCCGCCATTGCGCGCGCCCCCACCGCCGGCTGTCCTTGCCATGCGCCATCCCGATTTTCCTTCCGCCCTCGCCGTGCCCGCCGCGTGGCAGGCCACCCTGCGGCTGCGCTTTGCGCAGCGCGGCGAACGCACCGCGCTGACCGAGCGGCGCCACCACGGGCCGCTGCTGGTGCAGAAGCCGCTGTACCCGGAAGGCGGCATCTGCCACGCGGTGATCCTGCATCCGCCCGCGGGCGTGGCAGGCGGCGACAGCCTGGACATCGACGTGACGGTGGAGGCTGGCGCGCACGCCGTGCTGGCGACGCCGGGCGCCACCAAGTGGTACAAGTCGCTCGGCCGCGAGGCGGCGCAGCATGTGCGCCTGACGGTGGGCGCAGGCGCGCGGCTGGACTGGCTGCCGCAGGAGAACATCGTTTTCGACGATGCGCACGCACGTATCTCGACGGTGCTCGACGTGGCGCCGGGCGGCAGCGCGATCGGCTGGGATGCGGTGGTGCTGGGCCGGCAGGCATCGGGCGAGCAATGGGCCAGCGGCGCGCTGTGGCTGGATACCCGCATCGGCATTGGCGAACGCGCGCTGTGGATCGAGCAGTCTCATCTTGAAGCCGCGTCGCCGCTGCGCACCGCAGTGGCCGGGCTCGATGGACTCAATGTGCTGGGCACGCTGTGGGCGGTAGGCGAGGGCGCCACGCAGGAACTGGCCGAAGCGCTGGCCGAACAGCTGCCCTATGGGCCGGAGCTGCGTGCCGGCGTGACCTGCCTGGCCGCCAACGGCCAGTCGATGCTGCTGCTGCGCGTGCTGGGCCGGCAGATGGAAGCCGTGCGCCACGTCATGGTCGACAGCTGGCAGGCGCTGCGCATGCCGATCCACGGCGTTGTGGCACGGCCGCTGCGGCTGTGGGCCACTTAGGCCGCCAACAGACAACCGAACACAAGAACCAGGAAACAAGACATGGAACTGACGCCGCGAGAGAAGGACAAGCTGCTGATCTTCACCGCCGCGCTGCTGGCCGAGCGGCGCAAGGCACGCGGGCTGAAGCTGAACTATCCGGAAGCGGTCGCGCTGATCACCGCCGCCATCATGGAAGGGGCGCGAGACGGCCGCACCGTGGCCGAGCTGATGCATGAGGGCACCACCGTGCTGAGCCGCGAGGACGTGATGGATGGCGTGGCCGAGATGATCCCCGAGATCCAGGTGGAGGCCACCTTTCCGGACGGCACCAAGCTGGTGACCGTCCACCATCCCATTGTCTGAACATGACCGATCCCCGATTTTGACCACGATAACAAGACCAACCCGAGAGCCGACATGAACCGTACCGCCTGCCTGCGCCTTGCCCTGGGCACTTTCCTGACCGTTGCCGCCGGCGCCGCCCTGGCACATCCCGGCCACGATGCCGCCACCGTCAGCGCCAGCCTGTGGGCCGGCCTGGCGCACCCCCTCACCGGCGCCGACCATTTGCTGGCGATGGCGGCGGTGGGCGTGTGGAGCGCATTGATCGCCCGCTCGGCTGCCGATACGCTGCGCCTGCCGCTGGCCTTCGTGGCGCTGATGCTGGTGGGGGCTGCAATCGGCCTGTCCGGTGTGGCGCTGCCCGCAGTCGAACCGATGATCGCGGCCTCATTGCTGGTGATCGGGCTGCTGCTGGCGCTGCGCGCGAAGCTGCCGGCGTGGGCCGGTACGCTGCTGGTCGGCGGCTTTGCCGTGTTCCACGGCTATGCCCACGGGGCCGAACTGCCCGCCACTGCGGGCGCGCTGCCTGCGGTACTCGCATACGTAGGCGGGTTTGCAGTCGCTACCATGGCGCTGCACCTGCTGGGCATCGGCGCCGGCACGTTGCTGCGCCGCCATGCCGGCTGGCTGGCCCGCGCGGCAGGTGCCGGCGTGGCGCTGTACGGCGCCAGCCTGCTGGTGGCCTGAGGAGAATGGCCATGATCCCCGGTGAACTGATGCCCGCCGACGGCGAGATCGAACTGAATGCCGGCCGCGCCACGGTCAGCGTGACGGTGGCCAATACCGGCGACCGGCCGATCCAGGTCGGCTCGCACTTCCATTTCTACGAGACCAATGCGGCGCTGGCCTTTGACCGCGAAACCGCACGCGGCTTCCGGCTGAATATTGCCGCCGGCACCGCGGTGCGCTTCGAGCCCGGCCAGACGCGCACCGTGGAACTGGTGGCGCTGGATGGCGACCGCATCGTCTACGGCTTCAACGGCAAGATCATGGGAGCGCTGTGATGGTAAAGATCTCCAGGCAGGCCTATGCCGAGATGTTCGGCCCGACCACCGGCGACCGCCTGCGGCTGGCCGATACCGGGCTCATTATCGAAGTCGAGAAAGACTTCACCATCTATGGCGAGGAAGTGAAGTTCGGCGGCGGCAAGGTGATCCGCGACGGCATGGGGCAGAGCCAGCGCATGGCCAAGGATTGCGTCGACACCGTCATCACCAATGCGCTGATCGTTGACCACTGGGGCATCGTCAAGGCCGATATCGGCCTGAAGGGCGGGCGCATCGCGGCGATCGGCAAGGCCGGCAACCCGGATATCCAGCCGGGCGTGACCATCGTGGTCGGGCCGGGCACCGAGGTGATCGCGGGCGAGGGCATGATCGTCACCGCCGGCGGCATCGACAGCCATATCCACTTTATCTGCCCGCAGCAGATTGAAGAAGCGCTGATGAGCGGCGTCACCACCATGATCGGCGGCGGCACCGGGCCGGCCACCGGCACCTTTGCCACCACCGTGACGCCGGGGCCGTGGTTTATGGAACGCATGCTGCAGGCGGCCGATGCCTATCCGATGAATATCGGCCTGCTGGGCAAGGGCAACGCCAGCCAGCAGGGACCGCTCCTGGAGCAGGTGGAAGCGGGCGCCATCGGCCTGAAGCTGCACGAGGACTGGGGCACCACGCCGGCGGCGATCGATACCTGCCTGTCGGTGGCGGACGCGACCGACACCCAGGTGGCGATCCATACCGACACGCTCAACGAAGCCGGCTTTGTCGAAGCCACCATTGCCGCCTTCAAGGGCCGCACCATCCATACGTACCACACCGAAGGCGCCGGCGGCGGCCATGCGCCCGACATCATCAAGGTGTGCGGCGAGGCCAACGTGCTGCCGTCGTCGACCAACCCGACGCGCCCGTACACGGTCAATACGCTGGACGAGCATCTCGACATGCTGATGGTGTGCCATCACCTGGACCCGTCGATTGCCGAGGACATTGCCTTTGCCGAAAGCCGCATCCGCCGCGAGACCATCGCCGCCGAAGACATCCTGCACGACCTGGGCGCGTTCTCGATGATCTCCAGCGACTCGCAGGCCATGGGGCGCGTCGGCGAGGTCATCATCCGCACCTGGCAGACCGCGCACAAGATGGCGCTGCAGCGCGGCAAGCTGCCGGGCGATCCCAACGATGCGCGCGGCGGGCACGACAACTTCCGCGTCAGGCGCTATGTCGCCAAGTACACCATCAACCCTGCGCTGACGCACGGCATCGCCCATGAAGTGGGCTCGGTTGAAGTCGGCAAGTGGGCCGACCTGGTGTTGTGGCGTCCGGCGTTCTTCGGCGTCAAGCCCAGCCTGATCCTGAAGGGCGGCATGATTGCCGCGGCCGCGATGGGCGATCCCAATGCGTCGATCCCGACGCCGCAGCCGGTGCACTATCGCCCGATGTTTGCTTCGGCTGGCGGTGCGCTGCACCGCTCGTCGCTGACTTTTGTGTCGCAGGCGGCGCTGGCGGCCGGCATCGGCGAGCGCTACGGGCTGGCCAAGACGCTGTCGGCGGTGCGCGGCACGCGCACGGTAAGCAAGCGCGACATGGTGCACAATGACTGGCAGCCGCATGTCACGGTCGATCCGGAGACCTACCAGGTCGTTGCCGACGGCCAGTTGCTGACCTGCGAGCCCGCCACCGAGCTGCCCATGGCGCAGCGCTATTTCCTGTTCTGACTGGCCGGGGCCCGCGCCCCGCATCGTCCATGCTGAAGATCGACAAACTCCTGAGCGCCCCGCACGGCATCGCACCCGTGCTGGTGCGCCGCGCGCCCAAGCTGGTCCTGCCCTTTGCCGAACGCAGCAAGAGCCGCCTGCGCGCGGTGCTCGACAACGGCGACGAAGCCGCGCTGTTCCTGCCGCGCGGCACCGTGCTGCGCGGCGGCGACTTGCTGGTGGCCGAAGACGGCAGCTTCGTGGAAGTGCAGGCCGCTACCGAGGCGGTGCTGGAAGTGCGCGCGGAAGACCCGCATGCGCTGATGCGTGCGGCCTATCACCTCGGCAACCGCCATACGCCGGTGGAGATCGGGCGCGACTACCTGCGGCTGGAATACGACCCGGTGCTGGCCGACATGCTGCAGCGCCTGGGCGTGCGCGCCGAACGTGCCGAGCTGCCGTTCGAGCCGGAGGCGGGGGCCTATGGCGGCGGGCACAAGCATGGGCACGATGCGACGTTTGCGGAGGACTATGCGGCGGCGCAGGCGGTGTTTCATGAGCATCATGGGCACGACCACGGGCATTCGCACGGACATGGTCATTCCCACGATCACGGTGATCCGCACCATGTCCACGACGAGCATTGCGGACACAAGCATTGATTGCGTGCCATGACCGGCCTGCCCCAACTGATCTCGCTGCTCCATCTGGCATCGCCATCCTTGCCGATCGGCGGCTTCAGCTATTCGCAAGGCCTGGAAGCTGCGATCGATTGTGGCAGCGTGCACGATGCGCCGAGCGCCGAACGATGGATCCGCGACAACCTGCTGCACGTGCAGGCGCAATGCGAAGCGCCGCTGTGGCTGCTGCTGTATCGCTACTGGAAAGCGGGCGATGCCGCGCAGGTGCGGGCATGGAACAACTGGTTCCACGCCACGCGCGAGACTTCCGAGTTGCGGCTTGAGACCGAGCAGATGGGCTGGTCGCTGTCCAGGCTGATTGCGCAGATGGAGTGGGGCGCGCCCGTGCTGCGCGATACGCTGGCGGCGCTGTCGCCGGTCTGCCTGCCGACGGCGTTCACTGCGGCATGCGTGGCGCTTCAGGTCGAGGCGCGCGACGGCCTCGCCGCCTATTGCTTCAACTGGGCCGAGAACCAGGTCGCCGCGGCGATCAAGGCGGTGCCGCTGGGCCAGGTGGCGGGGCAGCACATGCTGCGGCGCCTGCACGGCGCGGTGCTCGACACGGTCGATGAAGCCGCGCGCCGCGCCGAAGCCACGCCGCCGCAACTCTCCACCTTTTCCCCGATGCTGGGCCTGCTTTCCGCGCGCCACGAAACGCAGTACTCCCGGCTGTTCCGATCCTGAACCCATACCGCACCATGACCCAGGCCCGTACCAAGAAGAACCCTCCGCTGCGCGTCGGCGTCGGCGGCCCGGTTGGCTCCGGCAAGACCACGCTGCTGGAAATGCTGTGCAAGGCGATGCGCGACCGCTACGACCTGGTTGCCATCACCAACGACATCTACACCAAGGAAGACCAGCGCCTCTTGACGATCTCTGGCGCGCTGCCGGCAGAACGCATCATGGGCGTGGAAACGGGCGGCTGTCCGCACACCGCGATCCGCGAAGACGCGTCGATCAACCTGGAGGCGGTGGATCGCATGCTGGCCCGCTTCCCGGATGCTGACGTGGTCTTCATCGAGTCCGGCGGCGACAACCTCGCCGCCACCTTCAGCCCAGAACTTTCTGATTTGACGATCTACGTTATCGACGTAGCCGGCGGTGAGAAGATTCCGAGAAAGGGTGGGCCGGGCATCACCAAGTCCGACTTGCTGGTGATCAACAAGACGGACCTGGCGCCATACGTCGGGGCATCGCTGGAAGTGATGGAGAGCGATGCGCGCAAGATGCGCGGCGCCCGGCCGTTCGTGATGGGCAGCGTCAAGTCCGGGCAGGGCCTGGACGAGGTGATTCGCTTTATCGAACGGCAGGGCATGCTGGGCGTCTAGTCTTTGTTGTCGCCAACAGCATCGGACGCGGCGTTGGTGGCGTGAGCCAGCGACGGGCGGAAGCTGCCCTTGCCCGCCAGCGCCCGCGCCACCGCGGCCACCAGGTTCAGCTCGGGCTCGGTCAGCTCCGCCATATGGCGCACGGTGGCCTCGATCGCCGCGCGCTGGCGGTTGCCGAAGGGCGCGCGGGATTGCTCCACCTGCAGCTGGCTGGCGTCATGGCGGCTGAAGTCGAGCACTCCGGGGTCGGCACGGCGAGCGTCTCGGCCAGCCTGCAGATGTTGGCGAGCGCCAGGTTGCGCTTGCCGCTTTCGATGCCGCTCAGGTATGAGCGCGACAGTCCGCTTTCAAGCGACAGGGTCTCCTGGGACCAGCCCCGCTGCTTGCGTAGCCAGGCGAGATGCAATCCGAATAGTCTGAGATTTCGAGAAGTCATGGGGTCGTGAAAGGTTCGGAGTGGTCTGAGGCTAAGGGTTTGACCTTGAGGCCACGACAACTTATCCTCCTCCTCACTATCGGTGTCCGATCCGCAAATTGAGGGGTGCGCCAGGCAAAATGGCGCGACACGATGGCATCAACCGGACGGCCTGCATGGCCGAGCCAAACGGGCCACTGCGCAATGCTGCGCGCAACGCTGTCATGCGTGCGCCGCGTGCGCGGACGGCCGCCTTGCGGCCTGTCGCCCTGCAGGGGGATTGCCATGCAGATCTTCACGCTGTTCGAGGCGCGGATGCGCGCCCTCCATGCCGACCGCCACGCGCCGTCGGACTTCATTCCCGGGTTCCAGTCACGCTTGCTTGCCGCTGCTGCCGGCCTCGGCAGCACCTGCGACTACGTCTTTCTCTGCGCCGGCGAGACCCAGGCTGAATTTGCCGCGGACCGCCATGAATGGTGGGGCTGCCTGCGCGGGGGCCTGCGGCTGTGGTCGCCCGGGCGCGGCTGCCTGCTGATGGGCGGTGGCGAGCTGTTTGCGCCGGCCCCAGGCGTGCCGATGCAGGTGCAGGCGATGGTCGACACCATCCTGGTGCGCACGGTGCCGCAAGGGCCGGCCGATGCGTCGCGGCCGGTGGTGCTTCCTGCGGGCGGGTGGCACTGCGCGCTGGGCGGCATCGCCGCGGTCGGGGCCAATGGCGCCGAGGGGATGGCGGGCATGCACGTATTGCCGGCTGAGGTGGTGCGGGCAGAGGGCCCGCAGCCGGAGCAGGGGATGCGGCCGGAGTTCATCCAGCTCGACCAGTCGGGGGACGACTGGGCGCAGCGGCTGCAGGCGCGCGGGCTGCGCTGGGCGCTGTGCTACCACGGCGCCATCGGCCTGCACTGGCATGGCGCGCTGGTGCGGGCCGGTGGGGACATGGCCTTCCTGCAGCCCGGCACGCTCTACGCGCCGGACCCGCACGAGTCATGCCGGCTCGACGTGCTGTTGCCGGGCACCGGCCTGCTGTGCTGCTTCGGACCGGGCGATGACGCGGACCTTGGCGTTGCGGCCCGCGGCGGCCGGCGTGCGGACGGGTATGCCGTTGCGTGCCACGCGCTGGCGCCGGCCTGATGCCAGGCGGGTCAGCCGGGGCCAGGGCCCCGGCTGCTTCAGTCCCATGCTCAGTGCCGCTGGTATTGCGTGGCGCCGAACAGGACCTCGCGTGCCTTGTCGTCCTGCAGCGCCTTGCGCGCGCTGGCCAGCACTTCCACGCCGCGCTTGACCGCGGGGCGCTCGGCGATCTCGTTGAACCAGCGCTTCAGGTTCGGGTAGTCGTCCAGATCCACGCCCTGGTTCTGCCAGCTGCGCAGCCACGGGAAGGTGGCAATGTCGGCGATGGTGTACTGCTCGCCGGCCAGGTAGGCGTGCTTTGACAGCTGCGTGTCGATCACGCCGTACAGGCGCTTGGCCTCGTTGGTGTAGCGGTTGACCGCGTACTCGATCTTCTCGGGCGCGTACATGCGGAAGTGGTGCGCCTGGCCCAGCATCGGGCCCACGCCGCCCATCTGGAACATCAGCCACTGCAGCGCCTCGTACTTGCCGCGCACGTCCTCGGGCAGGAACTTGCCGGTCTTGCCGGCCAGGTAGAGCAGGATGGCGCCCGATTCGAACAGCGAGATCGGCTTGCCGTCCGGGCCGTCGGAGTCGACGATGGCGGGGATCTTGTTGTTGGGGCTGATCTTGAGGAAGCCTTCGCCGAACTGGTCGCCGGCGCCGATGTTGATCGGATGGACCTTGTACTCCAGGCCGCATTCTTCCAGCATGATGTGGACTTTGTGGCCGTTGGGCGTGGCCCAGGTGTAGACGTCGATCATCGCAAAAGATCTCCTGGCTGCGATCGTTGGGGATGGCCACATCAACCACTGACGTGGCGAACCGGGCGATTTAAGCACAGAAGAAAAAAACGCGCAGACTGGCTGCGCGTTTTCCATACTGCCGACAGGGCCGAAGCTCCCGCGGCGTTGCCAGGCGGTCAGAACCCGCGCGCCACCGGCATCCTGATGTCGTCCGGATTCAGGTTCATGTGCTTGGCCAGCTCCAGCTTGGCAATGGCGTTGCGGTGCACCTCGTCCGGACCGTCGGCCAGGCGCAGCGTGCGCTGGTGCGCCCACCAGTTGGCCAGCGGGAAGTCGCTGGAGACGCCGGCGGCGCCATGGACCTGGATGGCCCAGTCGATCACCTTCAGCGCCACGTTCGGGGCGATCACCTTGATCATGGCGATCTCGGCCTTGGCCACCTTGTTGCCCACGGTGTCCATCATGTACGCGGCCTTGAGCGTCAAGAGGCGCGCCATCTCGATCTCGCAGCGGGCTTCGGCGATGCGTTCCTGCGTCACGCCCTGGCTGGACACCGGCTTGCCGAAGGCCACGCGCGACAGCGCGCGCTTGCACATCAGTTCCAGCGCGCGCTCGGCCACGCCGATGCTGCGCATGCAGTGGTGGATGCGGCCCGGGCCCAGGCGGCCCTGCGCGATCTCGAAGCCGCGGCCTTCGCCCAGCAGGATGTTCGAAGCCGGCACGCGCACGTTCTTCAGCTCGATCTCCATATGGCCGTGCGGCGCGTCGTCGTAGCCGAACACCGGCAGGAAGCGCTTGATGGTGATGCCCGGGGTATCGGCCGGCACCACCACCATCGACTGCTGCTCATGGCGGCCGGCGTCGGGGTTGGTCTTGCCCATCACGATGTAGACCTTGCAGCGCGGGTCGCCCGCGCCCGACGACCACCACTTGGTGCCGTTGATCACGTAGTGGTCGCCATCGCGCTCGATGCTGCATTCGATATTGGTCGCGTCCGACGAGGCCACGGCCGGCTCGGTCATCAGGAAGGCCGAGCGGATCTCGCCGGCCAGCAGCGGCTCGAGCCACTTGTCCTTCAGTTCCTCGGAGGCATAGCGCTCCAGCGTCTCCATGTTGCCGGTGTCGGGGGCCGCGCAGTTGAAGACCTCGGCCGACCAGGGCACCCGGCCCATGATCTCGCACAGCGTGGCGTATTCCAGGTTCGACAGGCCCTGCGGGGCGCGCGGCGAGCGCGGCAGGAACAGGTTCCACAGGCCGGCCGCGCGTGCCAGCGGCTTCAGTTCCTCGATCACCTTGGTCGGCACCCAGGCGTTGCCGGCGCGGCGGTTGGCGTCGATCTCTTCGGCGAAACGCTTTTCGTTCGGGTAGATGTGCTGGTCGAAGAAGGCCAGCAGCTTGGCCTGCATTTCCTTGACCTTCGGGCTGTATTCGAAATCCATGTGGTCTCCTCGCTACGGAATCAGTGGACGCCGGGGTGGGCGGCGGCGCCTCGTTGGCCTCGGCAGGCCTCGGCATCAGTGCGGCATGGGCCGATGGAATGCACTCTATCTGAAAGCTAGTAATTAGAAAAATGAATTTTCTGGATTTGACAGTATCAATTCCCTGCATTCCGTGCCAGAATCCCCGGCATGCAGCTCGCCCGCATCGACCTCAATCTCTTCGTCGTGTTCGACGCCATCTACAGTGAAGGCAGCATCACCGCGGCCGCGCGCCAGCTCAACCTGACGCAGCCCGCGGTCAGCCATGCGCTGGGCCGGCTGCGCACGCTGTTCGACGACCCGCTGTTCGAGCGGCGCGGGCAGGGCATGGCGCCCACGCCGCTGGCGCGTTCGCTGGCCGCCGAGGTGCGCAGCGCGCTGCAATCGTTCGCGCGCACGCTGCAGGATACGCCGCACTTCGATCCCACCAATACCGTGCGGCGTTTCACCATCGGCATGCGCGACGCGCTGGAATCCACGCTGCTGCCGCCGCTGATGGCGCGCGTCACGGCGATGGCGCCGCAGGTGGAGATCGCCGCGATCCGCTTCGACCGCCGCGAGATGGAATCCGAACTGCTGGCCGGCACGCTGGACGCCGCGCTGGACATCCTGCTGCCGGTCTCGCCCGCCATCCACCATGCGCCGTTCATGGCCGATCCGATGGTGGTGCTGGCGCGGCGCGACCATCCGCTGGTGAAAAAGGAGCTGACGCTTGAGCGCTACCTGGCGGCCGAGCATGTGCATGTCTCGTCGCGCCGCCGCGGCGCCGGGCTGGAAGACCAGGCCCTGCACCGCATGGGCCTGACGCGGCGCGTGCGCCTGCGTTGCCAGCACTACGCGGCCGCGTGCCGCGTGGTCAGCTGCACCGACCTGCTGGCCACGCTGCCGCTGCGCTATGCGCGCATCGCCAATGAGCCCTATGCCAACCGCCTGCTGTCGCTGCCGTTCAAGGTGCCGTCGCTGGAACTGCACCTGTACTGGCATGCGGGCGGCGAAAACGACGGCGCCAACCGCTGGCTGCGCGAGCAGCTGATGGCGGTGATGGCCTCGCTCGGCACCGGCATGGCCGACCTGGCCGCGGCAAACTAAGTGCGCCTGCGCCCGCATTGCGGGCACCGCAAGCGCCCCGTGCGGCGCCCCGGTGCGGCGCGCGCGGGTCACACGTAAGGAATTGTTCATGGGCTAGACCCTGCTGGTCCGCGCCCATACCATCATCCGGTCTTTCTGCCCCCGGCGCCGCCGCCGCGAGCCCGTGTCCACACGGTGCTGGCGATGGTTGCCGCGCCGGCTGTCCGCGCCTGCGGATCCCCCGGGGCAGGTTCCTTCCTCCGATGACCACGACGATTCAGAACGATGACCGGGAAACGCTTGCTTGCTGATCACCAACCCATGCTGCCGCGACGCACGCGGCGCGCCACGCTCACCCTGACCACCCTTTGCGCCGCTGCGGCGCTGGCACTGTCCGCATGTGGCGGCGGTGGTGGCGATGGCGGCGACGGCGGTACTTCGTCGGGCGCATCGCAAGCGAACGGGCAGGCCAGCGCGCCGTCCGGCGGGCAGTCCGGCTCTAGCCCCAGCACGCCTTCCACCGCAGGTGCCTGCTATACCGTCAGCGGCACGGCGCCGGCACCCGCGGCGGGCGGCGCAGTCTCGCTGCTGCCGGCGCGCGGCAGTGCGGTCAGCAATTACCGCGTGCTGGAAGAGCCGCGCACCGCCGGCCTGTGCTACGCCAACTATCGGCGCGAGCAGGTGGGCCTGCCGCCGCTGGCGGCACGCGATCCGCTCAATACCGTGGCGCAGAACCACACTGCCTACATGCTGGCCAACGCCACGCTGACCCACGACGAGACCAGCGGCAAGCCGGGCTATACCGGCGCCACGCCCAACGAGCGCGTCCAGGCCGCCTATCCGACCAATGCCACGGCTGAAGTCGTGGCCGGTGCCAACCGCTGGACCTCGGTTGCCAATGCGCAGCTGTCGATGTCGCCCAAGGACGCGCTGGTGTCGGACCTGGTCAACGCGCCGTTCCACCGCGCCGCGCTGCTGGGCAGCTACGGCTCGGCCGGCAGCGGCTTTGCCGAAAGCGTTGGCCCCAACGGCAGCGGCACCTCGGCCAGCTACTACCAGACCATCGACCTGGCCGATGCATCGAAGGGCGGCAGCGACAACCAGATGGTGGCCTACCCGTTCAACGGCCAGGCCGACGTGCCGGCCAGCTGGGTCAACTCGGAAAATCCCAACCCCGCGCCGGGCTACGAGGGCAAGACCGTGGGCTATCCGGTATCGCTGCAGGCCATCAACACCTCGCTGCAGTTCGATGCCGACAACTTCGTCATCACCGACGCGCAAGGCAACAATGTCAGCTGCCTCAAGGTCGACAGCCGTTCGTCGGGCCTGAGCAGCGCGGCACGCGGCCTGGCGATCTGCACGCCGGTGGCGCCGCTGGCCAGCCAGCAGCGCTACACCGTGCGCGTCACCGGCCGGCTGGGTTCGCAGCCCGTGGACCTGAGCTGGTCGTTCACCACGCGCTGACCAGCACTCACCAGCACACCGGCGCGCTCATTGCGGCGCGCCGTGCCGCAGCTCGATGCGCACCTGGCCCGGGGCCAGCGTGCGGTCGGCCTGCACGGCAAATGGCACCGGCGGGCGTTGCGCCGCCGGCATCGACTGCCAGAGCCGTCCTGCCCATTCCCTGATTGCCTCACTGTCCGGTTCGGCCGCCAGCAGCGTGACCGATGCCGCCGCCGGCATGCGCGCAGCCGTGGCGGCGGGGTCGTCCTGGATCGACACGACCATGCTTGATGCGGTGTGCGCCGCGGGGGCGCGTGCGGCCGCCATCGGTGGCGCGGCCTTGTGTGCAAAGTCTGCCCGCGGCGCGGCCGCCTGCGGTGCCGCGGGTGCCGGCATCGCCGGCCGCGGGACTGCCTCTGCCATGGCCGGATACGCGGGAGCGGCCGGTGCGGCGGCCACGGCCGGCGCCTGGGCGGACAAGCTTTCGGTCGCCTGCGGCGGTGGTTGCGTGGCGGTCTCGCGTGGCGCCGTGCCCCCGGCCGTTGCCGGCGCGCGGCTGCGCTGCCCGGTATGCGCCGGGGCAGGCCGCTCTTCCCGCCGCGGGGCCGGGGCAGCCTTCGGGGCTGGCGGCGGGTTTGCCGGCGCGGCCGTCCCGGACTCCGCCGCATCTTGCGGTGCGGGCGCTGCTGCCATCTCTGCGGCGGGTGCCGCGGCCGGGGCGGACACCTGTTCAGGCTCCGATGCCGGCAGCAGTGCGCCGTCATCGATCTGCCGCAGTACGATGCTGGTGGTTAGCCCGGCCACTGCCGCAACGCTGGCCACGAGTCCCAGCGAGCGCCACCACCGCCGCGCGCGCGCGGCGCGCGCTGCCATGGATTGCGCTGAGGTCCGTGTTGCCCGTGGTGGTGTTGCCGCCTGCGCCGCCTGCGCCGCCTGTGCCTGCAGCCACGCGCTGGCAGCGGCACCGACCGGGGCACCCAGAATATCCGCTGCGGGCTCGCCTGACGCGACGCGCGCAAGCAGCGCATCGCGTCGCGCGGCCTGCGCCGCCTGCAGGCGCGCGGCTTCTTCCAGCACCGCCGTGGCAAGCGTTGGCGGCGCGGCGAAGGGCAAGGCCGCCGCGCCGGCCCGCTGGCGATCCGCTTCCTGTTGTGCCGCACGTGCGGCCGCGTGCACCGACGCTGCCAGTGCATCGGACGGCGCGTAAGCGGGCAGCTCCCGCAGCAGTGCTGAAAGCCGGTCCTTGCCATCGATAAAGCGGTCGGCCGCGTTCACGACGGCGTCTCCTGCGAGCCCGGCACGGTGCCGGCCAGGTCTGCGCGCAGGCGCGCAAACGCATAGCGCAACCGGCTCTTCACCGTCTCGAACTTTTCGTCGAGCATCTGCGCAATCTCTTCGACGCTCATGTCGCTGAAGAAGCGCAGCACCACCACCTCGCGCTGGGCGACGGGCAGCTGCAGCAGCGCGCGATGCACGTGGTGCGCGTGCTGGCGCAACTGCAGCTCCGCTTCCGGCGACAGGTCGTCGGCCGGCATCTCCGCTGGCTGGTCGTCCAGGGCTTCGCGCTGGCGCGCATCGGCGCTGCGCACCTGGTCGAGCCAGGTATTGCGCGCGATCTGGAACAGGAAGGTACGGAACGCCGCGCCCGGCTGGTAGTCGCCGCAGCGGGTCATCAGCTTGACCCAGGTCTTCTGCGCGATGTCTTCCGCTTCGCCGCGGTTGCCCTGGCACAGCCAGGCCACGTAGTTGTAGAGGCCGGCGTTATGGCGGCGGAAAAGCTCGGTGACGGGCTGCTCGATGATGCCGCCCGCCACCAGCAGCATCAGGTCATGGTCGGGCAGCGCGGACAGCGCGGCGCCGGGCGTGGCGGCTGTGGGCGCAGCGGAAGGGACGGGGTCGGGTGCCTGCATGCGCCCGAGTATAGGAGAGCGCAAGGCGGGGCGACAGTCTGCCGCGCCGCCTTGCGCCGACTCGCGGCCCGGGCTGGTGTCAGCGTGCCGCACGCTCGGCCGGCCCGCCGCCGGTGGCGCCGGCCGGACTGGCCGTGGCCAGGCTCTGTGCCAGGTCCACCAGCTTGAGGAACTCGCCCCGATAGCCAAAGCGGTCGGTGCCGCGGGCGCCCTGGGCCAGCGCGCGGGCGTCGGCGTAGCGCCAGTCGCCGGTGAACTTGCCGCCGCGCAGCACCTGGCCGAAACCGGCCACCGCCGCGGCAAAGCGGAAGTCGTCATCGCCTTGCGCCAGCGGGCGGATGGCCTGCCGGGCGACAGTGATGTCCAGCAACTGGCTGGTGCTGGCGGCGGGCAGCTTGTAGCGCAGCTTGACGTGCGCCAGCTCGCCGTCGCGCCCCGGCGCGGGTGCGGCCGGCTGGTAGCGCAGCGGATCGACCAGTCCGGCCTGGCCGGCCAGCGTCAGCTCATACAGCGCCGTCACGGTGTGGCCCGCGCCGATATCGCCGGCATCGACCTTGTCGTTGTTGAAGTCCTCGCGCGCCAGCATGCGGTTCTCGTAGCCGATCAGCCGGTATTCCTTCACCGTGGCCGGATTGAATTCCACCTGGATCTTCACGTCGCGCGCGATGGTGGCCAGCGTCGAGCTGATCTCGCTGACCAGCACCTTGTTGCCTTCCATCAGGTTGTCGATATACGAATAGGCACCGTCGCCGGCATCGGCCAGCTGCTCCATCAGCTGCTCGTTGTAGTTGCCGGTGCCGAAGCCAAGCGTGGACAGCGATACGCCGGACTTGCGCTTCTCTTCCACCATGCTCTTGAGCTGCCGGAAGTCGGTCACGCCCACGTTGAAGTCGCCATCGGTGGCCAGCAGCACGCGGTTGATGCCACCGGCGATAAAGCTCTGCTGCGCGGCCTGGTAGGCCAGCGCGATGCCACTGGCGCCGGCGGTGCTGCCCCCGGCCACCAGCTGGTCGATGGCGGCGCTGATGGCGGTCTTGTCGCTGCCCGGCGTGGGCGGCAGCGCCACGCGCGTGCCGCTGGCATAGGTGACCAGCGTGATGCGGTCTTGCGGGCGCAGCTTGTTCACCAGCAGCTTGAGCGAGGACTTCAGCAGCGGCAGTTTGTCCGGCGAGTTCATCGATCCCGACACATCCACCAGGAACACCAGGTTGGCAGGCGGCAGCGCGCCGCTGGCCATGTCCTTGCCCTTGATGCCGATGCGCAGCAGCACATTGGCCGGGTGCCAGGGCGCGGGCGCCAGCGCGGCATGCACGGCGAACGGGCGGCCGTCGGCGGGCTGGGCATAGTCATAAGGGAAGTAGTTCAGCAACTCTTCCACGCGCACCGCATCGGCCGGCGGTACGCGCCCGGCATTGAGCATGCGCCGCATATTGCTGTAGCTGCCGGTATCCACATCGATGCTGAAGGTGGATACCGGCGCCTGCGCCACCAGCCTGACGCCGTTTTCCTCGATGGCGCCGTAGCGTTCGCGCTCGGCTGGCGCCGGCGGCGGCAGGTGGTAGGGGTGTGGCATGGCCAGCGTGGCGCGCGGGGCGATGGCGTGCATTTCCATGGCGGGCGCTGCCTGGCCAGCCTTGGCGGCGTGGTCGTAAGCGGGCGCCGGCGCCGGGGCAACTGCCGGTGGCACCGGCTCGGATGTCTGCTGGGGAAGGGACGGCGAATGGCCGCCGCAGGCCGTCAGTGCCAGCGCCAGGGCGGCGGCAATGCTGGCAAGAAGGGCCGGTGCGTGAAGTTGCATGTTGTTCTCCTGGGAGGCCGAGGGCGGAGCGCCGGCATGACGGCCTGTGGATGAAACGGGCCAGGCGTGCGGGCGGGGTTAAAGGGACCGGGCTGGCCGGCCCCGATGTGGAGACAGTCCGACTTTCGCGTTTCCCGGATGCCTCGATCGCCACTACAATCGCCTGATCCTTCCCCCAGGAGATATCGCATGGCTCACCCTGACTTCTCTTCGATGGCGTGGCGCGGCGCGCTGGCCCTTGCCCTGACGGCGCTGCTCGGTGCCTGTGGTACCCAGGGCGGAGGGACCGCCACGCCGGCCGCGCCCGCAGCACCGGCCGCGCCGTCGGCCACGACACCGCCTGCCGCGATGCCGCCGGCCCCGGAAGTTGCCTCCGGGTATCGCCCGGGCATGTCCACGGTCTACGCGCAGCGCCACATGGCTGCCGCGGCCAACCCGCTGGCCAGCGAGGCCGGGCGCAACATCCTGCGCCAGGGCGGCTCGGCCATCGATGCCGCCATCGCCATGCAGGCCGTGCTGACACTGGTCGAGCCACAGGCCAGCGGCATTGGCGGTGGCGCCTTCATCATGTACTTTGACGGCAAGCGTGTGCAGGCAATCGATGGCCGCGAGACGGCCCCGGCCGGCGCTACCGAAAACCTGTTCCTGCGCTCCGACGGCAAGCCGATGGAATTCAGCGAGGCGCAGATCGGCGGGCGTTCGGTCGGCACGCCGGGCGTCATGCGCGCGCTTGAACTGGCGCATCGGCAGCATGGCCGCCTGCCGTGGGCCAGACTGTTCCAGCCGGCCATCGACCTGGCGGAGAAGGGTTTCCCGATTTCGCAGCGGCTGTACACGCAAGTGGCCGCGGACAAGTTCCTGGCCAGCTCGCCGGAGATGGCCGCCTATTTCCTCGACGCACAGGGCAAGCCCAAGCCGGCCGGCACGGTACTCAAGAATCCGAAGTTCGCGCAGACGCTGCGCGATATCGCCCGTCGCGGCGCTGGCGTGCTGTACAGCGGACCGATCGCGCAGGACATTGTCGCCAAAGTGAACGGCAGTGCCAATGCAGGCTCGCTGTCGCTGGCGGACCTGCGCAACTACAAGGCTAAAGAGCGCGAGCCAGTCTGCACCGACTACAGGCGCTGGAAGGTCTGCGGCATGCCGCCGCCGTCGTCGGGTGGGATCGCCATCGCGCAGATCCTCGGCGCGCTGCAGTCGCTCGAGACGAAGAATCCCAGGTACGCACTGGCAGCGCTCAAGCCGCAAGGCGTGAGCACGCCCGCGGCAATGGAAGCAAATCCTGACGCGGTGCATGCGATCTCCGAAGCCGGCCGCCTGGCCTTTGCCGATCGCGGCTTGTACGTGGCCGATACGGATTTCGTGCCGGTCAACGTGGCTGGCCTGCTCAATCCGGAGTATCTGGCTACGCGCGCAGCGCTGATCGGTGACAAGAGTATGGGCAAGGCCCAGCCGGGCGTCCCGCCGGGTACCACGGTGGCGTTTGCGCCCGACCGGTCGCCGCCGCGCATTTCCACGTCGCAGATTGTTGCGGTGGATGACCGCGGCGGCGCCGTCTCGATGACGACATCCGTGGAAGCCTATTTCGGTTCCCATCTGATGGTGCGCGGCTTCATGCTGAACAACCAGCTGACCGACTTCTCCTTCGTGCCGAGCGAGAACGGCAAGCCAGTTGCCAACCGCGTGCAGCCGGGCAAGCGCCCGCGCTCGTCGATGGCGCCGACGCTGGTGTTCGACCGCGAGAGCGGCCAGCTGGTCGCCACGGTCGGTTCGCCGGGCGGCTCGCAGATCATCGAGTATGTGTCCAAGACACTGGTCGGCATGCTGGACTGGAACATGGACGTGCAGGCCGCCATCGGCATGGGCAACTTCGGCAGCCGCAACGGCCCGACCGAGGTGGAGAAGGGGCTGGTGTCGCCGGGCCTGGTGCAGGCACTGCAGCAACGCGGCCACCAGGTGGCCGAGATCGAGATGACCAGCGGCACGCAGGCCATCATGCGCAAGCAGGGGCCTGACGGCAAGGTGGTGTGGGCGGGTGGTGCGGACCCGCGGCGGGAAGGGGTGGCGCTGGGGGATTGAGCGCCGCGCGACGCAGATGAAAAACGGGCGCCTCGGCGCCCGTTTTCTTGCCGCAGCCGTTGCCGCGTCAGCCCTTCGCCTTCTGCGCGTACTGCCACCCCATCTCCGCCATCGGCCGCGCGCGCTTGCCCGCGTCCAGCGCCTGCGCCGACGACGCGGTGCCGTCCACCACGCGCTTCATGATCCCCTGCAGGATGCCGGCGATGCGGAACATGCTGAAGGCCAGGTAGAAGTTCCAGTCGCCGGTGATCGGGCGGCCGGTGCGCTGCTCGTACAGGCGGCGGTAGCTGGCTTCGTCCGGGATGCCCAGCGCGGCGAAGTCCAGGCCTGCAATGCCGCGGAACTGGCCCGGGGCGATATGCCAGCTCATGCAGTGGTAGCTGAAGTCGGCCATCGGGTGGCCCAGCGTGGACAATTCCCAGTCCAGCACCGCCAGCACGCGCGGCTCGGTCGGGTGGAACATCAGGTTGTCCAGCCGGTAGTCGCCATGCACGATCGAGGTCAGGTCGGCGTCTTCCTGCGGGATATGCTGCGGCAGCCAGTCCATCAGCGCGTCCATCGACGGGATCGATTCGGTCTCGGACAGCTTGTACTGCTTGGTCCAGCGCTCGATCTGGCGCTGGAAGTAATTGCCGGGCTTGCCGTAGTCGCCCAGGCCGATGGCGTTGTAGTCGACCGTGTGCAGCGCGGTGATGACGCGGTTCATCTCGTCGTAGATGGCGCTGCGCTCGGCGGTGCTCATGCCCGGCAGCGACTGGTCCCACAGCACGCGGCCGGCGACGAATTCCATGATGTAGAAGGCGCGGCCGATCACGGATTCGTCCTCGCACAGCGCGTACATGCGCGCCACCGGCACGTCGCTGCCGGCCAGCGCCGCCATCACGCGGTACTCGCGCTCGATCGCGTGCGCCGACGGCAGCAGCTTGCTCTTGGGGCCGGGCTTGGCGCGCATCACGTAGGTCTGGCCCGGCGTGACCAGCTTGAAGGTCGGGTTCGACTGGCCGCCCTTGAACTGCTCCACGGTCAGCGGGCCGGCAAAGCCCTCCACGTGCTGGCGCATCCAGGCTTCCAGCGCGTCGGTGTCGAAGCGCTGCTGGTCCGCCACCGGGCGCGTGCCCTCGAAGTGCGATACGTTGCTCGTCATGCTGTCTCCGTTGGTTTTCTGTTCGGTATCGGTTGGGATTCGATCAAGTCCGCGGCGCACTCAGCCCTGCGGCTGGCGTCCGCGCAAATACTGGTGCAGCAGCACTTCCATGGTGGTGTGGCGCGTGCCGCTGTGCACGGGCGTGGGCGGCGAGTAGTTGGTCATGCGCACCACCCAGTCGAGCGGGTCGTCGCCCATGTCGAGCACATTGATGCAGCCCGCGGTCTGCAGCAGCGAGCCGAAGAACACGCGCCGCCCGCAGGTGATGGCCTGCGACAGGATGGCGCGGTTGGTGCCGCCGTGCAGCACCATCAGCGCGGTGTCCCAGTCGGGATCGGCGCGCAGGCGCTCCAGCGCGGGCAGCACGCGGTCGAGGAACTGGCCGATGGTCTCGCCGTTGAGGAAGCGCTTGGCTTCCGGGACTTCGCCTTCGAAGGCGCCGACGAAGGCGTCGCGCAGGTCCTGGTCGGCGATCGCGGACAGGTCGCCGCCGCGGATCTCCTGCAGCGCGGGCCAGACTTCCGGCACCACGTCGTCCATCCCGGGCAGTTCGGCCAGCACACGCTCAGCCGTCTCGACGGTGCGCGGCAGGCCGCTGACGATGACGCGGTCGAAGCGGATCTGTTCGGCGGCAAAGGCGCGGCCGGCGGCGGTGGCCTGCATGCGGCCGGTCTCGTTCAGGGGCACCATCTCGGGCAGGGCGGGGCGCCCGGCTTCATCGAAGTACGAAACGGCACCATGGCGCATCAGGTAGATGCGGCGACGCGAGGACGGCGGCAATTCCATGCGTTGTCTCCTAGCATTGTGCCGGCATGCCCGTCTGTCGCGGGCTGGCCGTTCGGGTAAAGCCAGGCGTGCGGCGCCCGGCTTCAGCGGTACTGCGGCTTGCGCTTTTCCAGGAAGGCGCTGATGCCTTCGCCGCCGTCGGGGTGATGCAGCGCGGCGACGAAGCTGTCGCGCTCGGCCAGCAGGTGTTCGGCGCGCGAGGCCGTGGCCGCGTGGTTGATCAGGTCCTTGATGCGGCCCACCGCGTGCGGCGACTGGCGGGCAAGGCCCGCGGCCAGGCGCAGGGCCTCGTCCAGAGCCTGGCCCGGCTCGGTGACGCGGTTGACCAGCCCGAACTGCGCCAGCCGGGCCGCGTCCACCGGCTTGCCTTCCATCATCAGCTCGCTGGCCAGCGGCCGCGGCAGCGCGCGTGCGATCTCATACGAGCCGCCGCCGTCGGGCGTGAGCCCCACGGAGACATAGGCCATCACGAACTTGGCATTGCTGGCCGCCACCACGAAGTCGCACGCCAGCACCACCGAGAATCCCGCGCCCGCGGCCGCGCCTTCCACCGCCGCGATGATCGGCTTGGGAAAGGCGTGCAGCGACTCGACCCAGCCGTTCAGCAGGGCGATGCTGGCGGCCTGCACCTCCTGCGGCTGGCTGCGGTTGCCGAGCAGCCGGTTCAGGTTGCCGCCGGCGCAGAAAATGCCGTCGGCGCCGGTGATGATGACCGCGCGCACCGAGTCATCGGCCGCGGCCTGATCCAGCGCCTGCTGCGAGGCCGCGTAGATGTCCGGGTGCAGCGCATTGCGTGCCTCGGGGTTCGAGATGGTCAGCACCAGCGTCGAATCGACGCGGTGGGAAAGCAACTGTGCGGGCATGGGCGTGGCTCGGTCGGTGGGGCGGAGGCGGGCTTACTGCTCTTCGGCCAGCAGCGACAGGCCCAGGCCGGCACGGCGCCACAGCCACGGGCTCGGGCGGTAGCGCATGTCGCCAGTCAGCGCTTCCATGTTGCGCAGCGTCTCCAGCACCAGTTGCGGGCCGACCGCGTCGCCCAGCGCCAGCGGGCCCTTGGGATAGCCCAGGCCCAGGTTGACGGCGAGGTCGATGTCCGACGGCGTGGCGATGCGTTGCTGCGCGATATCGCTGGCGATATTGATGATGCAGCAGAGCACGCGCTGCGCGACAAAGCCGGCCGAATCACGGATCACCGTGACCGGCACGCCGTCGCTGCCAAACAGGCCGTGCGCGGCGTCACGGGCGGCGGCGCTGGTGGCCGGCGTGGTCATCAGCGTGCGGCGCTTGGTGGCCTCGAACGGCAGCAGCGTGTCGATGGCGACGGTGCGGGCCGGGTCCAGGCCCTGTTGCAGCGCGCTGGTGGTGGCGTCCAGGCCCAGCGGGGTGACGATGATCAGCGCATCGGCCGACGGCTTGTTGCCGCCCTCCGGGGTCACGCCCAGCGCGCCCAGCAGCTTGCTCACCATGGCGTGGCCGCGCTCGCTGGCGTGGCTGACCCACACGCTCGACGGGCGCGCGCCCGGCACCGCGGCAGCGGCCGGCACTTGCTTCTGGCCATCGGCGTAAGCATAGAAACCGGCGCCGGCCTTGCGGCCGATCAGCCCGCCGACCGCGCGGATCGCGGTGATCGGCGAGGGGCGGTAGCGCGGTTCCTGGTAGAACTGGTTGTAGATCGATTCCATCACCGGGTGCGACACGTCCAGCCCGGTCAGGTCCATCAGCTCGAACGGGCCCATGCGGAAGCCGGCCTGCTCGCGCATGATGTTGTCGATGTCGGCGAACCCGGCCACGCCCTCCTGCGCGACCTTCAGGCCTTCGATATTCATGCCGCGGCCGGCATGGTTGACGATAAAGCCCGGCATGTCCTTGCAGCGCACCGGCGTATGGCCCATGCGGCGCGACAGCGCCATCAGCGCGTCGCCCACCGCGGGGTTGCCCGACAGGCCGTCGATGACCTCGACCACCTTCATCAGCGGCACCGGGTTGAAGAAGTGGTAGCCGGCGATGCGGCCCGGGTGCTTCGAACCCACGGCAATCGCGGTGATCGACAGCGAGGACGTATTTGAGGCAATGACGGCGTCTTCACGCAGCACGGCTTCAAGCTTGGCGATCAGGTCGCGCTTGACTTCCAGCTTCTCGACGATGGCTTCCAGCACCATGTCGCAGCCGGCCAGGTCTTCCAGCGTGCCGCACGGCTTGACGCGGGCCAGCGTGGCCTCGGCGTCGGCGGCGCTGATCTTGCCCTTGTCGGCGAGCTTGGCCAGCGTGTCCTGCAGGTACTGGCGCGCGGCGGCCACCGCTTGCGGGTTGGCGTCGTACAGGTTGACGGTCAGGCCCGCCTGCGCGGCGATCTGCGCGATGCCCCGGCCCATGGCGCCGGTGCCGACGATACCCAGCGTATCGATGGTGAAAGTGCTCATCATTCGTCCCAAAAGTTGTGGTTAAATTAGCACGATCGTACGTTTTTTGCACCTTCCGCAACAGTCCGGCGGGGCAGGCGGCGTGCGCTGATCGGCCAGCCGGTACACTGCAGACCCCGGATGGTCCACAATCACCCGACATCCGCACCGTGCGATGCGGGGATCATTCCAATAACGGAGAGAGACGACATGCTGAAGCTCTGCGGTTTTGCCGCCAGCAACTACTACAACAAAGTGAAGCTGGCGCTGCTGGAAAAGAACGTGCCGTTCGAAGAGGTGCTGGCCTGGATCGGCCAGACTGACCTGGCGGCCTCGCCCGCGGGCAAGGTGCCCTACATCATCACCGAATCCGGCCCGCTGTGCGAGTCCGAAGCCATCGTCGACTACGTAGAGGCGGCCTATCCGCAGACGCCGCTGCTGCCGAGCGACCCGTACCAGGCCGCCAAGGTGCGCGAGATCGTCGTCTTCATGGAACTGTACCTGGAGCTGACCGCGCGCGAGCTGTACGCCGAGGCATTCTTCGGCGGCAAGGTCAGCGATGGCGTCAAGGACCGCCAGCACAAGCTGCTGACGCGCTATGTCCCCGCCTTCGCCAAGCTGGCGAAGTTCTCGCCGTATATCGCCGGCGACACCTTCACGCTGGCCGACTGCGCCGCCGCGGCGCATCTGCCGCTGGTGTCGTCGTGCACCAAGATCATCTACGGCACCGACCTGCTGGCCGACCTGCCGGTCAAGGACTACCTGAAGACGCTGTCGGCGCGTGAATCGGTGCAGAAGGTCAATGCCGACCGCAAGGCCAATCTTGAGCTGATGGCGAGCCGCAACAACAAGTAACCGGCCACAAAACCGGCGGCACAAGGTAAAACGCCCGCGACTGGTTCGCGGGCGTTTTTCGTTGGCGCAGAGGCCAGGCCTGTGCCTACAGCTTGCCCAGCCGCTCCAGCGCCAGCGCCAGCGTCTCTTCCTTCTTGGCAAAGCAGAAGCGCACCACGCCCGATTCACGCGGCTGCGTGTAGAAGGCCGAGACCGGGATCGCGGCAACGCCGATCTCGCGCGTCAGCCACATGGCGAAGTCGGCCTCGCTCAGGTCGGAAATGGCCGAGTAGTCGACGCACTGGAAGTAGGTGCCGTCCGACGGCAGCAGCTTGAAGCGGCTGTTGGCCAGCCCGGCGCGGAAGAAGTCGCGCTTGGCCTGGTAGAACGCCGACAGCTGCAGGTAGGGCGCGGGGTCGGCCATGTAGTCGGCCAGGCCGTGCTGCACCGGCGTGTTCACGGTGAACACGTTGAACTGGTGCACCTTGCGGAACTCGGCCATCAGCGCGGCCGGCGCGGCCACGTAGCCGACCTTCCAGCCGGTCACGTGATAGGTCTTGCCGAAGCTGGAGATCACGAAGCTGCGGCGCGCAAGCTCAGCATGGCGCGAGACCGAGGCGTGCTGCTGGCCGTCGTAGACCATGTGCTCGTAGACCTCGTCCGAGAGCAGCAGGATGTCGGTGCCGGCCAGGATCTGCGCCAGCTGGTCCATGTCGGCCGCGCGCAAGATCGTGCCGGTGGGGTTGTGCGGCGTGTTGATCAGGATCATGCGCGTGCGCGGCGTGATCGCGGCGGCCAGCTTGTCGAATGGCACGCGGAATTCCGGCGCTTCCAGCGTGACCGGCACGGCGGTGGCGCCGGCCAGCTCGATCGCGGGCAGGTAGCTGTCGTAGCACGGCTCCAGCACGATCACCTCGTCGCCCGGATGCACCGCGCACAGGATCGCGGTCAGGATGCCCTGGGTGGCGCCGGCGGTGACGGTGATCTCGGTGTCCCAGCTGTACTGGTGGCCATAGAGGCTGGCGATCTTGGCGGCGATGGCCTGGCGCAGGCGTGGCACGCCCGGCATCGGCGGGTACTGGTTATGACCGGCGCGCATGGCAGCGGTCACGGCATCGACGATCTTCGGGTCGCAGTCGAAGTCCGGGAAGCCCTGGCCCAGGTTGACGGCGTTCTTCTCGGTGGCCAGCGCGGACATCACGGTGAAGATGGTGGTGCCGACGGCGGGCAGGCGCGAGGGCGGCGGGGTCAGCGGCGTCAACTGGGTGTGGGTGGTGTCTGCGGACATGATGCGAACGTGTCGATGCGGTGGGGACGGGATGCGATCAGGCGTGCGGCGCCACCGAGGAGGCGGCGCCGGGAGCCGACATTCTAAAGCGGATCGGCGGCGCTGGCGGCGCCAAGCGCGGCCAGCCAGGCACCGAAGGCCGGTGGCGTCATCACTTCCACGCCGCTGCTGCGGCGCAGGCGGGTGCGCAGCTTGAGCACGGCCTTGTCCTTCGATACCAGGCAGGCGGCGCCGGCAAAGTGCGCCAGCTCAACGAACTTCTGGTCGTCGGTGTCCTTGCAGCGGGGCAGGCTGATGGCGTCATAGTCGGCCTGCGGCGGCGCGGCTTCCAGGCTGGCGAGGCGGTCGACGGTGGCCAGCGCGGCGTCGATATCGACGTCAAAGCGGGCAAATTGCGGATAGGCCAGCACCCGGCGCAGTTCCTCGCGGCAGTCGGCGCGGATCACCGGGGCGATGGTGCCGGCCTCCAGCGCCGCGCGGATCGGCTCCACATGGGGGTCGCGGAAGACCAGCAGGTCCACCCAGATATTGGAGTCCAGCACCACGCGCGGCGCAGATGTGATGCCGGCGGGGCTGGCGAAGAGGGTGGTTCCGGTGGTGTCGAGGCGCATTCGCTACAATCTTGGCTTGTTTGTCCTTGGCTACTGCCGCGATTTTGCCATGCTCATCGTTTTGTCTCCCGCCAAGTCGCTGGACTACGAGACTCCCCCGCGCCTCAAGACCCATACGCTGCCGCGCTTTATCGACCGTTCCGCCACGCTGATCGAGCGCTTGCGCAAGCTGGCGCCGCAGGATGTGGGCGCGCTGATGGACATCTCCGACAAGCTCGCGGTGCTCAATGTGACGCGCTACGGCGACTGGTCGCCGGAGTTCACCGCGGCCAACAGCAAGCAGGCGGTGCTGGCCTTCAATGGCGACGTCTACGACGGCCTGGATGCGAAGACGCTGTCGGCCGACGACCTCGGCTTTGCGCAGAAGCACATCCGCATCCTGTCCGGCCTGTACGGCGTGCTGCGCCCGCTGGACTGGATGCAGCCCTACCGGCTGGAGATGGGCACGCGCCTCGACAACGTTGCCGGCAAGGACCTGTACGCGTTCTGGGGCGACGATGTCACGCAGATGATCAACGCCGACATGGCCGCGCTCAAGCAGGAAGGCGCGCCGGTGCTGGTCAACCTGGCCTCGGAAGAATATTTCAAGGTGGTGCGGCCCAAGGTGCTGCAGGCGCGCATCGTCACGCCGGTGTTCGAGGACTGGAAGGGCGGCCGCTACAAGATCATTTCGTTCCACGCCAAGCGCGCGCGCGGCACCATGGCGCGCTACGCGGTGACGCATCGCGTGACCGAGCCGGAAAAGCTCAAGCGCTTTGCCGAAGACGGCTACGCCTTCGACGCCGCGGCCTCGGATGCCACCCGGTGGGTGTTCCGCCGCCGCCTGGAAGACTGAAACCCATCGCCACGAGACTGCCAGCCATGCCTGCCGCCTTGCACATCTCTTCGCTTTTCGACTCCGGTGCCATCGAGGTCGAGGCGCTCGACCGCGCCGACGATATCCGCCTGCGCATCCGCGCCGACTCGCACGCCGACTTCCGCCAGTGGTTCCATTTCCGCCTGCAGGGCGCGGGGGGGCAGGCGTGCCGGATGCACTTCCTGAACGCCGGCGACTGCACCTATCCGGATGGATGGCGCGACTACCGCGCGGTGGCCTCGTACGACCGCGCCAACTGGTTCCGCGTGCCGACGCGCTTCGACGGCCAGGTGATGACGGTGGAATGCACGCCCGAGCACGACAGCATCTGGTTTGCGTATTTCGAGCCGTATCCGGATGAGCGCCACCTGTCGCTGCTGGCCAGCTGCCAGCGCTCGCCGCTGGCGCGGCTGTCGCACCTGGGCAGCACCGTGGACGGGCGCGACATGACCCGCGTCACGCTGGGCCAGCCCGGCCCCGGCAAGAAGACCATCTGGATGATCGCGCGCCAGCACCCGGGCGAGAGCATGGCCGAATGGTTTGTCGAAGGCGTGCTGCAGCGCCTGACCGGCACCGGCATGTGGGCGGGCGACCCGGTTGCGCGCAAGCTGCTGGAGCGCGCGGTCTTCCAAATCGTGCCGAACATGAACCCGGACGGCTCGGCGCGCGGCAACCTGCGCACCAACGCCGCCGGCGCCAACCTGAACCGCGAGTGGATGACGCCGAGCCCGGATACCAGCCCCGAGGTCTATCACGTGCGCCGCGCCATCGAGGCCACCGGCTGCGACATGTTCTTCGACATCCATGGCGACGAGGGCCTGCCGTACAACTTCGTCGCCGGCAGCGAGATGCTGCCGGGCTTTACCGAGGCGCGCCGGCGCGAGCAGCAGCGCTTTATCGAGGCCTTCAAGCGGGCCTCGCCGGATTTCCAGAATGTGCACGGCTACGCGGCCAGCAAGTACAACGCTGATGCGCTCAAGCTGGCCTCCAAGTACATCGGGCATACCTTCGGCTGCCTGGCGCTGACGCTGGAGATGCCGTTCAAGGACAATGCCGATCTGCCGGATCCGGCGGTCGGCTGGAACGGCGCGCGCAGTGCGCTGCTGGGGACGGCGATGCTGCAGGCAATCCTGGACTTCCTGGGCTGAGCCAACGCAAACGGCCCAACCGGACGAAACCGGATGGGCCGGAGCGGCCTTGGCGGGTGGGCCGGAACGGCGTTGGCGCGGACGCGGTGCGCCCGCTTTGCGCCTATTGCTTCTTCTTGGTCTTGCTGGTCGTCTTGGCCGGGCCGGAGGTGGACTTGGCGGTCGTTGACTTCGACGCCTTGCCCGACTTCGAAGCCGTGCTCTTCCCCTTGGCCCCCTTGCGGCTCTTGCTTGCCGAAGTTTGCGTAGCAGCAGGCACGGCCGGCGCGGCAGCCGGTTCGCTGATGGTGGCGCCGCCGCTGTCCAGCAGCTCATACGCCAGCATCATCCCGTCTTCATAACCGCAGCGCACCTTCACCGGCTGCCAGTCGTCGCTGCCGCGGCGCTTGTGCGCGGTGGCGGCGAAGGTGACCACCGAGCTGACCGGCACGGCCTGCTTGCCGGGCGAGAAGCGTCCGCTCCATGGCTCGGTCGTGGCCTGTCCCGCGGCGAGCGCGCCGGTGGGGATCTTCAATGCATCGTAGCTGGCCGAGCGCGGCACCACCCAACTGGCGTGGGCGGCGCAGTCCGCCACGTCGCTGGAGGCGCTCTCGGTCTTCATCAGTTGTTCGCGCATGCGGGTCCGGTACTCGGACAGGCTGACGCGGCCACGGTCGGGCAGGGTGACGGTCTTGGTGGGTGGAGTGGAAGTGGCGGGTGCCGGGGCGGCGGCAGGTCGGGCGGGCGCGGCGGCGGGTGCCGGGGCCGGGCCGGCGCTGGCATCATCGGCCGGCATATTGGCGCAGCCTGCCAGCGCGATCGCACCGGCCACTGCGGCAGCCACCATGCGGAGCCGGCTGCCGAGCAGTTCGGAGATTCGTCGGATCACGGTGTGAGCGGTGTGTGCGTTCTTGGGTTTGCCCGCGGGGCCGTAGGGGCCGGCAGGAAAGATGGGTTCGCAAAGGAATGCCATGATAGAGGAAACCTATCTGACAAAGTTCCTAAATCTTGTTACCCATTCTTCTAACGCTTGATGTCGTGTAGCAAGTGACTTGTGCGCTAGCAGGAATCCCATATCTCGCACAACTGCGGTGAACCCGTGGCGTATGCAGGGCTGCGTGGCGCAGCCCCGGCCCGGGTCAGGCCACGCGCGACGGCATCGAGCGCGTAAAGCGCAGCAGCTCGTCTAGCAGCAGGTTCAGGTCATGGCGCAGCCTGGCAAAGCCCGCGGTATGCGTCAGGCCCACCTCGTCCATATAGAGCTTGCGGTTGACCTCCAGCTGCAGGCTGTGGCAGCCGGCCTGGGGCTGCCCCACCACGCGCACGATCTCCACGCCCTTGTACGGGTGGTTGCGCCAGACGTCGTAGCCCATCTCCTTGAGCACGCCCTCGACCCGGTCGGTGAAGCGCTTGTCGCAGGTGGTGCCGTCGCGGTCGCCCACCACGAAGTCCGGATGCTCCAGCCCCGGGAACTCGGTGGCGAATGGCGCGGCGTGGCTCGGCATCGAATGGCAGTTGATATGCCAGGCGCTGCCGTGGCTGGCGACGGCGCGGTCGGCCAGCTTCTGCAGCTGCGCGTAATAGGGAAGGTAGCAGCGGTTGATGCGCGCCTGCACTTCTTCCACGCTCAGCTTGCGGTCGTAGATGGCCTCGCCGGTGTCCAGCACGCGCCAGACCAGGCCCTTGCCCAGCCGGGTCTTGGAGGTCTCCTGCCTGGCGCCGGGCCAGGGTGTGTCGAGCAGGGCTTCGTCGATTTCTTCCAGCGCGCGGTTGGCGTCCAGGTAGCTGCGCGGAAAGCCCGCGCACAGCAGCGGGATGCCGCGCGCCGGGGCGCCGGCGTAGAGCTCGTCGACAAAGGTGTCTTCGGCCTGGCGCAGCAGCGGCAGCGGCAGGGCGGGGTCGGGGCGGAAGTCCGTCGGGTAGATCGTCGCGCTGTGCGGCGAGTCCAGGAACAGCGCAGCGGGCTCGCCCTCGGGCTGGTACAGGTAGAACGGACTGTCCGCGGTGGTTCGGTCGGTGTCGGTCATGGTGTTGCTGTGGAATCAGTCGAGCGAGATCTTGGCGGCGGCGGCCACGCGCTTGTTCTTGGCCACTTCGCTCTTGATCTGGGCGGCAAAGTGCGCCGGCGTATCGCCCACCGGGGTCGCGCCCAGCTTCTCGAGCTTGGCCTTCACTTCCGGCAGTGCCAGGACCTTGACCGCGGCGGTGTGGAGCCTGGTCTGGATATCCGCCGGCAGGTTGGCCGGTGCGATCAGGCCGAACCAGGCGGCGTCGTTGACTTCGCCCAGGCCCAATTCAGCGAAGGTCGGCACGTTGGGCAGCGCGGCCACGCGCTTGGGCGCTGCCACGGCGAGCGCACGCAGCTTGCCGCCTTCAATGAACGGCAGCGACGACGGCAGGTTGTCGAACAGCACCTGCACCTGGCCCGCCAGCGCGTCGTTCAGCGCCGGGCCCACGCCCTTGTATGGCACGTGCAGCAGTTCGGTCTTGCTGCTCATCTTGAACAGTTCCCCCATCATGTGCGAGACGCTGCCGTTGCCCGCCGAGCCATAGGCCAGCTTGTTGGGCTGCGACTGCGCCAGCGCGATGAAGGACTTCATGTCGGTGGCCTTGACCGCCGGGTTGATGCTCATCACGTTGGGCACCGAGGCCAGGTTGGTGATGGTGGTGAAGTCCTTGGTTGCATCGTAGGACAGGCGCGGGTAGACCGCCGGATTGATGCCATGGGTCGAGGCCGTGGCAATGCCCAGCGTGTACCCGTCCGGCGCGGCCTTGGACAGGAAACCGGTGCCGATGCTGCCGCCGGCGCCGCCGCGGTTGTCCACTACCACGGCCTGGCCCAGTTGCTGGCCGAGCTTGTCGGCGACGATGCGCGCGACGATGTCGGTGGTGCCGCCGGCGGGGAAGGGCACCACCAGCGTGATCGGCTTGGTCGGGTAGCCGGGCTGGGCGAAAGCGCTGAAGGAGATGCCGGCAGCGGCGGCGGCCGAAGCGGCGGCCAGGAGTCGGAGAAGATGGCGACGTTGCATGGGGGGATCCAGGGCGAGGGGAGGAATAAAGTGGATTTCACGATTCTGCGCGCCCGAGCAAGCGTGCCGCAAACGAAATAAAATCCTTAGCTCATTCCATTTGGTCGTGAATTAGAGGTGATTTATGCGGCGCCTATGTCCGTCGCTGACCGAGTTGCAGGCCTTCGAGGCTGCGGCGCGCCATAACAGTTTTACCGTAGCTGCACGTGAATTGCATGTCACGCAAGGCGCGGTCAGCAAGCAGGTGCGCAGCCTGGAGGCTTACCTGGGCGTGGAGCTGTTCCAGCGCGTGCGCCAGCGCCTGGTGCTGACCACGGCGGGCGAGCGCTACCTGGAGCGCATCGGCCCCAGCCTGAATGAGCTGGAGGCCGCCACCGTCGAGCTGATGGCGCGGCAGGGGCGGGGCGGTGTGCTGCATATCGCCAGCATGCCGACGCTGGGCGCCAAGTGGCTGATCCCGCGCCTGCCGCAGTTTTTCGCGCGCCATCCGGAGGTGATGCTGGAATTCATGCCGCACGCGCAGGGCTACGATTTTTCCGAGCCGGACCTGGACGCCGCGATCCGCTTCGGCGATGGCGTCTGGCCCGGCAGCCTGGCCGACTACATGACCGGGCGCGAGGTGCTGCCGGTGTGCCGCCCGGGCCTGCTGGCGTCCGAGCCCGGCGGCGTGGCGCCCACGCCCGCCGCGCTGCTGCGCTACCCGCTGCTGCACCACACCACCGTGCCCGAAGCCTGGCCCGACTGGTTCGCTACGCTGGGCCTGCCGACCCGCGAGGCCTGGAGCGGCGCGCGCTTCGACCAGTTTTCGCTGCTCACGCAGGCCGCGCTGTCGGGTCTGGGCATCGCGCTGATCCCGCGCTGCCTGATCGAGGAAGAACTGGCCACCGGGGCGCTGGTGGTGGCGCATCCGGCCCAGGTGCTGGCCAAGAAGGGCTATTACCTGTGCTATCCGGAGCAGAAGCAGCACCTGCCGGCGCTGCGCACGTTCCGCGCATGGGTGATGGAAGGGGCCGATCTGGCGCGGCCGGGCTGAGGCGGGAGCATAAAAAAAGGGCGGCATGTCGATGCCGCCCCGTTGCGCAATTCACGCAGCCAGCGCCGCCTTACTTCGACAGCACCTTCATCGCCTGTTCCAGCCCGGCCAGCGTCACCGGATACATCCGTCCCTTCATCAGCTGGTTGATGACCGTGATCGACTGCCGGTACTGCCACAGCCCTTCCGGCTCCGGGTTGAGCCAGACGAAATGCGGGAACTGCTCGGTCATCCGGTTCAGCCATACCGCGCCGGCTTCGGTGTTGTTGTACTCCACCGAGCCGCCCGGCTGCAGGATCTCATACGGGCTCATGGTGGCGTCGCCGACGAAGATGATCTTGTAGTCGGGCGTGTACTTGTGCAGCAGGTCCCACGTGGCCAGCTTCTCGGCGTGGCGGCGGCGGTTGTTCTTCCACACGTAGTCGTACAGGCAGTTGTGGAAGTAGTAGTACTCCAGGTGCTTGAACTCGGTCTTGGTGGCCGAGAACAGCTCTTCCACGCGCTTGATGTGGTCGTCCATCGAGCCGCCCACGTCCATCAGCATCAGCACCTTGACCTTGTTGTGGCGCTCGGGCCGCAGCTTGATGTCGAGCAGGCCGGCGTTGGCTGCGGTGGAGTGGATGGTGTCGTCCAGGTCCAGTTCGGTGTCGGCGCCTTCGCGGGCGAAGCGGCGCAGCCGGCGCAGCGCCACCTTGATATTGCGCGTGCCCAGTTCGACCTGGTCGTCATAGTCCTTGTAGGCGCGCGCCTCCCACACTTTGATGGCGGTGCGGTTGCCCTTGGACGGGCCGCCGATGCGGATGCCCTCGGGGTTGTAGCCGCCGTGGCCGAAGGGCGAGGTGCCGCCCGTGCCGATCCACTTGTTGCCGCCCTCGTGCTTTTCCTTCTGCTCCTCCAGCAGCTGCTTGAGGCGCTCCATCAGCTTGTCGAGGCCGCCCATGGCCTCGATCTTGGCTTTTTCCTCGGGCGAGAGTTCGCGCTCCAGCGTCTTCTGCAGCCAGTCGAGCGGGATGTCGGACTTCCAGTCGACCAGGCTCTCGACCCCCTTGAAGTAGGCGGCAAAGGTCTGGTCGAACTTGTCGAAGTGCTTCTCGTCCTTGACCAGCGTCATGCGCGACAGGTAGTAGAACTCGTCGATGGACGGCGAGATGACTTGCGCCTTGAGCGCTTCCAGCATGGTCAGGTATTCCTTGACCGAGACCGGCAGCTTGGCGTGGCGCAGCGAGAAGAAGAAATCGATCAGCATGATGCCTCGCTTTCAGTCGGCGGCCGCTTCAGCGCGGACGGTCGAGCTGGAATTGCAGGTGTTGACGCACCGTCGGCCATTCGCTGGCGATGATGGAGAACACCACGGTGTCGCGCAACGAGCCGTCCGGCATGCGCTGGTGGTTGCGCAGCACGCCGTCCTGCTTGGCGCCCAGGCGCGCGATGGCGGCGCGGCTCTGCTGGTTCATCCAGTGCGTGCGGAATTCCACGGCGATGCAGTCGAGATGGTCGAAGGCATGGCCCAGCAGCATCAGCTTGCATTCGGTGTTCAGCGGCGTGCGCTGGACCCGACGGGCATACCAGGTCGAACCGATCTCGACGCGCCGGTTGGCGGCGTCGACATTCATGAAGGTGGTCATGCCCGCCAGCTCGCCCGCGGCATCGCGCACCGCGAACGGCAGCATCGAGCCTTGCTCCTGCAGGCCCAGGCGCCGAGCGATCTCGGCTTCCATGCGCTCGGGCGCGGGCACGCTGGTGTACCAGAGCTTCCACAACTCGCCGTCGGCGCAGGCGGCGCGCAGGCCTTCGGCGTGATCGGGGCGCAGCGGCTCCAGCGTGGCGTGGCGGCCGACCAGCGTGACGGGTTTGGCGAACGCGGTCATGACGGGAATCGCCTCAGCGGTTGGCGCGGTTCATGAACACCAGGCGCTCGAACAAGTGCACGTCCTGCTCGTTCTTCAGCAGCGCGCCATGCAGCGGCGGGATCGCGGCCTTCTTGTCCGGGCTCTTCAGTGCCTCGGGCGGGATGTCCTCGGCCATCAGCAGCTTGAGCCAGTCGATCAGTTCGGAGGTCGACGGCTTCTTCTTCAGGCCCGGCAGGTTGCGCATCTCGTAGAACGATTCCAGCGCGGCGGCCACCAGCTCGCGTTTGATGCCGGGGTAGTGCACGTCGACGATCTGCTGCATCGTCTCGGCATCGGGGAACTTGATGTAGTGGAAGAAGCAGCGACGCAGGAAGGCGTCGGGCAGCTCCTTCTCGTTGTTCGAGGTGATGATCACCAGCGGCCGGTGCCTGGCCTTGACCAGCTCGCGCGTCTCGTAGACGTAGAACTCCATGCGGTCGAGTTCGCGCAGCAGGTCGTTGGGAAATTCGATGTCGGCCTTGTCGATCTCGTCGATCAGTAGCACGACCTGCTCGTCGGCGTCAAAGGCCTGCCACAGCACGCCCTTGACGATGTAGTTGCGGATGTCGTGGACGCGGTCATCGCCCAGCTGCGAGTCGCGCAGGCGCGACACCGCGTCGTACTCGTACAGGCCCTGCTGCGCCTTGGTGGTCGACTTGATATGCCACTGCTGCAGCGGCATGCCCAGCGCGGCGGCGACTTCCTCGGCCAGCATGGTCTTGCCGGTACCGGGCTCGCCCTTGATCAGCAGCGGGCGCTGCAGCGTGCGCGCGGCATTGACGGCCAGCTTGAGGTCGTCGGTGGCGACGTACTGGTCAGTGCCCTCGAAACGGGCCTGCTGGGCGGTGGAAGCTTGGGCGGAAGCGTTGGCGGTGTTTGACATGAGGCAACCTGAGGTGACGGCCTCGGATCGAGGGCCGGGTTGGCGTGCTTGGCGCGGTCTCTTCGCGCTGTCATGCGCGCTTTCATTATGGAAACAGGGTCCGGTGCAGGGCGCCCGCGCGCTGCTGGCGGCAGCATTCGCGAACGGTCGTGCAGATTCCCGGGATCAGCCAGTATAAAAGACCTTTGCGGTTCGTGTTGGGGCGCGCTGACAGGCCGCTGGCGGCCGGGGCCGGTTGCTGGACTGGCAGGTGCCGGCTGCGGTACAATGCGGCGGTTTGACGCGCCCCCACGTCCAGTTCTCCAGCATCCGGCAGTCCGCGTTCAGAAGTCCCAGCGGCCCTTCCGGGTCGCGGCGATTGCGAGAGGTGGTTCCAGAATGGTGTTCCACATCCCGGCAACAGACCGGATGCGACATGTCTGGCGGGTTGCACCTCGGCAATCCATCCGGCTGCCCTGGTTTTCCCCGCAGAAGCATTCTGAAACCGTCTCCGCCCGGCAGGGCAGGTCACACGGTTTAACTTCCAATCCGCAAAGACAATGAAAAAGCTCCTCACGATGGTGGTGCTGGGCGCGGCTGCAACGGCTGCGCAGGCACAGGAAGTCAAGGGCAATGGAGACGCTGCCAAGGACAAGGTTGCAATGTGCATCGGATGCCACGGCATTCCGGGCTACCGTGCGTCATTCCCCGAAATCTATGAAGTGCCGCTGCTGGGCGGCCAGAGCGCCAAGTACATCGAGAACGCGCTCAAAGCCTACCAGAAGGGCGAGCGCAAGCACCCGACCATGCGCGGCATCGCCGCGACGCTGACCGAGCAGGACATCGCCAACGTGGCGGCCTACTACTCGCAGCAGAAGGCCGGTACGCAGAACAATTCCCTCAAGTAAGAGACCCCTCATGAAGACGCTCAAGACGCTTTCGTTCGCGCTCGGCGCACTCGTGCTGGGTGCAGCCGCGATGCCGGCCTCGGCCGCCGACCTTGCCGCCGGCAAGGCGCTGGTGGAAAAGGGTGCCTGCGTCGCCTGCCATGGCGCGGGCATGAACGCCCCGATCTCGCCGGATTACCCCAAGCTGGCCGGCCAGCACGCCGACTACCTGTACCATGCGATGGCGTCATACCAGGTGTCGGGCAACGCCCTGGTGGGCCGTTCCAACGCCATCATGGCCGGCCAGGTCAACGCCAATCCGGCCGTGACCGACAAGGACGGCAAGCCGCGCCCGTTCACCCGCAAGGAGCTGAAGGACATGGCCGCCTACATCGAGTCGCTGCCTGGCGACCTGGTGCTGAAGAAGTAAGAACGCGCGGCGGCTGCCGCGCCGATGCAAAAAGCCGCTTCCCTGGAAGCGGCTTTTTGTTGTGTGCAGGAGGGCGGGGCCCGGGCCCCGCCGCGGCATCAGTTGCCGCTGCCCGAGGCCAGCCGGCGCTGGCGCACCGACTCGGCCAGGCCCTCGAGCACCTTGATCGAGTCGTCCCAGCCGATGCAGGCATCGGTCACGGACTGGCCGTAGGTCAGTTCCTCGACCGGCTGGCCCTGCACGTGGTCCTGGCGGCCCGCCACCAGGTGCGATTCCACCATCACGCCGATGATGCGCTGGTCGCCGCCGGCGATCTGCCGGCCGATGTCCTCGCATACCGGGATCTGGTTCTCATGCCGCTTGCTGCTGTTGGCGTGCGAGGCATCGACCATCAGGCGCGAGGCCAGGCCGGCCTTGGCGATGGCGTCGCACGCTTCCTGCACGCTGGCCGCGTCGTAGTTGGGCGCCTTGCCGCCGCGCAGGATCACGTGGCAGTCCTCGTTGCCCGAGGTCGACACGATCGCCGAGTGGCCGCCCTTGGTCACCGACAGGAAATGGTGCGGCTGCGACGCGGCCTTGATCGCATCGACCGCGATCTTGACGTTGCCGTCGGTGCCGTTCTTGAAGCCCACCGGGCACGACAGCCCCGAGGCCAGCTCGCGGTGCACCTGCGACTCGGTGGTGCGGGCGCCGATCGCGCCCCAGCTGACCAGGTCGGCGATGTATTGGGGGCTGATCATGTCGAGGTACTCGGTGCCGGTGGGCACGCCCATCTCGCTGATGTTCAGCAGCAGCTCGCGCGCGGTGCGCAGGCCATCGTTGATCTTGAAGCTGCCATCCATGTGCGGATCGTTGATCAGCCCCTTCCAGCCCACCGTGGTGCGCGGCTTCTCGAAGTACACGCGCATCACCACCTCCAGCTCGCCGGCGAAGCGGTCGCGCTGGACCTTGAGCAGCTTGGCGTAGTCCAGCGCGGCGCGGGTATCGTGGATCGAGCACGGGCCGATGATGACGATCAGGCGGTCATCCATGCCGTGCAGGATGCGGTGCATGGCCTGGCGCGCGCCGTAGATCACGTCCGAAGCCTGTTCGGAGCAGCCGAACTCGCGGATCAGGTGCGCGGGCGGCAGCAGTTCCTTGAGTTCGCGAATGCGCAGGTCGTCGGTGTTCTTCAGCATGATGGCTCCAGGATTCTTGTGAGGTCGTGAGTGTGTGGGGTAACAAACGGGTATAAAAAAACCGCCAGGGTTGCTGGCGGTTTTTTTTGTATTCGGGGCGCTGCTTACAGCCGTCCCTCCCTATCCGCCAGCGGTGTGAGATCGCTAAAAAAGTAAAAGTAAAACTTAGCGGACATGGCGGAAAAAGGCGTTGGCTTGGGTCAGCTTGAATCGATTATCGTCGTGGGCGCCGAATTTATGCTGCACTGCGTAGCAGGAAGGCAGGAAATTGCGCGCCGGTCGGTCAATTTTCGGCGTGCGTCCGTTGCTTGTCGCGCGGCGAAGCATCTTTATAGCGCCTTTTGCCAGGGTTGGCAAGTGTCGACTAGGCCATGCGGTGCGCTTGCGCACCGACCTCCGGCGGCTTGCAGCCTTGCCGCGCAAGCCTTGTCCCGCCGCTGCTTTTCGGCTTTCCCCAACATAACCGGGGGCTATATTGGAACCGGGGAGCGGTGAGCACGGGGAGGTGCGTCATGAGCGTCGATGAAGCGAGGCTGAATGCCTTCATGGAAAAATTCGTCAACGATATCGGCGCGGTGATGCATGCCGCGACCGTGGTCGTGGGCGATGAACTCGGCCTGTACAAGGCCATGGCGGAAAAAGCAATGACCGCCGAAGTGCTGGCGGCAAAGACTCATACGGACGTGCGCTACCTGCGCGAATGGCTGTCGGCCCAGGCGGCCAGCGGCTACGTCGACTATGACCCGGCAACCGGGCAGTTCAGCCTGAACGAAGAGCAGGCCTATGCGCTGGCGCAGGAGGGCAGCCCCGCATTCATCCCGGGCGCGTTCCAGATCGCGGTGGCGCAGTTCCGCGCCATCCCGAAGGTCATCGATATCTTCCGCAACGGCCGCGGGCTGGGCTGGCACGAGCACGATCCCGCGCTGTTCCACGGCACCGAGCGCTTCTTCCGGCCCGGCTACGCGGCGCACTTGGTTTCGGAGTGGATTCCCGCGCTGGACGGCATGGAGGCGCGGCTCAAGGCGGGCGCGTCGGTGGCGGACGTGGGCTGCGGCCACGGCGCGTCGACCATCATCATGGCGCAGGCGTACCCGGCCTCGCGCTTTGTCGGTTTCGACTACCACGAGCCTTCGGTGCGCCATGCCGCCGAAGCCGCGCGCCGCGCCGGCGTGGCCGAGCGCGTGCGCTTCGAAGTGGCCACCGCCAAGGGCTACGGCGGCAAGGACTATGACCTGGTGGCGGTGTTCGACTGCCTGCACGGCATGGGCGATCCGGTCGGCGCGGCGCGCCACGTGCGCGAAACCCTGCGCGCCGATGGCGCCTGGATGATCGTGGAGCCGTTTGCCAACGACACGCTGGAGCAGAACCTGAACCCGGTGGGCCGGGTGTTCTATTCCGCGTCCACCTTCATCTGCACGCCGGCGTCGCGCGCGCAGGAAGTCGGCCTGTGCCTGGGCGCGCAGGCGGGCGAGGCGCGCATGCGCGGGGTGGCGGAGCAGGCCGGCTTCCGCAGTTTCCGCCGCGCGGCGCAGACGCCGTTCAACCTGGTGTATGAAGTGCGGCCGTAAAGCCGGCGCGATCCAATGAAAAACGGGACCCCGCGGGGTCCCGTCTGCGTTATCGCCGGACCGGTCAGGCGGTGCCGCCCACCGTCATGTTCTCGATGCGCAGCGTCGGCTGGCCCACGCCCACTGGCACGCTCTGGCCTTCCTTGCCGCAGACGCCGACGCCCGAGTCCAGGCGCATGTCGTTGCCGATCATGGTGACATCCTTCAGCGATTCCGGGCCGTTGCCGACCAGCGTCGCGCCCTTGACCGGGTAGGTGATCTTGCCATCCTCGATCATGTAGGCCTCGCTGGCCGAGAACACGAACTTGCCGTTGGTGATGTCCACCTGGCCGCCGCCGAAGTTGACCGCATACAGGCCGCGCTTGACGCTGGCGATGATCTCCTGCGGATCCCTGTCGCCGTTGAGCATGTAGGTGTTGGTCATGCGCGGCATCGGCAGCGCGGCATAGCTTTCGCGGCGCGCGTTGCCGGTGACCGGCAACTTCATCAGGCGCGCGTTGAGCGTGTCCTGCATATAGCCGCGCAGGATGCCGTCCTCGATCAGCGTGGTGCACTGGGTCGGGTTGCCTTCGTCGTCCAGGTTGAGCGAGCCGCGGCGGTTGGGCAGCGTGCCGTCGTCGACCACGGTCACGCCCTTGGCCGCGACGCGTTCGCCCATGCGGCCGGCAAAGGCCGACGAGCCCTTGCGGTTGAAGTCGCCCTCCAGGCCGTGGCCGACGGCTTCATGCAGCAGCACGCCGGGCCAGCCCGAACCCAGCACCACGGTCATCGCGCCGGCCGGGGCCGGGCGCGCGTCCAGGTTGACCAGGGCCGACGAGACGGCCTCGTCCACATACTTCTGCAGCAGCTCGTCGGTGAAGTAGCCATAGGCATAGCGGCCGCCGCCGCCGGAAGAGCCGACCTCGCGGCGCCCGCCGTGTTCGGCGATCACCGTGACCGAGACCCGCACCAGCGGACGCACGTCGGCGGCGATCACGCCGTCGCTGCGCGCCACCAGCACCACGTCGTATTCGCCGGCCAGGCCTGCCATCACCTGCACCACGCGCGGATCCTTGGCGCGCGCCATGCGCTCGACGCGCTCCAGCAGCGCCACCTTCTCGGCCGCGCTCATGGAGTCGAGCGGGTCGTTGGGCGTGTACAGGTTGCGCCCGGCGTGCGTGGCCAGCTCGCCGGCCACCTTGACGCGGCCGTTGCCGGCACGGCCGATGGTGCGCGTGGCCGCCGCGGCCTGCGACAGCGCCGCCAGGCTGATGTCGTCCGAATAGGCGAAGGCGGTGCGGTCGCCCGAGACCGCGCGCACGCCCACGCCCTGGTCGATGCTGAAGCTGCCCGACTTGACGATGCCTTCTTCCAGGCTCCAGGCCTCGTTGCGGGTGTACTGGAAGTACAGGTCGGCATAGTCGACCTTGTGCGTGAAGATATCGGCCAGCACGCGCTGCAGCTTGGCCTCGTCCAGGCCATACGGTGCCAGCAGCAGTTGGTGCGCGGTGGCCAGGTTGCGGATTCCGAGATCGCCGACGTTCATAAGATGTCCTTTCTTCCTGGGGACGCGCCGGCTTGCGGCCGGCGCGGCAAAAAATTCTGTAGGCGGGCGCCGGTAGCGGCCCCCGCGGTTGCGTACATGCTACAGCACCCGGTGTCGCAGTGCCGGCAGGTTCTGCCGGACCTCGGCCAGGCGCGCGGGGTCGATCACGCCGCCGACCACGCCTTCGCCTTCGGGCAGCGTTGCCAGAACCTCGCCCCACGGATCGACCAGCATCGAATGGCCCCAGGTGCGGCGGCCGTTCTCATGCTTTCCGCCCTGTGCCGCGGCCAGCACATAGCATTGGTTTTCAATGGCGCGGGCGCGCAGCAGGATCTCCCAGTGCGCCTGCCCCGTGGTGTAGGTGAAGGCGGCCGGCATCAGAATCAAGCTGGTGCCGTCGCCGGCGGCCAGTCCGCGGTAAAGCTCAGGGAAGCGCAGGTCGTAGCACACCGACATCGCCACCCGGCCGCAGGGCGCGTCGAAGCTGACCGGCGTGCGCCCGGCCAGGATGGTGCGCGACTCATCGTAGCTTTCAGTGCCGCGGGTGAAGCCGAACAGGTGGATCTTGTCGTAGCGCGCCACGCGCTCGCCGCGCGGGTTGAAGGCGAGCGAGGTGTTGTACACGCGCGCCGGGTCGTCGCACCACATCGGCAGCGTGCCGCCGACCAGCCAGATGCCGTGGCGGCGTGCCGCATCGGCCAGGAACTGCTGCACCGGGCCGTCGCCGTCATGCTCGCGCACGGCCACCTTGTCCGATTCGGAGCGGCCCATCATGCAGAAGTATTCGGGCAGCAGCACCAGCGCGGCGCCGCCGGCGGCGGCCTCGGCGATCAGCGCGTCGGCGCGCGCCAGGTTGGCATCGAGCGAGGTGCCGGTCACGGTCTGGATGGCGGCAACGCGGAACGGGGCGGGGGCGGCGGGTGCAGTCATAGGCGGGGCGCGCGTTGTTTTCCTCAGCGCGGGAGGGCGGGGTCCGCGCGGTTCTGGAAGGTCGGGGCTTGCGCCTTATTGTCCTCCAGTTTGCCGACCTGCGGGTTGGCCCAGCTGCCGGTGATGCGGTAGTGCTGGGTGAACACCTTGGAGAACTCGTCGGCAAACAGCAGTTGCGCGGCCAGCGTGCCGATGCCCAGCACCGGGTTGATAAAGGCGGCCGCGATCGAGGTGGAGGTGGCGTTGATGCGCGGCACCACATCCACGCGCAGGTCCTGGGTCTCGCGCAGCAGGTTGGCGGTGCCGCTCATGCTGGCGATGATCTGCGGGCTCCTGAGCTCGAAGTCCTGGATCGTGCCCACGCCGTTCTCGATCGTGCCGGTGCCGGCAATGCGGTCGAACACCAGCCCGCGGCCCGACAGGGTGCGGAAGTCCAGCGAGGCAAAGCGCAGCAGGCCCTGCAGGCTGAGCACGCCCAGCAGCCGCGCCGCGCCGGGCTCCACGCTCAGGATCTGGCCATTCTCCAGGTCCAGCGACAGCTTGCCCGACAGCGTCGGGTAGTCGATCGACAGCGGCGAGCCGCGCCAGGCCACGCGGCCTTCGAGCTTGCCCTTGCCGTCGCTCAGCGTGTGCGCCAGCCCCAGGCGGTCCAGCGTGGCGCCGGCATCGCGCACGTCGATGGTGAAGGACAACAGGGTACGGCGCTCGGCATTGGCGTCGGCGCGCAGCCGGCGCGGCACGCGCCAGCTGCCGCTGCCGGTCAGGGTGGCGCCGGGCTGCTCGATCTGCAGCTTGTCCAGGGTCCAGACCGGGTCGGCAGCGCTGGTGCCGGTATGGGCCTTGACTTCAAGCTTGCCGAAGTCATGCCCGCGCAGCATGAACTGGTCGGCCACCAGGTCGATCGCGGGCAGCTCGTCGATGCTGCTGGCGAGCGCGTCCACCACGTTGTGCTCGTCGCTGGCATCGGGCACGTTCAGGCGCGCCAGGCGCAGTTGCAGCGACCCCGTGGCCGAGGGCCCGGCCGGGCGCCACTGCACCGCGCCGGCCACCTGGCGCGAGTCGATCTTCGCATTCCAGCCGCCGGCCTCGCGGTTGGCGTCGAGCACCACCTCATCCAGCGTGCGGCCCATGGCGTGCAGCGAGCGCGCGCGCAGCGCAATGCGGCCAGGCAGGAAGGGGGAGGGCGACTCCGCGGGGCCCGCGGTGCCGGCACTGCCGCCGAAGGCCGCCCGCCACGCATCGATATCGAGCTGGTCGAAGGTGGCCGCGGCGCTGACGCCGGCCGCGGGCGGCGGCGCCGCCTGCTGCACGCCGATGCCGCCGGCGAGCACGTCGATGCCGCCGCCCTGGTCGCGGCGCAGCAGGTAGCGCGCGTTCAGCGCATGGCCCAGCTGCACCACCAGCTCGTTGGTGCCGGCGCGGCCCGGGGCGCTGGCCGGGCGCAGGTCCACGCGCAGCGCCAGGTCGTGCGCCGCGGCCTTGGCCAGGGGCGCGGGCAGGCCGATCGCCATGCCATTCAGTTCGGAGCTCAGCTGCACCTGCAGCTGGCGCTCGCGCGTGGCGATCACCGCGCTGTAGCTGGTGCTGCCTTCGAGCCGCGCGGCCACCGGCGCCAGCGCCGAGCCCGCGGCGGCCTCACGCAGCCCGGCGGCCGAGACGCTGCCGCTGGCGGTGACGTGCGTGGCGCCGTCCGGCTGGGTGCCGCCTCCGAGCCGGATCTCGCCACCGAGGAAGCGGGCCCGCATGTTCTCCAGCCCGAAACCGTGTTCATTGAACGTGATGGTGCCGTTGGCATGGCCCAGTTGCGGCAGCTGCGGGCTGAGCACGACATCGTTGCCGGGGAAGCGGAAGCGGCCGTCCACCTTGGCGGCATTGGCGTGTTCCAGCGGCATGTCGAGCTTGAGCCGGAGCTCGCCGTTGCCGTGGGCCTGCGCCGCATCGGCCACGTGCCCGGTCCATTCGCGCACCGGCGAAGCGTTGATGTAGCGCAGGAAGCCCTGCACCGGTCCGCTGGCGCCGCCGTCGATCACCAGCTTGCCGTGCGGGCCAAGGTCGTCGATGCGGCCCTTGACGTCCTGCAGCGTGACGCCGGGGATATCGTGGACCGTGGCCCGGCTCGCCAGGAACGTCATGCCACCGCGGTCGAACACGACCCGCCCGGCAATGTCGGTGAACGTGGGCCACGCCTGCACGCCGGTGGTGGTGCCGCTTGCGGTCTCGTGCGGGGCGATCTGGTAGCTGACGTGTTCGATCGGCACCTCGACACGGAACTCGCCGGCCTTCTCGTGCGGGGCATGGAACGGGAAATGCGCCAGGTCGCCGCGCAGCACGAAGCTCACGCCGGCCGCTTCGCCGCCCGCCAGCGCACCGGCCAGGTAGTGCCGGGTGCCGGCCGGAATGCTCAGCGGCAGGTAACGCGGCACGCGCGCCACCTGGGCGCGGGTCATTTCGCCGGCCAGGTCGGCGATGCCGGATACACCGTCGCCGCCTGCGCGCCAGGTGCCGCGCACCGAGCCGGCCGCATCGGCATTGGCAAAGCGCACGCCGTCCAGCGTGACCGCGAGCTTGCCGCCGGTGTGGGTCCAGCGCACCTCGCCGCCGATCTGGTCGAACGGCAGCCGCGGCTCCTCGAACAGGCCAGGCAGCACCAGTGCCGCGCCGTTGCCTTCGAAGCGGGCATTGCCCTGCTGGTCATCGAAGGAGAACGTGCCGGACAGGTGCGAGAAGCCGGGCGTGCCCAGCCGCGGGTGACCGCTGGCGTCCAACGCAGGCACGGCCGGCTGGCCGTTGACCGAGACGTCGCGCAGTGTGCCCTGCACGCTGTAGAGCGGCTTGCCGCCGCCGCGCTCGAGCATGCCGGCGCGCTCGCGGCTCCAGGTCACGTTGAGGTTGTCGATGTGGCCCGCCGGCTGCAGCGCGCGCAGCCGGCGCAGCACCGCGGTGTCCAGCGGCATCGAGCTGGCCGCCGCGCGCACCGTGTTCAGGTCCAGCGTGGGCGCCTTCAGCGAGAACTTGCGCAGGGTGCCGTCATTGCCGGTGGCCCAGCCGAGGGTGACCTTGCGCATGCCTTCGCGCCAGGTGCTGTCGGCGGGGGTGCCCTCGTCGTCCCTGGCAGGCTGGGGTTGCCAGAGCAGGGTGTCGACGGTCAGCAGGTTGCTGCCGTCACGCTCGGTCCGGTGCAGCAGGAAGGCCTGCGCATTGGCCAGGCGCAGCGGGGCGGAGGCGCCGGCCAGCAGCAGGTCGACGCCGCTGGCGCGCAGCCGCGTCTGGCTGCGCACGATGCGGCCCTGGCGGAATTCAATGCTGCCGTCGGTGCTGAAGGTGCCGCTGGCGACGCGCTCGAACATCGCCAGGTAGCGCTGCAGCACCGGCAGCTGCAGCTGGCCGAGGTCCCAGCTGGCCTGCCCGGTCCAGTAGCGCCAGTTGCCGGCGCTGTGCAGGTAGTCGTTGCGGAAGGTGGACTGCACCACCAGCGGGCTCGGGCCCAGCGCCGGCGAGCGCGCTTCCAGCGTCACCGTATGGCGCGCGCCGTCGCGGCGGGTATCGAGGCGGATCTCGCCGATGTCGAGCTGCGGCAGGCCTGCCTTTTCGTCCAGCCAGCGCAGCTTGCCGTCGGACAGCGCCACGCGCCCCTGCGACGTCAGCCAGCCCAGGAAGCGGTCGTCGTCCTGCTGGCCGCCGGTCGCGTCCACCAGCATGCCGCCCACCAGCAGCCGGCCCTCGGGCGTGCGCCGCACCAGGATGTCGGTGCCGGTCGCGCCCAGGCTGACGAACTGCAGGTTCATGCTGAACAGCGAGCGCCACGCCAGCTTGCCGTCGAGCGTGGCGGCGGCAAGCAGCACGCGCTGTTCGGGGTCCACGGCGCGCAGGCCGCGGGCGCGGAAGGCCGGGTGCCAGCCGTCCCAGTAGGTATCGAGCGCGCCGATGCTGACCTTGGCCGACAGCGCCACCGAGCCGCGCTCTTCCAGCCACTGGCGCGCGGTGGATGCCTGTGGCCACAGCACGAAGCGGATCAGCAGGCCCGCCACCAGCGCCAGCGCGGCCAGCACCAGCGCCAGGCGCACCAGCGCGCGGCCCAGCCCGCGCCAGAACGGGTGGCGCACCGCTGCCGCCACGCCGCGCGTGCAGGCGCGCAGGAACGCGCCGGCGCGCGCGCGCGCGGAATCCTTGCGCCGGGCGCTGGTGGCATCGTTGGCCGGGGGGTTCACGGGGTGTGGCGGGGCCAGGGTGGAGGCGGCCTCCTGCCCGCCCGCGCCGCCATTGGGGGGAGAACCATCAGCGGGTTGTGGGGCGCGGCTGGACATGCACAGATTATCCGACAATACTAGCCGCTCTCCAATCTGGTGCCCGGCCGGCTGAAACAAGAACGCGCAAGCTGCGCGCACCCAAAGCGACAATAGCGACGATGGCACGCCCGCTGCGCGGACAACAAGACGCGAGCATCGGGTGAACCGCGGGGCGAACCACGGGCCGCACCTTTTCTCGCATTTCAAATACTGGAATGACTGCCTCTGAACCGACGAGTTCCGCCACTGGCGACGCTGCTGACCAACATGGCGCACGCGCCACACCGGATCCGGCCAATCCGGCGGATCCGCAGCCGGGGCAGGGCCCCGGCACCATGGCTGCCGGCGCCTTTGCCATCATCGCGGCGCAGGGGCTGCAGCCGGCTGACGGGGTTGGCCACGCAGGCGGCCACGTATTGTACTCGGCTGCGTATTCGCACTACGCGCGCCGCGTGCTGCAGGCCCGGCCGGATTTGCCGGCCATCCTGGCCGCCGCGGCCGCCCAGCCGCTGACGCGCGCCTGGATGCAGGCGCGGCTGCAGGCGCTGCACGAGCCCTCGGCCGATGCCGAGGAATCCGCCAAGCGCACCCTGCGCCGTCTGCGCGCCGAAGTGATGTGCGCGGTGATCGAGCGCGATTTGCGCGGCCTGGCCACGCTGGGCGAGGTCACCGGCGCCATGACCGACCTGGCCGAGCTGGCGATCCAGCATGGCCTGGCGATGCTGGGCGACGACCTGGCCACCACCTTCGGCCGGCCGGTCGGCGCCCACAGCGGCGAGGTGCAGGAGCTGGTGGTGGTGGGCATGGGCAAGCTGGGCGGGCGCGAGCTCAATGTCTCGTCCGACATCGACCTGATCTTTCTCTATGACGAGGACGGCGAGACCCAGGGCGGCTCGCGCAGCCTGTCCAACCACGAGTACTTCATCAGGCTGGGACGTCGGCTAATCAAACTGCTGGCCGACGTGACCGCCGATGGCTATGTGTTCCGTGTCGACATGCGGCTGCGCCCCAACGGCGACGCCGGCCCGCTCGCGTGCAGCCTGGGCATGCTGGAGGAATACCTGGTGGTGCAGGGGCGCGAGTGGGAGCGCTATGCCTGGATCAAGGGCCGCGTGGTGTCGGCGCTCGACACGCCGCACGCGCAGCGCACTGCCAGCCTGCTGTCGCGGCTGACCACGCCCTTCGTGTTCCGCCGCTACCTGGACTACGGCGTGATCGCCGCCATCCGCTCGCTGCACGCGCAGATCCGCAGCGAGGCCGCCAAGCGCAGCGGCGGGCTGGCGGGGCACGGCGTCAACCAGCGCTCGTTCAATATCAAGCTGGGCCGCGGCGGCATCCGCGAGATCGAATTCATGGCACAGGTGTTCCAGCTGATCCGTGGCGGCCAGGATCCGGTGCTGCGCGTGCGGCCGACGCTGGAAGTGCTGGCGGTGGCGGTCGAGCGCGGGCTGTTGCCCGCCGGCCAGGCCGAGCAGCTCGGCGATGCCTACCGCTTCCTGCGCCAGCTCGAACACCGGCTGCAGTACCGCGACGACGCCCAGACCCACCACCTTCCGACTTCGCCCGACGAACAGCTGGCGGTGGCGCAGATGATGGGCTGCGCCGACTGGCCCGAACTGCTGGCGCGGCTGGCCGCCCTGCAGGACCCGGTTGCGCAGCAGTTCGAGGCCACCTTCTCGGATCCCGATGCCGCCCCGTGCGAAGCGCTGTGGCCGGGCATCGTGTTCGACGATAACGCCGCGCAAGCGCAGGACAACCCGGAACAGAAGCAGGACGACGCGGCCTGCGACGATGACGCCGCGCCCTGCCAGCGCCTGCAGGCCGCCGGCTTCACCGATTGCACCGGGCTGCTGGACCGGCTGCGCGCGATCGCCTCGTCGCTGCGCTACCGCGCGCTGTCCGAGTCCAGCCGCGCGCGCTTCGACCAGCTGGTGAACCGCGCGCTTGACCTGGCCGCGCGCCAGGACGATGCCGACAGCACCATCGCGCGCTTTATCGACTTCCTCGAGGCGATCAGCCGCCGCGCCTCCTACCTGTCGTTGCTGTCCGAATACCCGCAGGCGATGGACCGCGTCGCGCAGACGCTGCATGCCTCGCGCTGGGCCGCGGCCTACCTGACGCGGCACCCGCAGCTGCTGGACGAACTGCTCGACAGCGATGCGCTGGCGGGCGCGCCGGACTGGGCCGCCTTCCGCAAGCGCCTGCATGAGCGGCTGCTGGCCGCCGAAGGCCAGATCGAGCAGCAGATGGACATCCTGCGGCGCGAGCATCATGTCGAGACTTTCCGCGTGCTGCTGCAGGACCTGCAGGGCATGCTGACGGTGGAGCAGGTGGCCGACCGCCTGTCCGACCTGGCCGATGCCATGCTCGAGGCCACGCTGGAAACGGTCTGGCGCCAGCTGGCCACGCGCCACCGCGACACGCCGCGCTTTGCGGTGATCGCCTACGGCCGGCTGGGCGGCAAGGAACTGGGCTATGCCTCGGACCTGGACATCATCTTCCTGTACGACGATGACCATGAGCGCGCGCCCGACGTCTACGCCGCCTATGCGCGCCGGCTGATCACCTGGCTGACCAGCCATACCGCCGCCGGTGCGCTGTTCGATGTCGACACGCGGCTGCGCCCCAACGGCGCGGCCGGCTTGCTGGTGACCAGCTTCGAGGCATTCCGCCGCTACCAGCTGCGCGAAGGCGACAACACCGCCTGGGTGTGGGAGCACCAGGCGCTGACGCGCGCGCGCTTCTGCGCCGGCGACGCCGCCATCGGCGACCGCTTCGAGGCGCTGCGCGGCGAGGTGCTGTGCCAGGACCGCGATGCCGCCGTGCTGCGCGACGAGATCGTGCAGATGCGCCGCAAGGTCGCCGAAGGCCATCCCAACCCGACCGACCTGTTCGACCTGAAGCACGATCGCGGCGGCATGGTCGACATCGAATTCACGGTGCAGTACCTGGTGCTGCTGCACAGCCGGGCGCACCCGCAGCTGACGCGCAACGCGGGCAATATCGCGCTGCTGCGCGAAGCGGGCGAGCTGGGCCTGATCGACGCCACGCTGGCACTGGCGGTGGGCGATGCCTACCGGCTGTTCCGCGCGCGCCAGCACCAGCTGCGACTCGACGGGCAGGCGCATGCACGCGTCGCGCCCGCGTCGGTGGCGCAGCAGACCGGACAGGTGCGCGCGCTGTGGCAGGCCGTGTTCGGTGAAGCCTGACGCGGCAGTTCCGCCGGCACCCGCCGGGGCATCGTGGCCGGGGCTGCTGGCGGCGATCGCGCTGGTGTGGGCGCTGTCGGCCTGGTTCACCTTCATGCCGTGGTGGCATGCGCACGGCCTTTACCTGCGCGATGCGGTGCGGCTGGACGGCCAGTGGTGGCGCCTGGCCACCGCCATGTGGGTGCACCTGGACGGACACCACTGGCTGGCCGACGCGCTGGCCGCCACCGGCGTGCTGGCCATCGCCGCGCGCGTGGCGCGTGCGCGCACCCTGTTGCTGGTGCTGGTTGCCTGCGGCATCGCCGTGCAGGTGGTGCTGCTGCGGGTGCCGGCGATTGCGTGGTATGGCGGGCTCTCAGGCGCCTTGCACGGGCTGGCCTTGTGGGGCGCGCTCGGGCTGTTGCGGGCATCGGGCCTGGCGCGCGTCACCGGCGTGCTGCTGTGCCTGGGCGTGCTGGCCAAGGTCTGGGTGGAACAGTCGTGGCTGGCGCCGGTGGTGTTCGATCCGGCCTGGGGTTTTGGCGTGGTGCGCGTCGCGCACGCGGCCGGCGCCGTGGCCGGCCTGCTGTGCTGGGTATTGCAGGAGTGGTGGCTGGCGCGGCGCCCGGCCCGCGGCGACGACGCCTGAGCCGGACCGGGCGCCGGGGTTACATGCGACGCCGCAGCGCGAAGGCCAGCAGGCCGGACAGCGCCAGCAGCATCGCGGTCCAGGGCGGAACGGCGCCGCCGCCACCGCCACCACCGTTGCCCGAGGCCGGCGCAGCCTGCGCCGGTGGCGTGCCCGCCGCGGCCGCCAGTGCGCCGTCGGCATCGAGCAGGCCGGCGCCGCAGACGCCCGGATTGGTGGTGCAATAGGTGCCGGACGGATGCGGGCGTGCCGAAGCCTTCAGTGCTGCAGTGACCTGGGCCGGGGTCAGCGAACCATTGACCGCGAACATCATGGCCACCACGCCCGAGACCATCGGTGCGGCGAAGCTGGTGCCCGCGGATGACGTCACGACATAGGTGCCAACGCTAGTCTTGCCATCGTTGTTCAAGGTGCGAATGACCGAGGGCGTGGTCGTGCACTGCCCATTGACTACCTGCGAGTTGCCGCACCCGCCGCCCGGCGCGCTGATCGCGACCTGCGGGCCGACATTGGCATAGCTGGCATTCTCGCCGTCGTTGGCATGCGCCGTGACCGCGATCACGCCGCTGCAGTCGCCTGGCGCTTCCACCGCGCCGCGCTCGTTGCCGGCGGCGGCCACCACCACTACGCCACGGTCATTCAGGTCCTTGACGGCCTGTTGTTCAATGCTGCTGCAGGTGCCGCCGCCGAGGCTGATATTGACCACGCGCGCCGGCGTCGCATTGGCCGGCACGTTGGGTACCGACAAGCCGCCGGCCCAGCGCATGGCGTCGACGGTATCGGACAGCAGCGCGCCGCAGCGGCCCGATACGCGCACGGGCAGGATGCGCGCGTTCCAGTCGACGCCCGCGATGTCCTGCGCGTTGTTGGTCTGCGCCCCCAGCACGCTCGCCACGCGCGTGCCGTGCCAGCTGTTGTCGGTGGCCGTCTGCGTGGGCGTTGAACTGCCAGGGCAGGTAAAGCCGGCCGGGACACCGTCGCCGGCATCGGTGGCATCGGCGTCGCGGCCATCTGGGTCGTTGGAAATGGTGGTGCTGCTGATGAAGTCGTAGCCAGGCAACACGCGCGCCGCGAGGTCGGGGTGGGGCAGGATGCCGGTGTCCACCACCGCGATCACCACGCCGCTGCTGCCACGGGTGCGGTCCCACGCGCGCGGCAGGTTGACGCCGCCCACCGCCGTGCCGGTACCCATCAGGTAAGGCTGGCGCGAGATGAACTCGGAATCGTTGGGCAGGGTGTCGTGCAGCCGCAGCCAGCGGTCGGGCACGGCGTCGGCCACGCGCGGGTCCTGGCGCAGCCGGGACGCCGCGGCTTCCGGGTCGGCTGCCAGTGCGTCGGGCACCTGCAGCAGGTGCAGGTTGCCGCCCATGGCGCGGCGCGCCGTGACGGCAATGCCGGTGCGCTCGCTCAGCTGCTTGAGCGCATCCGCCGCGGCTGCAGGCGTCTTGCTGCTGCCATCGCTGGCTGTGCCATTGGCGCCATCGCGCCAGCGCACGATGATCTGGCCGGTGTAGGCGGGTGCGGCATGGGCGCCGGCAGCCAGTGCCGCGCTGGCCGGCATCGCGCCGCACACAGCGGCGGCGGCGAAGACTATGGCCCGCCAGCGGCGGGCCACGGGGCTGCTACGGAAGTCGGACTGCGCGGGTTGCGGCATGTATTCCTCCTGGGGCGTAGCGCGCGGGGGGCTTGTCATGTAGCGAATACGATCCAGCGTGGTTGTGCAAGGGCGACCGAAGGCTTAGAACCCGTCCTGCATTCGGGCTCAGCTCTGCGGCATGTCGCGGCTGGTGGGAGGGTTGCGGTTGGGCTTGAGCACGCGGTCCGGCTCGGCGGTCTCGATGCGGGGCGTGGTGCGCAGGGTCTCGACCGCCTGGTCGATGGTGGCGTCCGCCGATGGCGAGATCGCTGTGACCAGCCAGACGCCGCCGGACATCGGGCGCTTGACCACGTAGCGGATCGGACCCTTGATCTCGGCCAGCAGCTTGCCGGCGTCCTCCGACAGGTTCACCGCGGGCGGCTTGAAGCGCACCATGATGTCGCCAAGGGCGCGGTCATCGCTGATGCTGCCCGGCGGCGGGGCCGAGGACTTGGGCTGGGCCTGGCAGGCGGACAGCGCCAGCAGTGCGGCCGATGCGGCGGTGGCGAAGGCCAGCACGGCGCGCAGCGATGCGCGCGGGCGTTGCCGGGGGCCGGCTTGCGCTTGGCGGGTCATGGTGAAGCTCCTGTCAGTGTATGGATTGGCGCACGTGCTGGGCGGGCGGGGGCATCAGCCGGCGGCGCGGCGGCTGCGCCGGCCATCCTTGCCGCCCGCGCCGCGTGCGGGCTGGCTGCCCTGGCCGCCGGCCATGCCTTGCGCCAGCATTTCTTCGGCATGTTGCAGCGTGGTGGCGGTGACGGTGGCGCCGCCCAGCATGCGGGCGGTCTCGACCACGCGCCCGGCGGGGTCCAGCACCCGGATGCGCGAGCGCGTGACCGAACCATCGCCCGCATCGGTGGTTTCCTTGCTCACCAGCAGGTGGGTGCCGGCCTGCGCCGCCACTTGCGGCAGGTGCGTCACGCACAGCACCTGGCGCGCGCGGCCGAGCTCTTGCAGGCGCCGGCCGACCACTTCGGCCACCGCGCCGCCGATGCCGGTATCGACCTCGTCGAAGATCAGCGTGGGCGTGGGCGAGGCTTCGCTGGTGATCACCGAGATCGCCAGGCTGATGCGCGCCAGTTCGCCGCCCGACGCCACCCGGGCCAGCGGCCGCGGGCTCACGCCGGCATGGCCGGCGACCAGGAATTCGACCTGCTCCAGCCCATGGCTCTGGCCTTCGTCGAGCGCATTGAGTGCGGCGACAAAGCTGCCGCCGGCCATCGACAGGCCCTGCATGGCGTCGGTGACCGCGGCGGACAGCGCCTGCGCGGCCTGCTTTCGGGCGTGGCTGAGATGCTGCGCCAGGGTCAGGTAGGCAGCCTTGGCCGCGGCCTCGCGCGCCATCACCTTGTTCAGGTCCTGCGCGGCCTGCAGGTCGTCCAGCTGCTGGCGGCGTGCCACCAGCTCGTCGGGCAGCTGCCCGGGCGGCAGGCGGTACTTGCGCGCGGTGGCGTGCAGCGCCTGCATGCGTTCGTCCACCGCCTGCAGCCGCTCGGGGTCGAGTTCGAGCCGGTCGACATAGCGCGTGAGCGAGTGCGCGGCTTCCTCGGCCTGCATCTGCGCGGGCTCGAGCGCGGCCAGCACGTCGCGCAGCGCCGGATCGACATCGGCCAGCTGCTGCAGCTTGTGCACGATGGTATTCAGCGCCGACAGCACCGAGCCGTCGGCCTCGGACAGTGCGTCCAGCGCGGCGCGGCTGCCGTCGATCAGGCCGGCGGCATGCGACAGCCGGTTGTACTCGGACTGGATCTCTTCCCATTCGCCCGGCTGCGGGTTGAGCTTGTCCAGTTCGCCGACCTGCCATTCCAGCCGTTCGCGTTCGAGCTGCATCTCGCGCGACTGGTGTTCCACCGCCTCGCGCTGGCGCACGCAGGCACGCCAGGCGCGCCAGGCCTCGGCCACCGCGCCGGCCTGCTGCGTGAGGCCGGCGTGGGCGTCGAACAGCAGCCGCTGCGCATCGGGGCGCAGCAGCAGCTGGTGCGCGTGCTGGCCGTGGATGTCGACCAGCTGGTCGCCGACTTCGCGCAGTTGCGCCAGGGTGGCGGCGGCGCCGTTGATAAAGGCCTTGCTGCGGCCCCCGGCATCGACCGTGCGGCGCAGCAGCACGGTCGCCACGCCGTCTTCCGCTTCACTGTTGAGCTCGCGCTCGGCCAGCCAGGCATCCAGTGCCGGGTGGGTCGAGAAGGTGGCGCTGACGCTGGCGCGCGGGGCGCCTTCGCGCACCACGCCGGCATCGGCGCGTTCGCCCAGCACCAGCGCCAGGGCATCGATCAGGATGGATTTGCCGGCGCCGGTCTCGCCGGTGAAGACGGTGAAGCCAGTGGTGAAGTCCAGGTCGAGCGTATCGACGATGACGAAATCGCGGATGGACAGGCTGCGCAGCATCGTGGCGTTGGAGGTAGTCGGTCCGATGGGTTCGGGATCAGGCTCAAGGGGCGGCTTGATACTGGCTCAGAGGCGGTTGTCTTCGGACGGGTACTCGTGCCAGTGCAGCTTCTTGCGCAGCGTGGCGTAGTAGTTGTAGCCGACCGGGTGCAGCAGGTTGATGGTCTTTTCGGAGCGCCGCACCACGATGCGGTCGCCCGGCAGCAGCGAGGTCAGCGACTGCATGTCGAAGTTGACGCTGGCGTCGCGCGCGCTGGCCACCTCGATGGTGACCTCGGCGTCGTGCGGCAGCACGATCGGGCGGTTGGACAGCGCGTGCGGGGCAATCGGCACCAGCACCACGCCCGACAGCGTCGGGTGCAGGATCGGGCCGCCGGCGGACAGCGCGTAGGCGGTGGACCCGGTGGTGGTCGACACGATCAGGCCGTCCGACCGCTGGTTGTACATGAAGTGGCCGTCCACCGACACTGCCAGCTCGACCATGCCGGAGATGCCCGAGCGGTTCACCACCACGTCGTTCAGGGCCAGCGCGGAGAAGATGTCCATGTCGTCGCGCACCACGCGCGATTCCAGCAGCAGGCGGGTCTCGGCCTCGTAGCGGCCGTCGAGCATGTCGGGCAGCACGGTGTGCGCGTCTTCCAGCGCGATGTCGGTCATGAACCCCAGCCGCCCGTGGTTGACGCCGATCAATGGCACGTCATAGCCGGCGAGTTGGCGGGCGATGCCCAGCAGCGTGCCGTCGCCGCCCAGCACCACGGCCACGTCGGCCTGCCGGCCGATCTCCTCGGCGGACAGGGCAGGGTAGGAGGTCAGCCCGGTGGCCAGCGCGGTTTCGCGCTCGAACACCACGTCCTGCCCGTTGCGCAGGATATAAGAGGCGATCTCCTCCAGCGGCCCTTCGATGCCGGCAGTGGAGTACCGGCCCACCAGGGCGACGGTCTTGAACGAAGTGCGCACGGCGCTGGCTTTCGGGGGGGCGGACATGACGGGATTAGACCATACCGCCATGACGCTTGTCAGCAGGCGCCGGCGGCCGGCCCAGGCCGCCCGCCAGAAGGTCCAAAACTTGCGTAAAATCGGGGCATCATGGATGAACGCTCCAAAACGCTGCTCAAGACCCTGATCGAGCGCTATATTGCCGAAGGGCAGCCGGTCGGTTCCCGCACCCTGTCGAAATACTCGGGGCTGGACCTGTCGCCTGCGACCATTCGCAATGTGATGTCCGATCTGGAGGAAATGGGCTTTATTGCCAGCCCGCACACCTCGGCCGGCCGTATCCCGACCCCGCGCGGCTACCGGCTGTTCGTCGATTCGATGCTGACGGCCAAGCCGCTGGAGCGCAACGCCGACCTGGCCGAGCTGACCGGCCAGATCCAGGACCAGCTCGGCGGCCAGCAACTGGGGCCGCAGCGCATGATCACGGCGGCCGCGCGCACGCTGTCGAACCTGTCGCACTTTGCCGGCGTGGTGATGACGCCGCGCCGCGCGCAGGCGTTCCGGCAGATCGAATTCATGCGGCTGTCGGACAAGCGCATCCTGCTGATCATCGTCAGCCCCGAGGGCGACGTGCAGAACCGCATCATCCAGACCGAGCTGTCATACACGCCGGCCCAGCTGATCGAGGCGGCCAACTTCTTCAACTCGCACTATGCCGGCATGAGCTTCGACACGGTGCGCGGCCACCTGCGGGTGGAACTGCAGGACCTGCGCCGCGACATGTCGCAGCTGATGCAGGCCGCGGTCGAGGCCGGCAGCGTTGCCGAGGACGAGGACGACGACCACGTCTTTATCAGCGGCGAGCGCAAGCTGCTGGAAGTGGAAGACCTGGCCTCCAGCATGGACAAGCTGCGGCGCCTCTTCGACGTGTTCGAGCACAAGACCAGCCTGCTGCAGCTGCTGGACGTGTCCAGCCATGCGCAGGGCGTGCAGATCTTTATCGGCGGCGAAAGCCGGCTGGTGCCGATCGAAGACATGGCGGTCATCACCGCCCCGTATGAGGTCGACGGCCAGATCGTCGGCACGCTTGGCGTGATCGGCCCCACGCGCATGGCGTATGAGCGCGTGATCCCCATCGTCGACATCACCGCGCGCTTGCTGTCCAGCGCCCTGAGCCAGAACTAGTGCAAAGACTGGCTGGTCTGACAAGCGGCTCCATTCCTACCGAGCGCGGCAATCGCCGGTGCGCCGCACCGGCGCCATCCCGGCACCGTGCCAACCCGGAAGCGACATGACGTTTTCTCCCGAACCGGCCTACCAGCACGGCCAGGCGCCGCGCACGGCGATCCTGCTGGTCAACCTGGGCACCCCGGACGCTCCCACGCCCAAGGCGGTGGGGCGCTACCTGAAGGAATTCCTGTCCGACCCGCGCGTGGTCGAGATCCCGCGCGCGGCCTGGCTGCCGCTGCTGCATGGGGTGATCCTGCCGCTGCGTTCGCGCGCCTCGGCGCTGAAATACGAATCGATCTGGCTGCGCGAGGCCCATATGACGGGCTCGCCGCTGCTGGTCTACAGCGAGCGCCAGGCCCATGCGCTGCAGCGGCTGATGAACCAGCACGGCCATGAAGTGACGGTCGCGTGCGCAATGCGCTACGGCAACCCGTCGATCGCCTCGGTGCTGGAGGCGCTGCGCCGGCAGGGCTGCGAGCAGGTGCTGGTGCTGCCGATGTATCCGCAATACTCCGGCACCACCACGGCCACGGCCTTCGACGAGGTGTTCCGGGTGCTGGGCCAGTGGCGCAACCAGCCCGAACTGCGGCTGGTCAAGCATTTCCATGACCACCCGGCCTATATCTCGGCGCTGCACCAGCAGGTCGGCGCCTATTGGGCGCGGCACGGCATGCCGGACTTTGCCCGCGGCGACAAGCTGATCCTGTCGTTCCACGGCGTGCCGCGGCGCACGCTGGAGCTGGGTGACCCCTATCACTGTGAATGCCTGAAGACCGGCCGGCTGCTGGGCGACGCGCTGGGCCTGCAGCCGGGTCAGTATCAAGTGACGTTCCAGTCTCGTTTTGGCAAGGCGGAATGGCTGCAGCCGTACACCGCGCCGACGCTGGCCGAGCTGGGCAAGGTCGGCGCGGGCCGGGTCGACGTCTTCTGCCCGGGCTTTCCGGCCGACTGCATCGAGACCCTGGAGGAAATCGCCATGGAAGGGCAGACCGAGTTCAAGGTCGCGGGCGGCAAGGATTTCCACTTCATCCCGTGCCTGAATGATGCCGATCCGTGGGTCGCGGCCATGGCCGAGATCGCGCTGCAGCACCTGCAGGGCTGGCCGCTGGCCACGCCGCATCCGCACGAACTGGAAGCACGGCGCACGCGCGCCCAGACCCGGGGGGCGGCGGCATGAACGTCGACTTTGAGCCGGATGCGCGCCAGCGCATCGACAAATGGCTGTGGTGCGCGCGCTTCTTCAAGACGCGCTCGCTGGCCGCCGAAGCGGTGGAGCGCAGCAAGGTGACCGTCAACGGCCAGCCATGCAAGAACTCGCGCGAGGTGAAGCCCGGCGACAGGGTGGTGCTGGAAGCGCACCAGCAGCGCTGGGAACTTGTGGTGAAAGGCATTGCCCAGGCGCGCGGGCCGGCGCCGGTGGCGCAGACGCTGTACGAGGAAAGTGCCGAAAGCCAGTCGCGCCGGCTGGCCGATGCCGAGCGCCGGCGCCTGCAGCCGGAGCCGTCCGCGCAGATCCCGGGGCGCCCGACCAAGCGGGACCGGCGCCGCATCGACCACCTGAAGGGCTGAAATGGCAACGCGGCGGCACCGTTTCCGGTGCCGCCGCGCAATGGGATTGCGATCCGGCAGGGTTTATTCCTGCGAGACTTCCTGACTGACGATAGGGACGATGTAGTGCTTGAACACCGCCTTGCCGCTGCCATACTCCGTATCGCGCGGGGTGAATGCGCCGGAAAGGCAGATAAAGGCGGTCATGACCGCCAAAGCGGCCACAAGGCAGAGCGTCACGACTGGCAGCTTATGCATGGCCAACCTTTCGGAAGAGGCACAAAAATGAACCATCTCCAGAACCCCCGGCATTTTTGTCATTTTTCTTACTGAGAATCTTAGTGAGTGCGATGCAGCAAAGCAATAAGGCGTCGATTGCATATGCCTGGCCTTTGTAACCGTGTGTTTCCGCGTCACGCCAGCGCCACTCTTGAAAACCTGCGCCTTGCCACCACCTGCACGGAACACGCGCCGATTTACCACCCGCGGCCAGGCCCACGGCGGGCCGCGACAATGCATTGATACGGATCGACATGGAAGAACAGAAGCAGACGCCAACCACCCAGACGCCTACGCCCGCGGGCGATGAGGCGGCCAACGCCAGCCAGGAAACCGGTGCGCCGGAAACCGCTGCCGTGGACGACGTGGCGGCCCAGCTGGCCGCCCTGGAAGCCAAGGCGCGCGAGCATTACGACCTGTATATGCGCGCCATTGCCGAAGGCGAGAACATCCGCCGCCGGGCGCAGGAAGATGTCGCCAAGGCGCACAAGTTCGCCATCGAGAACTTCGCCGACAACCTGCTGCCGGTGATGGACAGCCTGCAGGCTGCGCTGGCCGATGGCTCGGGCGATATTGCCAAGCTGCGCGAAGGCGTTGAGCTGACCGCGCGCCAGCTGGCCGCCGCCTTTGAGCGCGGCAAGATCGTTGAACTCAACCCGGTGGGCGAGAAATTCGACCCGTACCGCCACCAGGCCATCTCGATGGTGCCGGCGGACCAGGAACCCAATACCGTGGTGGCCGTGCTCCAGCGCGGCTACACCATTGCCGAGCGCGTGCTGCGGCCGGCGCTGGTGACGGTGGCGGCACCGAAGTAAGGCGACCCGGGACGGCGGCATGCCGTCCCGGATTGCGACCTGACGCCCGGTGCCGGCTGGCCCGGGCGTTTGTCATTCTGGAGCGAGCATGACCACTGAACCAACCGCCGGCTCGCCGGAATCGTCCACGTCTCCCCACCTTGACCACCGCGCCTTCGAGGCATTCGGCATGCGCGAGGTCGATGACGGCAGCATCGACGCCGCCATCGCCGATGCGGGCGACACGCTGGTGTGCGTGTTCTTCTGGGGGGTGGACTGCTTCAACTGCGAGATGGCCAAGAAGTCGATGCTGGCCAACCCCGAACCGATCCGCGCGCTGGAACTGCACTGGCTGCATGCCAACGTCTACGCGCATCCCGGGCTGGGCCGGCGCTTTGGCCTGCATGGCATCCCGGTGTTCATGTTCTTCCAGAACGGCAAGAAGCTGGGCCGCGCCACCGGCTGGCATGGCCACGGCCAGTTTGCCGCCGCGGTGGCCAATGCGCGGCTCAAGGCCAGCGGCAAGCCGCTGGCCGGCTGAGCGGGTTCAGCCTTTCATCGGGATCAGCGGGACAGCGCGTAGCCGATTCGGAACTGCCAGGGCAGCTTGTGGTTGTAGTCCAGCAGGCTCTCGCCATAGCCGACGAAGTAGCCCGCCATCAGGTAGCCCGCGGTGCCGGGGATCAGCCGCGCCATCGGGTAGGTCAGCTGCGCGTCGACGCTGCCGTACCACTTGCGCGTGCCCTTGCGCAGCGTGGCGGAGAGTTCCCATGAGTCCGGGCGCCCGTAGGCAATGCCCAGGTCCATGAAGCCCCGATAGTGGGCGATGTCGGGGTTTTCGCCCTTTTCCACGTAGGCGTAGAGCTTGGGCGCGACACGCCAGTGCCAGTCGTTCTGGTCGCCGAAGTAGAAGGTCGGCTTGACGAAGACCGTATTGATGCTGCGCGATTCGTCGCCGTTGCGGCCATTGGATTCATGCTCCAGGCCGGCCGCCAGCGACAGCCGGCTGATGACGTTGTTGCGCACGCCGGTATCCGACAGGTAATAGAACAGGCTGGGCCGGTAGTTGGTGTCGCGGAACGGCTTGGACTGCTCGGACAGGTCCCATAGCGAGAACTGGGTGTAGGCCACGTAGAGGTTGTCGAACAGGCGCTTCGACGCCGGATCTTCGCCTTGGAACAGGCGGTACTTGAAGCTCAGCTGGAACTTGGCGTTGGCGCCGCCATGCGCGCCGACCATCAAATACATCGGGTCATGGAACGACAGCCGGGCGCTGTCGCGCAGGTCGGCCGGCGCGGGTGCAGCAGCGCCGGCCGTGGTGACCGGAGTCACCGGCACGGCGGCTTCGGTGGCCGGCTCCGTGCCGTTCGCTGCCGGCGCCTGGCTGGCAACCGGCGGCGTAGCGGTGGCGGGTTCACCGGGCCGCGGCAGGCGGTTCAGCGTCACCAGTACCGGTGCGGCGTCGATGCCGGTGGCATCCAGCCGCACCTGGCCGCGCAGGGCCGGCGGCAGCGCCACCGTGTAGCGGATCGCGCGGTGTTCACCGCGGCGCAGGTTGACCACGGCCGGGCCCGAGACTTCGCGCCACAGCACCAGCCGCACCGGCGCCTGCAGGTCGCCCGAGGCGGTGACTTCGAGCGTGTCGGGGATCCGGTAGCGGCGCGTGGCGTCGTCGGCGGTGACCACCAGGGTCAGCGTCAGCGGCTGGTTGCCGTCGATCACGCGCGGCGGCTGCAGCAGCGCCACCCCGGCGTGGCCGGCCAGCGGCCAGGCCAGCATCAGCGACAGGAAGATCGGGGCAACGGCGCGGCCGGCGGGCGCGAGCCGGCGCCGGCAGGCGAGGGAAATACGGGACATGGCTTGCGGGCACCGCGCCGCCATGTGACGGCAACGCGGCTGGGGAAAATGCGGACCCGCAAAGCCTACCACGCACCCATCGGAGGGTTGTGACGAATTGTACGCTGCACTTGATGCGTGACGCGTACCGGACTTAGCGGTTGGCGCGGCGCTTCACGCAATCGACGTAGTGGTCGCCGTCGGGCGGCTGGCCGGTGCGTTGTGCCTGCCACAGCATTTCGCCCAGGCATTCCATCACCTGGTGCTGCGCTTCATGCGGCGAATCCAGCCGGCGCGCCAGCGCCTCATAGGCCTGGCGGATGCCGCGGGGCTGGTCGACCGAGACCTGCTCGGAGATCGACAGGTGCATCGACAGGTGCAGGAAGGGGTTGGTCTGGCCTTGCTCGGGGGTGTAGTCCTGCGACAGCGCACCTTCGGTGTCGCGCAGCAGGCCGTGGTACTCGGGGTGCTCGCCGATCCAGTCGACGGCGATGGCTTCCAGCGGGGTCAGCACGCCGCCTGTGAGCTGCTTCTGCCAGGCATCGCAGAAGAACCGGCGGACTTCTTCTCGTGAGGGATTAAACATGGTGGCGACATTGTAAACGAGGGCCGCGGCCCGCGCTGGCGGCCCCGGTTGCTGCAAGCGGCGCCAAGTAGAATGCGGGATCGCCGACTTCCCGCCCGCCCGATGACCGCTTCCGCCCAAACCGCCCCGGACCACGCCCGCGACAAGCTGGCCGGCGTGCTGCTGATCGCGCTGTCGGCCAGCGCCTTTGGCGCCATGGCGATCTTCGCGCGCTTTGCCTATGCGGCCGGCGCGGATGTCTACGGGCTGCTGCTGGTGCGCTTCATGCTGGCGGCCGCGGCGCTGGCCTGGGTGATGCGCACGCGCGGCATCGGCCTGCCGCCGTGGCGCCGCGTGCTGGCGCTGGCGGCGATGGGCGGCATCGGCTATGTCGGCCAGTCGTTCTGCTTCTTCAGCGCGCTCAACCATGCGCAGGCCAGCCTGGTGGCGCTGTTGCTGTATCTCTATCCGCTGTTCGTGACAATCCTGGCGGCGGTCTTCCTGAAGGAGCGGCTGACCACCGCCGCGGTGGTCGCGCTGGTGCTGTGCTCGGTGGGCGCCGGCCTGACCGTCGGCGGCGGCGAGGGCTCGCCGCTGGGCATCGCGCTGGGGCTGGCGGCGGCGGTGATCTACTCGGTCTATATCATCGTCGGCGCGCGCGTGACCGCCGGCGTCAACCCGATTGCCACCACCACGGTGATCTGCACCGCGGCGGCGCTGGTCTACGGCGCCGTCGGCCTGCTGCGGATGGGGGCGGGCGCGCCGCCGCAGTTCCCGGCCACTGCCGGCGGCTGGCTGGCGCTGGCGGGCATCGCGCTGCTGTCGACGGTGCTGGCGATCCTGACCTTCTTCGCCGGCCTGCAGCGGCTGGGCGCGGCGCAGGCATCGATGCTGTCGACGCTGGAGCCGGTGGTCACGGTGCTGCTGGCGGCGCTGCTGCTGGGCGAGCATATCGGCACGGCACAGGCCGTTGGCGGCGGGCTGATCCTGGCCGGCGTACTGTGGCTGACCCGCCGGGGCAGTGCGCCGCCGCCGGCCCGCGCCGATATGCAAGGGAATTGAACGGGTTGCTCAAAGGCGCTGTCGTGGGGCGCACAAACCGTTGGGTACAATCGCGCCTTCTCTCAAATCTCGTACAGGAAAGAAGCGCATGTCCCAGATCGACAACGCCGCGCTGGCGCAGCTGTTCACCGAAGCCCGCACGCACAACGTGTGGCAGGACCGCCACGTGGACGACGCCGTGCTGCACCAGATCTATGAAGCGATGAAGTTCGGCCCGACCGCTGCCAACAGCAGCCCGGCGCGCATCGTGTTCGTCAAGAGCGCTGCCGAGAAGGCGCGCCTGGTGGACTGCGTGTCGGCCGGCAACGTCGACAAGACCCGTTCGGCGCCGGTGACGGCCATCATCGCCTTCGACACAGCCTTCCACGACCAGTTGCCCAAGCTGTTCCCGCACGCCGACGCCCGTTCCTGGTACGCCGGCAACGACGAGAAGATCGCCCGCGACGCGCTGGTGAACAGCTCGCTGCAAGGCGGCTACTTCATCCTGGCGGCGCGCGCGCTGGGCCTGGACTGCGGCCCGATGGGCGGCTTCGATGCCGACAAGGTCAATGCGGCCTTCTTCCCCGACGGCAAGTGGAAGGTCAACTTCCTGTGCAACCTGGGCTACGGTGAGGCCGACAAGCTGTTCCCGCGCGGCCCGCGCCTGTCGTTCGACGAAGCCTGCCGCATCGTCTGAGCGCGCTGCGCACCAACGGTGCCAGACAAAAAAAGCGACCCGCCGTGGTCGCTTTTTTGTCTGGTACGCGGCGGCGGGTTCAGGCCGTCCATTCCTGCATGGGATTGCAGGCCAGGTAGCGCTGGGGTTCGGCAATGCCAAGCCGCGCGCGGGCCGCGTCGATGGGTTCGTGCAGCAGCTTCTCGTAGTCCTCGCCCAACAGCCATTGGGCGCGGCGGCCCAGCCGGTAGCCCTCCAGCACGGCCCGCGCAAAGGCCAGGCTGCCGCTCACGCGCAGGCTCTTCAGCGACGCCGCGATGGCGATGAAGGCCCAGCCCTTGCCACCGGTCTGCGCATAGCTGAATGCCACCAGTGCGGCTTCGCCAAGGCTTTCATCGGCCCGGTAGCCGGTGAGCACATGCCAGATGTCGTGGATGTCGCGCGTACGCCGGCCGAACCACATATAGGCGTCCTCGACCACCGGTTCCTGGTCCAGGTTCGAGACCTTGGCCAGCCCGTCAGCGCTGTAGCCGGTCTGTTCCAGGAACGCGCGATAGGCCGCGCCCACCGTGTCCGGTGCGAACCTGGCCACGTAGGCGGGATCGGACAGACGCTCCGCCAGCTCGATGCGCTGGTAGACCATGCGCCGCCCGTCCGGCGTGCCCAGCAGGCGGTTGAAGTTGCGGGGCATGGACGGCCCGTTGAGCGCGCGCATGATGCGGAACACCTGCTCCGTGTCGTTGCCATTCGCCATCAGCTTGCGAATCGCCTGGAACGCGGCGAAGACATTGTGCTTGTAGGGGTTGGAACCGGTGGTGGTGGCCATGGGCGGGGCTCCGTGGATCAGGCGACCTGCGCCTGGGCCGGCGCGGGTACATGCAGCCGGGCGGCGGCGTCGCGGACGAAATCGACGCTGGTATCGATGGCGGTCACCGGCAGCATATGCCCGCCGCTGACCAATGTCAGCGTGGCGCCCGGAACCTTGGCGGCGAGCGCTTCGCCATGCTCGGCAAAATCCAGGATGCGGTCCTCGCGGCCGTAGAGGACACTGACCGGCACGCGCAGCGTGCCGTAGCGGGGCAGCAGCGCCGGCAGGCTATGCGCGGCACCGATCAGGTCTTCGGACGCGGCCAGGAAGTGGCAGGGCCGCAGCGCCAGCAGGCCGCCACCGCGCGTCGGGAAGTCGTCCGGCACCGGGTCCGGGCCGAATACGATGTCCATGACGGCTTCGCGGCGCCGTATCGACATCGGCACCACCAGCGTCCATGCCATCAGCCGGCGCAGCCACGCGCTGTGCACAGTCATGGCCTGGAATACCGGCGAGATCGCCTTGGGCGGGTGCGTGAGCGGCGCGATCAGTGCCAGCCCGCCCACGCGCTCGGGGTGGTGGATGGCCAGCGCCAGCGCAATGGCACCGCCCAGCGAATGGCCCACCACCAGCGGACGCTCCAGGCCAAGCTGGTCGCACAGCGCGGCGAGCGCTGCGGCCTGCGCCGGCAAGTCCGCGGCGCTGCCCGGCGTGCGTGTGGAGTGGCCTGCGCCGGGGCGGTCGACAGCAATCACGCGGAAGTTCCTGGCAAGCGGCTCGATCATGCCGTAACCAAAATTCTCAAGCTGGCCGGACAGGCCATGCACCAGCAGCACCGCCGGGCCCTGGCCGCGCTCCACCACATGCAGCCGCGCGCCGGGCACGTCGACAAAGCGGCCGGGCGGCGGCATGGCGGCTTCGATGCGCCGGGCGGTGCGCCACGTGTACAGATACAGCGACGCGCCCAGCACCAGGATCAGCCCGATCAGCACCGCGAAGACGGTCAGGAAGATGGTCATGATTGCACCTCGCTGGCGGCAACCGCCGGCGCCGTGTTGTTGTCCGTGGTGTCCTGGCTGTCGCGGTGCGCCCGGTGTGCCAGGGGAGAGTGAGGCGAGACATCGAACTGCAACACGCCGTCTGCGATGCGCCCGTGCCGGATCGTCAGCAGGTCTTTCAGGTAGTTCTGGTGCACGCGCCATGGCTTGCGATGACCTTGCCGGGGCAGCACGGTGGCGGCACGCTGCACGTAGCCGGAGGTGAAATCCAGGAACGGGGTCGGCTCTACGTCAGCGGGGGCGCGCGGCACGGCAATGCGGTGGGCGTGGCGATCCATGTGACGCAGCAGGCGGCAGACGTACTCGGCCGTGAGGTCGGCCTTGAGCGTCCACGAGGCATTGGTGTACCCGAAGGCCAGCACCAGGTTGGGCACATCGCTCAGCATCATCCCCTTGTAGGCCAGGCATTCGGCGGGGCGGCGTGGCTGGCCGTCCACGGTGAGCGCAATATCGCCCAGCATGTTCAGCTTGAGGCCGGTGGCCACCACCACGACATCCGCGGCCAGCGTCTTGCCGCTGGCCAGCACGATGCCGTCTTCGGTGAACCGGTCGATGGTGTCGGTCACCACCGATGCGCGCCCGTCGCGGATCGCGCGGAACAGGTCGCCGTCGGGCACCAGGCACAGGCGCTGGTCCCACGGCCTGTAGCGGGGCGTGAAGTGGGTGCCGACGTCATAGCCTGGCGCCAGTTGCGCTGCCGCCATGCCGATCAGGCGCTGGCTGACGCGATGCGGCCGGCGCCGCGCCAGCTGGAAGAACATCATGCCCAGCAGCACGTTTTTCCAGCGCGTGGCGGCGTAGGCCAGCCGCTCCGGCAGCACGCGGCGCAGCTTGTGGGCGATGGCGTCTTCGCCGGGGCGCGTCACGATATAGGTGGGAGAGCGCTGCAGCATCGTCACGTGCGCCGCGCTTTTCGCCATGGCCGGCACCAGCGTGACCGCCGTGGCGCCGCTGCCGATCACCACCACGCGCTTGCCGGTGTAGTCGAGCGATTCGTCCCAGAACTGCGGATGCACCATGCTGCCGCGGAATTGCTCTTCGCCGGCAAAGGTGGGCCGGTGGCCCTCGGCATAGCTGTAATAGCCTGCGCACACATAGAGCAAGCGTGTGCGCAGGCGCAGCCGGCTGTGGTCCGCCGTGCGTTCGGCTTCGACCGTCCAGCAGGCTGCGGCGCTGTCCCATGCCGCGCTGACGACCCGATGGCCGAAGCGGATATGTGACGTGATGCCGGCCTCTTCGGCGGTTTCGCGGATGTAGGCGCGAATCGACGGCCCGTCGGCGATGGCCTTGGCACCGCGCCAGGGCTTGAAGCGGTAGCCCAGCGTGTACATGTCCGAATCCGAGCGGATGCCGGGGTAGCGGAACAGGTCCCAGGTGCCGCCCATGGCCTCGCGGGCCTCCAGGATGGCGTAGCGCTTGCCGGGGCAGCGCATTTGCAGCTGGCGCGCGGCGCCGATGCCGGACAGGCCGGCGCCTACGATCAGGACATCAAGGACTGCGTCATCGGAACTTGGGGCGGTCATGGGGGATCCGGACGAGTGGCACTTCTGACAACATAGATTGTCAGAAGCGATCCGGCAAGTAATCTGACAATAGGGAATGTCATAATGGCGCGCATGACGACCGAGCTCACCCCCGCGCGCCGCTACCGCGGCGCGGAAGCCGAAGAACGACGTGCCCAACGCCGTGTGCAGCTGATTGCCGCGGCCGTGCAGGTCTACGGCGAGCGCGGCTATCAGAACGCCACCGTCAAGGCCGTGTGCGAGGCCGCGGGCCTGACCGAACGGTATTTCTATGAGTCGTTTGCCAACAGCGAGGCCTTGCTGCTGGCATCGTTTCAAACGGTGACCCACCGCTTGCTGCACACCCTCGCCCTGGCGGGCGAGGGGGCCGGAGGCGACGGCCAGCAACGCGCGCTGGCCATGCTGCGTGCCTATTTCGGGGCACTACAGCACGAGCCGCGTTCAGCGCGGGTGTTCCTGGTGGAAATCCGCGGCGTCAGCAAGCTCGTCGACGGGGCGCTGGCGGATTCGCTGGATGCATTCGGCGGGCTGCTGGCGCAAGCCCTGCTGCCGCCGGGACGCAAGCTGGATCCGTTGCTGACGGCGGGGGTGGCGGGCGGGGTGGTCCACATCGCCCTGCGCTGGATCACGCACGGCTACGCGCCCGATGTGGAGGTGGTCGCGCGCACGGCGCTACAGCTGGCCCTGGTGCTGGCGCACGAGCCGGACTAAGCCCGGCGGCTTACAGCTGCGGCGCCGGCGTCTTTTCCCTGAACTCGCATAGCGGCTCGATCACGCAGTGCCAGCACTCGGGCTTGCGCGCCTTGCACACGTAGCGGCCGTGCAGGATCAGCCAGTGGTGGGCGTCGTGCAGGAACTCATGCGGCACGCACTTGAGCAGTTTCTGCTCGACGACCTGCACGGTCTTGCCCGGCGCCAGCCCGGTGCGGTTCGATACCCGGAAGATATGCGTGTCCACCGCGATGGTGGGCTCGCCGAACGCGGTGTTGAGCACCACGTTGGCGGTCTTGCGGCCCACGCCCGGCAGGGCCTCCAGCGCTTCGCGCTCGGGCGGGACCTTGCCGCCGTGGCGCTCGACCAGGATGCGGCAGGTTTCGATCACGTGCTTCGCCTTGGTCTTGTACAGCCCGATGGTCTTGATGTACTCGCTGAGGCCGGCTTCGCCCAGGTCCAGCATCTGCCGCGGGGTATGCGCCACCGGGAACAGCCGCCGTGTGGCCTTGTTGACGCCGACGTCGGTGGCCTGCGCCGACAGCAGCACGGCGATCAGCAACTCGAACGGCGAGCTGTATTCCAGTTCGGTGGCCGGGGCAGGGTTGGTTTCGCGCAGCGTCTCAAAGATGGCACGGCACTTGGCGGCGTTCATTGTTTTTCTTCCGGGTCGGTGTTGGCGTTCTGGCCGGATGCCGGCTTGGCAAGCCCCGCACGCGCGCGCCGTGCTTCGGCGGCGTCGATCTGGGCCTGCACCGCAGCCGAGACGTTTTCCGTATTGCGCGGCTGCGCGGCCTGCTGCTTCTGCCGGGCGCGTTCGATCGCGGCCTGGATGATGGCGCGCTTGCGTTCCTGCGCGGCGCGCTCGGCATCGTTCTCCGGCGCTTCGGCCTGCACCGCGGCCAGCTTGGCGGCGGCCTTGGCGGCCAGGCGCGCGTCGTTTTCCTCGCGCTCGCGCACCAGCCGCGCATTGCGCGCCAGGTAGCGCGCGTGCGCGGCATCGGCCTGCGACTGCGACCACGCGGCCCAGCCGGTGCGCGCGCTGGTGACCGGGACCATGTCGATGCAGTCGACCGGGCAGGGCGCCACGCACAGGTCGCAGCCGGTGCACCAGTCAGGGATCACCGTATGCATCTGCTTGGCTGCGCCGGCAATCGCATCGACCGGGCAGGCCTGGATGCAAAGCGTGCAGCCGATGCAAAGGCTCTCGTCGATGCGGGCCACCGCGCGCGGCTGTTCGCTGCCGCGTTCCGCGTCCAGCGGCAGCGGTTCGGTGCCCAGCACCGCGGCCAGGCGCACGATCCCTTCCGCGCCGCCGGGCGGGCAGCGGTTGCAGGTGGCTTCGCCGCTGGCCATGGCTTCAGCGTAGGGGCGGCAGCCGTTGAAGCCGCATTTGGTGCACTGGGTCTGGGGCAGCAGCGCTTCGATGCGGTCGGCAAGGGACTTGACGGCGGGATTCACGACTACGGGCAGGAAATCAGGGGACAAGACAGGGACCAAGGCCGGATCAGAACGGTCAAGACACGATATTTGCGGGGCACTGTGAGGGTTTGGCGACATAACAGCCGAACCCTGCGGCGGACAATAGGCCAGCGACCCTGCGGCACCGGGACCTCTGTGGACCCCTGCGAACCATCGCACCGCAAGGATTATCCCCGATTTCGCCGGCGGACAGAAACGGCGATGATGCGCGCACCGCCGGATTGCCGCATTCCGGCCTATGCCATAATCCGCGCAACGATCGACCAGCCACCCCATGTCAACTGAGCCCAAGACCAAACGCGACCCGGAAGGAACGCGCCGACGCATCCTCGCTGCGGCCACCGAGGAATTCGCCAAGGGGGGTCTGGCCGGCGCCCGCGTCGACCAGATTGCCCGGCGCGCGGAAACCAACGAACGCATGCTGTATTACTACTACGGCAGCAAGGAAGGCCTCTTCCTGGCGGTGCTTGAGAAGCAATACGCCAATTTCCGCGCCGACGAGGAGCAACTGCACCTCGTCGACGAAGACCCGGTCCAGGGCGTGCGCACGCTGGCGCGTTTCGTCTGGGACTGGTATTACGAGCATCCGGAGTTCATCCGCCTGGTCAACAGCGAGAACCTGCACGAGGCCCGGCACCTGAAGAAGTCGGCGCAGCTGCATCAGCTGATCAACCCGGTGGTGGACGTGCTGGCCGACGTGATCCGGCGCGGGCAGGAACAAGGCGTGTTCCGCGACAATATCGACGTGCCGCAGTTCTACCTGACGATTTCCGCGCTGGGCTACTACGTGCTGTCCAACCGCTACACCATCAGCGCCGTGATCGGCCGCGACGTGGCCTCGCAGCAGGAGCATGAGCGCTTTGCCGAGCTGCACTCGGAAATGCTGCTCAGCTACCTGAAGAAGCACTGAAAATCCCGGCCCGACCCCGCAAAAAAAACGCCCGCATTCGCGGGCGTTTTTTTACTTGGTGGCCGAGGCCTGGTGGTACTTGCGGATAAAGTCGCGCAGCTGCGGGTAGATCTCCTCGCGCCAGCGCCGGCCCGAGAAGATGCCGTAGTGACCGCAGCGTTCCGCATTCAGGTGCTGCTTGCGGGTTGTCGGGATGCCGGCGCACAGGTCGTGCGCCGCGGCGGTCTGGCCCGCGCCGGAGATGTCGTCCAGCTCGCCCTCGATGGTCATCAGCGCGGTGCTCTTGATGTCCTGCGGCCGCACCGGATTGCCGTCGATGGCCCAGGTGCCGTTGGCCAGGCGGAATTCCTGGAACACCTCGCGGATGGTGTCGAGGTAGTACTCGGCGGCCATGTCGAGCACCGCGTTGTATTCGTCGTAGAAGCGCACATGGGCTTCGGCGTCGTCCGCATCGCCCTCAACCAGGCTCAGGTAGAAGTCATAGTGCGAGGAAAGGTGCCGGTCCGGGTTCATCGCCACGAAACCGGCATGCTGCAAAAAGCCCGGGTAGACGCGGCGGCCGTGGCCGGGGTAGTTGGCCGGCACGGTGTAGATGACGTTGTTCTCGAACCACTCGAACGACTTGTTGGTCGCCAGCGAGTTGACCGCGGTGGGGCTCTTGCGGGCGTCGATCGGGCCGCCCATCATGGTCATGGTGCGCGGCGTCTGCTCGCCGGCCGAGGCCATCAGCGAGATCGCGGCCAGCACCGGCACCGTGGGCTGGCACACCGAGATCACATGCAGGTTCTCGGCGCCGATATGGCGGATGAATTCCTGGATGTAGTAGATGTAGTCGGACAGGTGGAACGCGCCATTCTCCGCCGGCACCATGCGTGCGTCGATCCAGTCGGTCACGTAGACCTTGTGGTCCTGCAGCAGCGTGCGCACCGTGTCGCGCAGCAGCGTGGCATGGTGACCCGACAGCGGCGCGGCCACCAGCACCACCGGCTCATCCTTGAGCAGCTTGATGGTTTCCGGGTCGTCGGCATAGCGCTTGAAGCGCACCAGCTTGCAGAAGGGCTTCTCAAACACGGTCTGCTCGACGATGGGGATGTCGCGCCCGTTGGAGCGCACCGACTTGATGTCGAACTGCGGTTTTTCGTATTCCTTGCCGAGCCGATACAGCAGTTCGTAGCCGGCTGCCAGGCGGGGGGCGCCAGGAACCAGCGACATCGGGCTGAGGGGGTTGGTGAAGGTCTTGGCCGTCGCCTGGGCCCACGCGGTCAGCGGGTGCAGGATCGAGCGCTGGAACTCATGCAATTGGTAGAGCATGCCTTTTCTGCCTGGGGTCTAGCTATGAGGTACGTACTACCAGGTACTAATGTACTGACAATACACCGTGGATCGTGGCGCCGATTATGCCTTTAATCGAACGACCGTGCTAACGATCTTGCTCTGCAGCATATACCTTAAAGTACATCCATTGCTGCGGAAAACAATAAGGTAAAAGGCTGATTTCTTGATGACATTGGTCGATAAATCGCAAACAAATGCAAAAAGCGGCCGAAGCCGCTTTTTGTGCATTGCTTTGTGACGCTTGCGCCAGTCGCCATCCTGTTGCGGAGTGGCGATTTCAAAGGGCTTTTACATCACAGCTGCGATCGCATCGACGACGGCATCGATGTTGCGGCTGTTCAGCGCGGCCACGCAGATGCGGCCGGTGCCGACGGCGTAGATGCCGTGCTCATTGCGCAGGCGGTCCACCTGGGCCGAGGTCAGGCCCGAGTACGAGAACATGCCGCGCTGTGCCTTGACGAAGGAGAAGTCGCCCGGCACGCCCTTGGCGGCCAGCTTGTCCACCAGCGCATGGCGCATCAGCTTGATGCGGTCGCGCATCTCGGCCAGTTCTTCTTCCCACATGGCGCGCAGTTCCGGGCTGTTCAGCACGGTCGCGACCACGGTGCCGCCGTGCGTCGGCGGGTTGGAGTAGTTGGTGCGGATCACGCGCTTGACCTGCGACATCACGCGCAGCGCTTCTTCCTTGCTGGTGGTGACGATCGACAGCGCGCCCACGCGCTCGCCATACAGCGAGAAGCTCTTCGAGAACGAGCTCGACACGAAGAAGGGCAGGCCGGAGTCCGCGAACAGGCGCACGGCGGCGCCGTCCGGTTCGATGCCGTCGGCAAAGCCCTGGTAGGCCATGTCCAGGAACGGGATCAGGTTGCCTTCCTTGACCAGTTCCACCACCTGCTTCCACTGCTCGGGCGACAGGTCCACGCCGGTCGGGTTGTGGCAGCAGGCGTGCAGCACGACGATGGTGTTGGCCGGGAAGGACTTCAGCGATTCCACCATGCCGGCAAAGTTCAGGCCGTGGCTGGGGGCGTCGTAATAGGCGTAATTGACTACCGCGAAGCCGGCGGATTCGAACAGCGCGCGGTGGTTTTCCCAGCTCGGGTCGCTGATGGCGACCTTGGCGTCCGGGTACAGGCGCTTCAGGAAGTCGGCGCCGATCTTCAGCGCGCCGGTGCCGCCAAGTGCCTGGGCCGTCACCACGCGGCCTTCCGTGATCAGCGGCGATTCCTTGCCGAACAGCAGCGTCTGCACGGCCTGGTCATAGGCGGCGATGCCTTCGATCGGCAGGTAGCCACGCGGGGTGGCCGTGGTCAGGCGCGCCTTTTCTGCCTCCTGGACGGCGCGCAGCAGGGGGATTTTCCCTTCGTCGGTGAAGTACACGCCAACGCCCAGGTTGACCTTGGTCGGGCGGGTGTCGGCATTGAAGGCTTCGTTGAGGCCCAGGATCGGGTCGCGCGGGGCCATCTCGACGGCAGAAAACAAACTCATTTGGAATCTCGTGGTCGGCAATGAATGAAAACGGGAAGGCGTAGAATGCTCCGGACTGCGCTGGCGGCTGGCAGGCCCCGTTCCCTTCCGGCGGGAAGCGGCTTGAAGCGGGGGCTGTCAACCCCAAGATTCTAGCGTATCCGCCCGTTTTCCTGAGGTTTTTCCCTAATCTCGCCGCGCCTTCTTTCGTTATTTCATTCCTTACTCGTACCGCTACCTCTCCCAGCCACCACGCCCCTTATGTCGAACCTTGCCGAAGCCGCGCCGGCCCTGGACGAAGACAAATTCGTCACATTTCCCGGCTCCCCGTTCCAGCTGTACCAGCCGTTCCCGCCCGCCGGCGACCAGCCGGAGGCTATCCGGCAGCTGGTGGAGGGCGTGGACGACGGCCTGTCGTTCCAGACGCTGCTGGGCGTCACGGGCTCGGGCAAGACCTTCACCATGGCCAACGTGATTGCCCGCATGGGGCGGCCGGCCATCGTGTTTGCCCCGAACAAGACGCTGGCGGCGCAGCTGTACGCGGAATTCCGTGAGTTCTTCCCGCGCAATGCCGTCGAGTACTTCGTCAGCTACTACGACTACTACCAGCCCGAGGCCTACGTCCCGCAGCGCGACCTGTTTATCGAGAAGGACTCGTCGATCAACGAGCATATCGAGCAGATGCGGCTGTCGGCGACCAAGAGCCTGCTGGAGCGCCGCGACACCATCATCGTGGCAACCGTCTCTGCGATCTATGGTATCGGCAACCCGACCGAATACCACCAGATGATTCTCACATTGCGCGCCGGCGACAAGATCAGCCAGCGCGATGTGATCGCGCGGCTGATCGCGATGCAGTACACCCGCAACGAGACCGACTTCCAGCGCGGCACCTTCCGCGTGCGCGGCGACACCATCGACATCTTCCCGGCGGAGCATGCCGAAATGGCGGTGCGCCTGGAGATGTTCGACGACGAAGTCGAATCGCTGAATTTCTTCGACCCGCTGACGGGCCGCGTGCGCCAGAAGATCCCGCGCTTCACGGTCTACCCGTCGAGCCACTATGTGACCCCGCGCGAGACCGTGCTGCGCGCGATCGAGGCGATCAAGTCGGAGCTGCGCGAGCGGCTGGAGTTCTTCCACAAGGAAAACCGGCTGGTGGAGGCGCAGCGGCTGGAGCAGCGCACCCGCTTCGACCTGGAGATGCTGTCCGAGCTGGGCTTCTGCAAAGGCATCGAGAACTACTCGCGGCACCTGTCCGGTGCACGCCCCGGCGATCCGCCGCCGACGCTGGTCGACTACCTGCCGCCCGACGCGCTGATGTTCCTGGACGAGTCGCACGTGCTGATCGGCCAGCTCAACGGCATGTACAACGGCGACCGCGCGCGCAAGACCACGCTGGTGGAGTACGGTTTCCGGCTGCCCTCGGCGCTGGACAACCGGCCGCTGAAGTTCGACGAATTCGAGCGCAAGATGCGCCAGGTGATGTTCGTCTCGGCCACGCCCGCGCAGTTCGAGAAGGAGAATGCCGGGCAGGTGGTGGAGCAGGTGGTGCGTCCGACCGGGCTGGTCGATCCCATCATCCTGGTGCGCCCGGCGACCACGCAGGTGGACGACCTCCTGTCCGAGATTCACGCCCGCGTCGAGGCCGGCGAGCGCGTGCTGGTGACCACGCTGACCAAGCGCATGGCAGAGCAGCTGACCGAGTTCATGTCCGAGAACGGCGTCAAGGTGCGCTACCTGCACTCGGATATCGATACCGTCGAGCGCGTGGAGATCATCCGCGACCTGCGCCTGGGCACCTTCGACGTGCTGGTGGGCATCAACCTGCTGCGCGAAGGCCTGGATATTCCCGAGGTGTCGCTGGTGGCGATCCTCGATGCGGACAAGGAAGGCTTCCTGCGCGCCGAGCGCTCGCTGATCCAGACCATCGGGCGCGCCGCGCGCAACGTCAACGGTACCGCCATCCTGTACGCGGACCGCATGACCGAGTCGATGAAGAAGGCCATCGGCGAGACCGAGCGCCGCCGCGCCAAGCAGATCGCCTTCAACGAGGCCAACGGCATCACGCCGCGCGGCGTGGTCAAGCGCATCAAGGACATCATCGACGGCGTCTATAGCGTCAGCGATGCCAGGGCCGAGCTGCTGGCGGCGCAGGAGCAGGCCCGCTACGAGGACATGAGCGAAAAGCAGGTCTCCAAGGAAATCAAGCGGTTGGAAAAGCTCATGCTCGACCATGCCCGCAACCTGGAGTTCGAGCAGGCGGCGCAGGTGCGCGACCAGTTGGCCAAGCTCAAGGCGCAGGTGTTCGGCGCCAGCGGAGAGAGCGCGCTGCCGCCCGCCTGATACGCGTGGCGCCGTCTCCGGCTGGCCTATAGTGAAATGCGTCACACCTGATCCGGGAGGCGCATCATGGTAAAGCTTGGACTATGGGTACCGCTGGAGGCCAGGCCGGGCAAGGAGCAGGAGGTTGAGCAGTTCCTGCGCGACGGGCTCGCGCTGGTGGAGCAGGAGGCCGGCACCACGGCCTGGTTCGCGCTGCGGCTGGGCCCGTCGATGTTCGGCATCTTTGATGCTTTCCCCGATGAGTCAGCGCGCGAGGCGCACCTGGGCGGCAAGGTTGCGGCGGCGCTGATGGCCAGGGCGCCGGAGCTGTTCATGGGGACGCCGCCGATCCAGAAGCTGGAGGTGGTGGCGGCCAAGCTGCCTTGATGGCGAACGACAAGGAGCTACGATGGAACGCCAGTTTGAATACGGCGGCTACGCGGTCGTGGTCAGCGCGGTCCCGAACGCCGCCGGCGGGTTTGCGGCGCAGATGCGCATCGCCGATGCCTTCGGCGAGCCTTCCGGCCCCAGCTACGAGGCGATTGCGGGCGACGCGCCCACGCCCGAAGGGGCCATCGCCCTGGCGGAGGCCGGCGCCATGCGGGCGATCGACGCCGGCGAGGTCAACTAGCCAGGCATCCCCCCATTTTCCGTGGAGAACCACAATGACCGAAATCGGCGAATGGAAGAAGAAGGTCTATGAAACCCACGAGGTGCAGGTCCAGGTCAGGCAGCGCTCACAGAGCGAATGGTCCTATACCGTGCGCGTCTGCCGCCCCGGCACCAATATCCGCGCCGCCGGCACGCTGACCGAGACCTCGCGCATCACCGAGCACTACAAATCGCGCGAGGCCGCGGAAGTGGCCGGGTTTGTGCATGGCGAGCGGCTGGCCAAGCAGCTGGCCTGAAGGGCTGCGGGTAGAATTGCGCCTGGCCGGCCGGCGACCTTGCCGTGCGCCGGTGCGCCTGCCGTTCCACTCCCGCCAAGCCGTGATCCGATGAAGACATACGCCATCCTGATGTGTTGCATGGGAAACATCTGCCGTTCCCCGACGGCGGAGGGCGTGCTGCGCGCCAAGCTGGCTGCGGCCGGGCTGGAGGCGCTGGTGGAACTGGATTCGGCGGGAACGCATGAATACCACCTCGGCCGCGCTCCCGATCCCCGCACCCAGCGCCACGCGCTGCAGCGCGGCTATGACCTGTCCGCGCTGCGCGCGCGCAAGGTCGGCGTGCCTGACTTCGATCGCTTCGACCTGATCCTGGCGATGGACCGCGAGAACCTGGCCGGCCTGGTGCGGCTGCGCCCCGATGCCGGCGCCAAGCTGCGCCTGCTGATGAGCTTCGCCACCCGCCACGACGCCGACGAGGTGCCGGACCCGTACTACGGCGAAGGCGATGGCTTCGAGCGCGTGCTCGACTACATCGAAGATGCCTGCGACGGCCTGGTGGCCGAGCTGCGCCAGCGCCTGCAAGGCAACGCCGGCTGATCCGGGCGCACGCCCCGTCGTCTTTTCTGCGGCCCGCGCCGCGCCGCCACGAGCGCCGCGGCCGGCGGCCCGATCCCACGAGAATCCATGCTTCGCAACCTGTTCCGCAAATGGCGCGAATCGCGCAATGCCAGCCTGCAGCTCGACGCCATCCTGGCCGCGGCCGATCCTGAGGCGCCGCTGGCCGAGCGCAACGGCTGGCTGATCGAGCTGGGCTTCTGGATCCGCCGCGATGGCGGGCTGGGCGCCGATGCTGACAGCCAGGAACCTGGCACGGACCGCCGCCACCCCGAGCATGTGCGGCTGCGCTACCTGCTGCAGGTGCTGGAACGGCATCCCGACTGGGCCGAGTGTTTTGCCCTGACGGTGCGCAGCCTGGTGCGCGAGAACGACCCGACCGGCCTGTTCTGCGATACCGGCGTGGCCCTGCACCCGGGCTTCGTCAGCGAGATGGTGAGCCGGCTGCAGAACCGCTTCCTGCCGCCGCCGCCCAACCGCAGCGACATGGCGGGGCTGTTTGCGCTGGTGTTCGTCGGTGATGAAGACGCGGAGTGGGTCGAGGCCATCGACGATGAACTGCTGGCGCGGCTGGCGCGCGTGCTGCAGGCCGGCAGCGCCGCCGGCGAAGCGGCGGGCATGGCGCACTATCGCGATGCGCTGGGCCAGACGCTGGCCACCAGCATCGCGGTGCTGGTCAGCCAGGTGCGCGCCACCGGCCTGAGCCAGGCAATCCGTTCGCGCCTGGCCGGGCGCGTGGAGGACACCCCGTTCTTCCGCCTGGACGAGGCCATCCAGGCCTTGCGTGAAGAGGGCCTGCGCCATGACGACAACAGCTTCGGCCACCGCCTGAACTACTTCCGTGCGCTGCTGGACGGCTGCCATACCGCGGTCCGCCATGTGTATGAGGACCTGGAGGAAAACGGCGTATCGGTCGAGGTGGTGTTCCAGATCGAGCGCATGAAGGTGCAGCTCAGCCGCATCGAGCTGCTGCTGGCGGCCTGGGTCGAGCCCCACCGGCCCGGCATGCATGCGCACCTGGTGGCGGAACTGATCCGTTCGACCCAGGCCCGGCGCAGCATCTCGCACCTGGCCGGCACCTCGTTCGCGCAGCTGGCGCGCAAGGTGGTGGAGCGCTCGGCCGAGACCGGCGAGCACTACATCACGCGCGACCGCAAGGAATACGCCGAACTGGTGCGCGCCGCGGCCGGCGGCGGCCTGGTTTCGGTCGCCACGGTGTACCTGAAGTTCCTGATCTACGGCCTGCACCTGGACAAGTTCAGTGAGGGGCTGCTGGCCTCGCTCAACTACGCCGGCAGCTTCCTGGCCATCCACTTTGCGCACTTCACGCTGGCGACCAAGCAGCCGGCCATGACCGGGCCGGCGCTGGCGCACCGGCTGGACGGGACAGGGCGGCCGGAAGGGCGCGAGGCATTCGTCGATGACACTATCGCCATGATCCGCTCCAACGCGGCGGCGATTGTCGGCAACCTGGCGGTGGTGTTCCCGGTGGCGCTGGGCATCCAGTGGCTGGCGCACAAGCTGCTGGGCGCCAACCTGATCACGCCCGCCAAGGCGATTGCCACCATCGAATCGTTCTCGATCCTGGGCCCGACGCCGATCTACGCCGCCTTCACCGGGGTGCTGTTGTGGCTGTCCAGCCTGATTGCCGGCTGGGCCGACAACTGGTTCGCGCTACACCGCGTGCATGACGTGATGGCCTACAACCGGCGCCTGCGCTACGTGCTGGGTGCGCGCGGCGCCACCCGGCTGGCGGATTTCTGGAAGCGCAACCTGTCGGGCATTGTCGCCAATGTGTCGCTGGGCTTGCTGCTGGGGCTGGGGCCGGAAATCCTGAGCTTCTTCGGGCCGCATATGGAAGTGCGCCATGTGACGCTGTCGACGGGCTCGGTCGGCGCGGCCATCGGCGTGCTGGGGCTGGATGCGCTGCGCATGCCGTCGCTGTGGCTGGCGGTGGCGGGCATTGCGCTGATGGGGATGCTGAACGTGGCGGTGAGCTTTGCGCTGGCGTTCAATATGGCGCTGCGGTCACGCAATCTGCGGCGCGTGGACCGCGCCGAACTGAGCGCGGCCGTGCGGCGGCGCATCCTGAAGCACCCGTTGTCGCTGGTGATGCCGCCGCGCATGGCAGGCCCGGAGACGGCCGCGGGCGGGCGCGAAGCGTGATGGGGACGTGCTGCGCTGCGGCAGGGGTAGTTGACTGAATTAGTCGGGTACCTTTATACTTGACGGAAACGATCAAGTATTAGCTTCACCCCCCAGAGCCCTGCACCATGAGACTGACCACCAAAGGCCGCTTCGCGGTCACTGCGATGATCGACCTGGCCATGCGCCAGGACCAGGGACCGGTCACGCTCGCCGGCATCAGCCAGCGGCAGAAGATCTCGCTGTCCTACCTGGAGCAGCTGTTTGGCAAGCTGCGCCGGCACGAGATCGTTGAAAGCGTGCGCGGCCCGGGCGGCGGCTACAGTCTGGCACGCAAGGCCGAAGACGTCACCGTGGCGGACATCATCATCGCCGTGGACGAGCCCCTGGATGCCACCCAATGCGGCGGCAAGGGCAATTGTAACGGAGATGACGGCTCCGGGCGCTGCATGACCCACGAACTGTGGGCCACGCTGAACCAGAAGATGGTCGAGTACCTCGACTCCGTTTCCCTCAAGAACCTGGTGGACCAGCAGCGCGAGCGCCAGCCTGCCGTGCTGCACGACATGCGCGAAGACGCCGCGCAGCCGGTCGCGGCCGCTGCGCGCGGCAAGGCCGACAAGCAGGAAAAGCCGGTCCGGGCCAGAATGGTGAATTCAGTTTTCAGCCTGGCGCAGTCGTGAGCGCGCCCAGGCAACGACAGCAAAACAGCGATCAGCGGTCCCTAACAAGGCAGTCATAACGATGAGCACCCCACATTTCCCCATCTACATGGATTACTCGGCCACCACGCCGGTGGACCCGCGCGTGGCGGACAAGATGATTCCGTACCTGCGCGAGCAGTTCGGCAACCCCGCCTCGCGCAGCCATGCGTACGGCTGGGAAGCGGAGCGCGCGGTGGAAGAAGCGCGTGAGCAGGTGGCCGCACTGGTCGGCGCCGACCCGCGCGAGATCGTGTGGACCTCGGGTGCGACCGAATCGAACAACCTGGCGATCAAGGGTGCCGCGAACTTCTATTCGGGCAAGGGCAAGCACCTCATCACCCTGAAGACCGAGCACAAGGCCGTGCTGGACACCACGCGTGAGCTGGAGCGCCAGGGCTTTGAAGTGACCTACCTGGACGTGAAGGAAAACGGCCTGCTCGACATGGACGTGTTCAAGCAGGCGCTGCGCCCGGACACCATCCTGGTTTCGGTGATGCTGGTCAACAACGAGATCGGCGTGATCCAGGACGTCGAGCAGATCGGCGAGATCTGCCGCGAGAAGGGGATCATCTTCCACTGCGACGCCGCCCAGGCGACCGGCAAGGTGACGATCGACCTGAACAAGCTGAAGTGCGACCTGATGTCGTTCTCGGCCCACAAGACCTACGGCCCCAAGGGAATCGGCGCGCTGTACGTGCGCCGCAAGCCGCGCGTGCGCATCGAAGCGCAGATGCACGGCGGCGGCCATGAGCGCGGCATGCGCTCGGGCACGCTGGCTCCGCACCAGATCGTCGGCATGGGTGAAGCCTTCCGCATCGCCCGCGAAGAGATGGCGACCGAGAACGAACGCATCCGCATGCTGCGCGACCGCCTGTGGAATGGCCTGTCGGACATGGAAGAGGTCTACCTGAACGGCGACCTGGAACACCGCGTGCCGCACAACCTGAATGTCAGCTTCAACTTCGTCGAAGGCGAGTCGCTGATCATGGCGATCAAGGACGTGGCGGTGTCGTCGGGTTCGGCCTGCACCTCGGCCTCGCTGGAGCCGTCGTATGTGCTGCGCGCCCTGGGCCGCAACGACGAACTGGCCCACAGCTCGATCCGCTTCACGGTCGGCCGCTTCACCACCGAGCAGGAAATCGACTACACCATCGAACTGCTCAAGAGCAAGATCGGCAAGCTGCGCGAACTGTCTCCGCTGTGGGAGATGTTCAAGGACGGCGTCGATTTGAATTCGATCCAGTGGGCCGCGCACTGACGCGCCCGCCGCAGATCATCAGAACAGAAAGCAATACCCCCGCAAAGATACGCAAGAGGTAAGCAAAATGTCATACAGCACCAAGGTTCTCGACCACTATGAAAACCCCCGCAACGTCGGTTCGTTCGACAAGAACGACGATGCGGTCGGCACCGGCATGGTCGGTGCGCCGGCCTGCGGCGACGTGATGAAGCTGCAGATCAAGGTCAACGAGGCGGGCGTGATCGAAGACGCCAAGTTCAAGACCTACGGCTGCGGCTCGGCCATTGCCTCGTCCTCGCTCGTGACCGAGTGGGTCAAGGGCAAGACCGTGGACCAGGCGCTGGAGATCAAGAACACCCAGATTGCGGAAGAACTGGCGCTGCCGCCGGTGAAGATCCACTGCTCGATCCTGGCCGAAGACGCGATCAAGGCCGCCGTCGAAGACTACAAGAAGAAGCACGGCGCCGAGCAGAAGGCTGCCTGATTCTGTCGCACTGACCACGGCATCGACGAAGGAAGACGCAACGATGATCACCATGACCGAGAAGGCGGCCAAGCATGTGGCCCGCTATCTGGAACGCCGCGGCAAGGGCGTGGGCCTGCGCCTGGGCGTGAAGACCACCGGCTGCTCGGGCCTGGCCTACAAGCTGGAATACGTGGACGAGCTGCTGCCGGAAGATGCGGTGTTCGAATCGCACGGCATCAAGGTCATCGTCGACGCCAAGAGCCTGCCGTATATCGACGGCACCGAACTCGACTATGCGCGTGAAGGGTTGAACGAAGGTTTCCGCTTCAACAACCCCAACGTCAAGGACGAGTGCGGCTGCGGCGAGTCCTTCACGGTCTGAGGCGCGCCAGCGCAAGCAAGCCCCGGTGGAGCGCAGCATCGTCGGGTTCCGCCGGGACGAGGAAGGCCACTGGGTGGCCGAACTCGAATGCGGGCACGGCCAGCATATGCGGCACGACCCGCCGTGGCAGTCGCGGCCATGGACGCAAAGCGAGCAGGGCCGCGCCGGCATGATCGGCATGCGGGTGAACTGCCTGAAGTGCGACCGCAACGAACCGCCGGCCGAGTGGGCAAGCAAGCCCGCCTGAGCGGCACCGTGGCGGCAATGGACAAAGGGGCGGCGCGGCCGCTCCTTTTTCTTGGGGAAGCAGTTGAAAGACGATTTTTTTGCGCTGTTCGGCCTGCCCGCGCAGTACGGCGTCGACGAGGCCGCGCTGGATGCGGCGTACCGCACCGTGCAGTCGCAGGCGCATCCGGATCGCTTCGCCAAGGCGGGCGATGCCGAGCGTCGCGTGGCCATGCAATGGGCCGCGCATGCCAATGAAGCGTACCGTACGCTGCGCCAGCCACTGCGGCGCGCGACCTATTTGCTGAAGCTGCGCGGCGTCGATGTGCAGGCCGAGAACAACACGGCCATGACGCCCGCCTTCCTGATGCAGCAGATGGAATGGCGCGAAGCGCTGCAGGAAGCGGTGGAAGAACGCGCAGTGGACCGACTGGATGCCCTGCTGCGCAGCCTGCGCCAGGAAAAGCGCGAGCGCCATGACGCGCTCGGCGCGCTGCTGGATGCCGGCGACAACGAAGCGGCCGGCGGCGCGGTGCGGCAACTGATGTTTATCGAGAAGATCGAGCACGATACCAGCGAGGCCATCGACCGGCTGGAAGACTGACCGGCACGTTTGCCGGGCCCGTGACACAATGGCGCCCGGCGCGAAACCCGCCCGCATGGCGGGTTCCCCTGCCGTACAAGACAGCGAAGAATTACCATGGCACTGCTCCAGATTTCCGAACCCGGCATGTCGCCGGCGCCCCACCAACGCCGCCTGGCCGTCGGCATCGACCTCGGCACCACCAACTCGCTGGTGGCCGCGGTGCGCAGCAGCATTCCTGAAGTGCTGGGCGACGAGCGCGGCCGCGCGCTGCTGCCCTCGGTCGTGCGCTACCTGCCGGACCGCACCGCCCATATCGGCTACCGGGCCCAGGAAGAAGCGGTGCGCGACCCCAAGAACACCATTGTCTCGGTCAAGCGCTTCATGGGCCGCGGCCTGCGCGACGTGGCCAATATCGAGCACAGCCCGTATGACTTTGTCGATGCGCCGGGCATGCTGCAGATCAAGACCGCCGCCGGCGTGAAGAGCCCGGTGGAGATCTCGGCCGAGATCCTTGCCACGCTGCGCCAGCGCGCAGAAGACACCCTTGGCGACGATCTGGTCGGCGCGGTCATCACCGTGCCGGCGTACTTCGACGAGGCCCAGCGCCAGGCGACCAAGGACGCCGCGCGCCTGGCCGGCCTGGAAGTGCTGCGCCTGCTCAACGAGCCGACCGCGGCTGCCATTGCCTACGGGCTGGACAATGCCTCGGAAGGCATTTACGCGGTCTACGACCTGGGCGGCGGTACCTTCGATATTTCGGTGCTGAAGCTCACCCGCGGCGTGTTCGAAGTGATGGCCACGGGCGGCGACTCGGCACTCGGCGGCGACGATTTCGACCAGCGCGTGCTGTGCTGGATCGTCGAGCAGGCCGGCCTGCAGCCGCTGTCGGCGCAGGACATGCGCCTGCTGATGGTGCGTGCGCGCGCCGCCAAGGAAGCGTTGTCGGAAGCGGACAGTACCGTGATCGATGCCGTGCTCGATTCCGGCGAGATCGTCCACCTGGCGCTGACCGACGAGACCTTCGAGCAGATCACCGCGCATCTGGTGCAGAAAACGGTGGCGCCGGTGCGCAAGGCGCTGCGCGACGCCGGTGTGACCCCCGACGAGGTCAAGGGTGTGGTGCTGGTCGGTGGCGCAACACGCATGCCGTCGATCCGCAAGGCGGTGGGCGACTATTTCAACCAGACCCCGCTGACCAACCTCGATCCGGACCGCGTGGTGGCGCTGGGCGCCGCGATGCAGGCCAACCTGCTGGCCGGCAACCATGCCCCGGGCGAAGACTGGCTGCTGCTCGACGTGATCCCGCTGTCGCTGGGCGTGGAGACCATGGGCGGCCTGGTCGAGAAGATCATCCCGCGCAACAGCACCATCCCGGTGGCGCGCGCGCAGGAATTCACCACCTTCAAGGACGGCCAGACCGCGATGGCGATCCACGTGCTGCAGGGCGAGCGCGAGCTGGCCAGCGACTGCCGCTCGCTGGCGCGCTTCGAGCTGCGCGGCATCCCGCCGATGGTGGCGGGCGCGGCGCGCATCCGCGTGACCTACCAGGTCGACGCCGACGGCTTGCTGTCGGTGACCGCGCGCGAGACCCATTCGGGCGTGGAGGCCTCGGTCACGGTCAAGCCGTCGTACGGCCTGGCCGACGACGATATCGCGCGCATGCTGCAGGACAGCTTCCGCGAAGCCGAGCACGACATGAAGAGCCGCGCGCTGGCCGAAGAGCGCGTGGAAGCCGACCGGCTGGTCGAAGCCACGCAGCGCGCGCTGGAAACCGACGGCGACCTGTTGTCGGCCGAGGAGCGCACTGCGGTTGAGGCGCTGATGGCTTCGGTGCGCGAGATTGCCACAGGCGAAGACCACCACGCCATCCACGCCGCGGTGGAAAAGCTGTCGCACGGCACCGACGAATTCGCTGCCCGCCGCATGGACCGCTCGATCAAGAGCGCGCTGGCGGGGCGCAAGGTGCAGGAGCTGGGCTGATCACCACGCCTGCACCGCATTACAGATACCAGGACACGAGATGCCACAGATCATAGTTTTGCCCCACGTCGAATACTGCCCGGATGGGACGGTGATCGAAGCCGAGACGGGTGTCAGCGTCTGCGATGCGCTGCTCTCGCACGGCATCGCGATCGAGCATGCGTGCGAGAAATCGTGCGCCTGCACCACCTGCCACGTGATCGTGCGCGAGGGTTTCAACTCGCTCAACGAGGCCGAAGAGAAGGAAGAAGACCTGCTCGACAAGGCCTGGGGGCTGGAGCCGAATTCGCGGCTCTCGTGCCAGGCCATCGTCGATGAGGAAGACCTGACCATCGAGATCCCGAAGTACACCATCAACCACGCCAAGGAAGGCCACTGAGCGGCCCGGCAGACCTCAGCGGAGAACAACCCCATGAAGTGGACCGATACCTACGACATCGCCGCAGCCCTGTACGACAAGTATCCCGATGTGGATCCCATGTCGGTGCGATTCACCGACCTGCGCCGCTGGGTGCTGGAACTGGACGGCTTTGCCGATGTGCCGGAGCGTTCCGGCGAGAAGATCCTGGAAGCGATCCAGGCTGCCTGGATCGAAGAATCCCAATAAGCAAGAACACCCTGAAACAGGCCGGCTCCGCCGGCCTGTTTGCTTAGAAGCGGTAGCCGACGCCCGCCAGGATCACGTCGGTATCGCGGTCGTAGCCGGTCACGGTGCGGTTCCATGTCAGCCGCGTCAGCCAGTGGTCGCCAAGCCGGTAGCTGGCCGAGACCGACATCAGGCCGGACCAGCGCGACGGCGGGCTGGCCGCGCCCAACCCTTTCTGGCTCAGGTCGATGGCGTAGTACGGACCCACGCCGACCCCGAGTGTCAGTTTGTCGTGGAAGAACGCGCGCGTGAGCCACGCCTGCGCGGCCACGCCGTTGCGGCGCAGCGCCGCGCTTTCTCCTTCGTTGATGTAGCTGATCGTGCCGTCCACGTATTGCCACAGCCCGCGCCGGTATTCCACCGCTTTGGCGAAGGAAGTCTGTGAATCGAAGCTGTTGACGATGGTTTCGCCAAGGAACACCGTCAGCTCATTTTGCGTGACATTGTCGGTCCGGCCCGGCGGCGGCACCACAGGCCCGCCGCGGTCACCGCGATCGAGCTGGTAGCCGACGCCCACCAGCAGCGTGTTGGTCTTGATGCTCGACGGCGTCTGCGCCCGGTTGTAGCGCGCCTGCAGCATCCAGGGGCCGCCGTTCACGTACCAGGTTGCCGCGGCGCTCAGCAGCGCGCCCCAGCCGTGGTGGTTGTCGTAGGTGCCGTCCGACCGCTGGTCGGTGGTATCGAAATAGCGGTAAGGGCCGGCGCCGAGGGCCAGCGTCAGTCTGCGGTCCAGGGCCAGGTAGCGCCACCACAGCTGGACGCTGTGGCCGTCGCGGTGATGGTTGGTGACATGGCCTTCATTCAGGTAGGTGAAGGTCGCGTACCAGTTCTCGCCGAGGTTGTGCTGGTAGGAGTAGGCGTAGCCGTAGCTGCGCTCGCCGGGGGATTCCGTCGACTGGAGGCCGCCGAGCAGAAGCAATTCCTGCCCGTACGCTGTGTGGTGCGACAGCGCCAGCAGCAGCGCGCCGGCCAGTGGGAGAAGCCGTTGCCAGGTCCTGCCAGAACTGTGGGGAGCGGGCTGCATGGTAGGGACTCCGGGCTACGGGGCGCACAAGGATCATAGCAAAGCAGCCATAAAAAAGACCGGCGACAAGCCGGCCTTGTTGTAACGGCACATTAGACGCGCCGGTGTGTGGCCGGTCACCCCGTGACCAGCGCACCGTTCTCCAGGTGCACGCGCTGGCCCACCTGCACGCCAGGGTTCTGCTCGTAAGTGAAGCTGCGATGGCTGCCATCGTCCATGCGTACGCGGACTTCGTAATGCGTGTCCTTGCTGACCGCCTTCTCGATCTGGTTGCCGGCTACGCCGCCGCCCACGGCACCCACCACGGTGCCGACGATGCGGCCGTTGCCCTTGCCGACCTGGTTGCCCAGCAGGCCGCCCACCACGGCGCCGCCGAGCGCGCCCAGGCCGCTGGTGTTGGGCTTCTGGGTCTGTGTCGGCGTCACGGAGACGATACGGCCGGCGTAGGGGCTGCCCTTGGCAGCCTGGCGCTCGGTGTCGGCACCCTGGTTGGCGCGCGGCTCGCTGTCGCGCTGCGCGGCCTGGCGTGCCGGGGCGGTGCGTGGTGCGGCTTGCGACGAACCGGCGGCGTCCTGGTTGGCCGGGCGCTGCTGGCCGTCGTTGTAGACCGGCGGCCGGGTGGTGCTGCCCGGGGCAGGTGCTGCCGTGACCGGCAGTGGCCCTTGCGGGTCTGCCTGCGCACCGGCCTGCGCCGGGAGGTCAGGGCTGGCCTTGCCGATCGGCAGCACGCCAGTGACGGCGGCGACCGCGGTCAGGCTGGCGACCACCACGGCGACGGCTGCCGCACCGACAAGCGGATGCAGCCGGCGTTGCGGCGGCAGCGGGGCAGGGGTGTTGTCGTTCGGGGTGGCTTGGCTTTGCATTGTTATGGCTCCGGTGCGGCGAAGGCCGCGATGGGATGGAACCAGTGTGGCCGAAGCGAGCGGCGTTTTCCGTTTGTTTTTGTAAATATATGTAGACGGAAAAGGGCTTTTGTATCAATGACTTATGGTTAGCCAGGGCGCGTATCCCGGGGCCGGGCTGTAACATTCGGCGGCTTGGCATGACGTTGGCGGCGCCCCAAAGAAAACGCCCCACCGGGGATTCGGTGGGGCTTCATCTTGCCAAAGCGCTTGCTCAATCTTCCCGGCGCAGGTGCGGGAACAGGATGACGTCGCGGATATTCGGGCTGTCCGTCAGCAGCATCACCAGGCGGTCGATGCCGATGCCGCAGCCGCCCGTCGGGGGCATGCCGTACTCCAGCGCGCGGATGTAGTCGGCGTCGAAGTACATGGCTTCCTCATCGCCGGCGTCCTTCTGCTCGACCTGCTTGCGGAAGCGGTCGGCCTGGTCTTCGGCATCGTTCAGCTCCGAGAAGCCGTTGGCGATCTCGCGGCCGGTGATGAACAGCTCGAAGCGCTCGGTGATGCCCGGCACCGTGTCCGAGGCGCGTGCCAGCGGCGAGACCTCGACCGGGTAGTCGACGATAAAGGTCGGCTCCCACAGCTGGCTTTCAGCAGTTTCCTCGAACAGCACCAGTTGCAGCGTGCCCAGTCCGGCGTTGAGGAACTGCGGCGCGTTGGTGTTGACGCCGAACTTCTTCAGCTCGGTGCGCAGGAAGCCGGCATCGGCCAGTTGCGCGTCGGTGTACTGCGGCGCGAACTTCTGGATCGCCTGGCAGATCGTCAGCCGATGGAACGGCTTCGACAGGTCCAGTTCGCGGTCCTGGTACGTCAGCACCGCGCTGCCGCGCGCATCGATCGCGGCCTTGCGGATCAGGTCTTCGGTGAAGTCCATCAGCCAGCGGTAGTCCGTGTAGGCCGCGTAGAACTCCATCATGGTGAACTCGGGGTTGTGGCGCGGGCTCACCCCTTCGTTGCGGAAGTTGCGGTTGATCTCGAACACGCGCTCGAAGCCGCCCACGACCAGGCGCTTCAGGTACAGCTCAGGCGCGATGCGCAGGAACATCTGCATGTCCAGCGCATTGTGGTGCGTGATGAAGGGCTTGGCCGCGGCGCCGCCCGGGATCGGGTGCAGCATCGGCGTTTCCACTTCCATGAAGCCGGCATCGGCCATATGGCGGCGTAGCGACGAGATCGCGTTGGTGCGGGCGCGGAAGGTGTTGCGCGTTTCCGGCGACACGATCAGGTCGACATAGCGCTGGCGATACTTCATTTCCTGGTCGGCCAGGCCGTGGAACTTGTCCGGCAGCGGGCGCAGCGACTTGGACAGCAGGCGCAGCTCGCGCACCTGCACCGACAGCTCGCCCTTGTTGGTGCGGAACAGCTCGCCGCGGGCGCTGATGATGTCGCCCAGGTCCCAGTGCTTGAAGGCCGCGTAGACCTCTTCGCCGACCTTGTCGCGCGTGATGTAGAACTGGATCTGGCCGCTGCCGTCCTGCACCGTGGCAAAGCTGGCCTTGCCCATCACGCGCTTGAGCATCATGCGCCCGGCGATGGCGACCTCGACCGGCGCGGCCTCGAGCGTGGCCTGCTCGGTCTCGGCGTACTGCGCCTGCAGCGCGGCGGCCTGGTGGGAGGGGCGGAAATCGTTGGGGAAGGGCACGCCTTGCTGGCGCAGCGCGGCCAGTTTCTCGCGCCGCTCCGCGATGATCTTGTTCTCGTCGACGGGGAGTGTGTCTGCGGCGGCTGGCTTGGCCTGGGCGCGGTTCGGTTCAGTCATGATGTCTTGTCGGATCGCGCGCGGCGTGCCGCGCGCGGATTCAGATGGCTTGATGGGTGCGGCTTAGTAGTTGCGGAGATCGTCCAGCTCGGTGCTGCCGAAATCCGGGCGGTGCAGGTAGGCGACGATGCGGCCGGCGGTTTCCTCGGCCGACGCCAGCTGTTCATTGGCTTTCAGCTCGCGGAAGCGCTGCACCTGGGCGAAGTCGGCATTGCGGATGGTGGCCTGCATGCCGGTGTCGATCACGCCCGGGGCCAGCGCCACTGCGCGCACGGTGCGCGGGGCTTCGGCCTGGGCGTACTCGGCGTTGACCGAGCGCATGAACATGTCCAGCCCGGCCTTGCCGGCGCAGTACGCGCTCCAGCCTTCGATCGGGCGGCGCGCCGCACCGGAGGAGATCGCCAGCACCTTGCGCGGGCAGTCGAACTTCTCGGTGCGCTCCAGGAACGCAGCGGTCATCGTCATCGGCGCCGCCAGGTTGGTCAGCAGGTGCGGCACCAGGGTCTTTTCCTGCAGGCGCGCGACCGGGCCGATCGGCTCGACCACGCCCGCGTTCAGGATCAGCGTGGCGCTGGTTGGCGGGATGTCGAGCGTATCGAGCACGCTGCCGAGCCAGCTGGCGGCGGGGCCGGCCTGCGACAGGTCCTGCAGGTGCCAGGCCACCGGCACGCCGCTCATGGTGGCAATGCGCTCCAGCTCGCTGTTGCGGCTGCGCGCCACGCAGATCAAGCGGTTGCCCGGCACGAGCAGCGCATTGGTCAGTGCCGCGCCCAGCCCGCGCGAGGCGCCGGTGATGATGTAGAGGTGATTGGCTTCGCTCATGGTGCCCCGGTCGGAGATGTCGCCCTGCCGCCGTGCCGGTGTGGCGCGGGCGGCGGTACAGCGGTGGATGGATTGCTGTGCCTGCCGCCGGCCGCGCCGGCAGGGCGGACGGCGGGTGCTGCCTTACAGTCCCTGCTTGAGGCTGGCCTCGATGAACGGGTCCAGGTCGCCGTCCAGCACCTTCTGGGTGTTGGACATTTCCACGTTGGTGCGCAGGTCCTTGATGCGGCTCTGGTCCAGCACGTAGGAGCGGATCTGGTGGCCCCAGCCCACGTCGGTCTTGCCGGCTTCGAGCTTGTCGGCTTCGGCCTGGCGCTTGCGCATCTCGTGCTCGTACAGGCGCGATTTCAGCATCGACATGGCTTCGGCACGGTTGCGGTGCTGCGAGCGGTCGTTCTGGCACTGCACCACGATACCGGTCGGGATGTGCGTGATCCGCACGGCCGAATCGGTCTTGTTGATGTGCTGGCCGCCGGCGCCCGAGGCGCGGTAGGTGTCCACGCGCAGGTCCGCCGGGTTGACCTCGACCTCGAACGATTCGTCCACCTCGGGGTAGACGAACACCGACGAGAACGAGGTATGGCGCCCGCCCGACGAATCGAACGGCGACTTGCGCACCAGGCGGTGCACGCCGGTTTCGGTACGCAGGTAGCCGAAGGCGTATTCGCCCTCGATCTTGATGGTCGCGCTCTTGATGCCGGCCACGTCGCCTTCGGACTCTTCCAGCACCTCGGCCTTGAAGCCCTTGCGCTCGCAGTACTTCAGGTACTGGCGCAGCAGCATCGAGGCCCAGTCGCACGCTTCGGTGCCGCCGGCGCCGGCCTGGATGTCGATAAAGGCGTTGGCCTGGTCCATCTCGCCCGAGAACATGCGGCGGAATTCCATGCCCGCGACGATCTCCTCGAAGCCCTTGACGTCGGCCTCGATCGCTTCGAGCGTGTCGTCGTCGCCTTCTTCCCTGGCGAGCTCAAACAGCTCGTCGGCGCCGCTGAGGTCGTCGGTGAGCTTGCTGAGCACGCTTACCACGCCCTCGATTGCCTTCTTTTCCTTGCCGAGGTCCTGGGCCCGCTTGGGGTTGTTCCAGACGTCGGGGTCTTCCAGCAAACCGTTGACTTCGTCCAGCCTTCCTACTTTGACATCGTAGTCAAAGATACCCCCGTAGATCTTCCGTCCGGGAACGGAGATCGGAGATGGCACCGGAGATGGCGTTGAGGCGTTCTGCTTCCATGATGTTCCTGCGCTTCGAAAACCTCGAATTATAGCGGATCGGCGCGGCAACCCGGGGCTTCCGGGCCGCCTCGGGCGGGCCGCGGACCGAACGGATTGGCCGCCGCGCGGTCTATCCGCCGGTGCCGGGCGACGCACGCGGCGATAATACGGGTCGCAAGCCGCTCCCCGGCGAGACAAAGAACAGGGACGAATGACGCAAACCAGACATGACATCGAGCCAGGCCGGCGCCGCGCGCTGGGCCTGCTGCTGGCCGCCGCGGCCGCGGTCGCGGCCGGCTGCGGCACCACGGGCGGGCCCGTGCCGGACGGCTACTACCGCGTTGAGCGCGGCGACACGCTGTATTCAATCGCGCGCAAGCACCGCCGCAGCGTGCGCGACCTGACCCGCTGGAACAGCGACATCACCAGCCCCAGCCAGATCGAGGTGGGCCAGCTGGTCCGCGTGCGGCCGCCGGGTGGCAGCGCCCCGGCCTCCACCGGCACCGACCAGACCGTGACCGATACGCCGCGCGTCGACAGCGGCTCGTCCAGGCCGCCCGCCAGCGGCATCCGCCTGCAGTGGCCGGCCGATGGCCGCGTCACCGGAGGCTACGCGCCGCCGGCCAGCAAGGGCCTGCGCATTGCCGTGCCGGCCAATGGCACCGTGCGCGCCGCCGCCGCGGGGCGCACCATCCATGTGGGCAACTTGCGTGGCTACGGCATGCTGGTGATCGTCAAGCACAACGACGACTGGCTGACCGTCTACGGCAACCTCGACCAGCCGCTGGTCACCGAGGGCGCCTCGGTCGTGGCCGGACAGGACGTGGGCCGCATGGGCGCCAGCGCGAGCGAGCTGCATTTCGAGGTGCGCGGCAACGGCAAGCCGGTCGACCCGATGGCCTACCTGCCGTCGCGCGGCTAAACGGGGGTAACGCCCCCCGGAGCACGCTACTGCGCGTGCTCGATCACCAACTGCACGCGGGTGACGCCGTTGAAGGTGTTGTTGTCGAGCCGGTAGGCCACCTGCGCGCTGGCGCCGAGCGAGTCGGCATGGTTGAACCAGATCGCGTCGAAGCGCTGGCTGCCGCGCCCGAGCTGCAGCTTCAGGTGCTTGCCCTTGAGCACGCTCTGGCGCAGCACGTCGAACTCGCCGCAGAAGGTCGGCGCCGGGAAGCCCTGGCCCCACACCTGCTGCTCCAGCAGGGTGACGAATTCCGGGCTGAAGCACTGGTCCTCGATATCGCCGTCGGTCTCGATCACGCGCGCCAGCTGGTCATCGGTCAGCCATTCGCGGCCGACCGCCTCGAAGGCTTCCTGGAACTCGGCAAAGCGCTCGGCGCGCACGGTCAGCCCGGCCGCCATGGCGTGGCCGCCGAACTTGAGCAGCATGCCGGGATGGCGCTTGGACACCAGGTCCAGCGCATCGCGCAGGTGGAAGCCCGGGATCGACCGGCCCGAGCCCTTGACGGTGGTCTCGTCGCCGGGGGCGAAGGTGATGGTGGGGCGGTGGAACTTGTCCTTGAGCCGCGACGCCACGATGCCGATCACGCCCTGGTGCCAGGTGTCGTTGAACACGCTTACGGTGAAGCGCGCCGACGGGTCCGGGCCGGCCAGCGGCTGCTCCAGGATCTGCAGCGCCTCCTGCTGCATGCCGGCCTCGATGTCGCGCCGCTCGCGGTTCATGCTGTCCAGCTCCTGCGCGATCTCCCAGGCGCGGTTGGCATCTTCGGTCAGCAGGCATTCAATGCCCAGCGACATGTCCGCCAGCCGGCCGGCCGCGTTCAGGCGCGGACCCAGCCCGAAGCCCAGGTCGAAGGTATTGGCGCGCGCCGCCTCGCGCCCGGCGGCGCGGAACAGCGCCGCCACGCCCGGCTGCATCCGTCCGGCGCGCATGCGGCGCAGGCCCTGCGCCACCAGGATGCGGTTGTTGGTGTCCAGCTTGACCACGTCGGCCACCGTGCCCAGCGCCACCAGGTCCAGCAGCGTCTGCAGCGGCGGCTGCGTGGCCGGGGTATAGACGCCGCGCTGGCGCAGTTCGGCGCGCAGCGCCAGCAGCACGTAGAACATTACGCCCACGCCCGCCAGGTTCTTGCTGGGGAATTCGCAGCCCGGCTGGTTCGGGTTGACGATCACCGCGGCCTGCGGCAGCTCCGACCCCGGCAGGTGGTGGTCGGTCACCACCACGTCGATGCCCAGCGCATTGGCCGCGGCCACCCCGTCGACGCTGGCGATGCCGTTGTCGACCGTGACGATCACGTCCGGCTGCTGCTTGGCCGCCAGCGCCACGATTTCTGGGGTCAGGCCGTAGCCGTACTCGAAGCGGTTCGGCACGATGTACTCCACCCGTGCGCCCAGCATGCGCAGCCCGCGCACGCCCACCGCGCAGGCGGTGGCGCCGTCGCAGTCATAGTCGGCCACGATCAGCAGGCGCTTGCCAGCGGCGATGGCGTCGGCCAGGTAGGCCGCGGCGTGGCCGATGCCCTTCATGGCCGCGGGCGGCACCAGTTCGGGCAGGTCGGTGGCCAGTTCGGCGGCGCGGGCCACGCCGCGCGCGGCCAGGATGCGGGCCAGCGTGGGGTGCAGGCCGGCGGCGGCTAGCGAGCTGGCGTGTTCGGGAGAGTATTGGCGGATGGCGATCCGGGTCATGGGCGGGGCGGCAGGTGATGTTTCGGTAGGGGCGGCGCTTGTCAGGCGGCTCTATGCGGCATAGGCGAGGTCGGAAAGCAGCGCGCGCCAGTCGCCGCGCTGGCCCATGCCGCGCCAGAACTTGCGCAGGTCGGCGCGCCGCACGGTGAACTCGGCAAAGTGGTTCTCGCCGCCCAGCACCAGCGTGATGGCGCCGACCTGACCGGCCACCAGCGCTTCCAGCGCCGGCGCGAACCAGTCGGCATCCAGCGCATGCATGCGGTCCAGCCACAGGCCCCAGTCTTCGGCGATATGCGCTTCGGTGGCGCTGTCGAGCATGGCCAGCACCGTGCCCTCCACCCCGGTGGCGCCAGCCAGGCCGGCCGGCACCGGCAGCACGCGGCTGCCGGCGGCCAACGCCAGCCCGCTCAGGAAGGGATCGTTGCTCAGCACCGTGTCGGCCAGCCGCGGCACCGGCTGCAGCGCGCCGCCGCCGTACAGCCAGACCGAATTGACTGGCGCCTCGCCGGCGGCCTCGCGGGCCTGGTTGACGCGGTGCTCATGCCAGGTCATCTGGATCTCGTTCTGCAGGCGGCGCCAGTCGCGGGCGCGCTCGCCGGCCTGCATCCAGATATCGATATTGCGGCCCGCCGCGCGCAGCGGCGTGGTCGCTTCCAGCGGGCCGAATGCGGCCTCGGGCAGGTACCAGCGCTGCGCGCAGGGCGATTCCAGCGCGATGCCGGATTCCAGCAGCAGTTCGTCGATGGCGGCGCGCAGGACCGTGGCTTCCTGCGGCCGGATGCCCAGCTGGGCGGGCGGCATCAGCACCAGGTGATCGCGCGCGGCGTGGATGTGCACCGGCTGCAGGCAGGTCCAGGACTGGCCATCGGAGCTGGCGGGGACGGCGCCGCCACTATCGGCCAGCCGCATATAGGGCGCCAGCGGCACCCGGACCGGGTCCAGCCCCGCCTTGCCGGCCAGCCAGCGCTCCTGCGGCAGGCTGCGCAGGAAGGGGTCGTCATGCTGCTCGCGCGGGCCGGGCTCGGCCCGGGTCAGCAACTTTCCGAGCGCCGGCAGCTCCAATTGCCGCAGCAGCGCGCCGGGAACGACATCGTCCCGGCCGTCGTCGCCGGCGCCCGGCGGGACGGAAAAGGGCACAATCAGGGTCAGGTGCGTCATCATGGTGGCGAGATTGTAAACTCCCGGCTGGCCGGCGCCAGTCTTGCGAGAGGCAGGCGGCGCACCCGACGGCCCGCATGCGTGCCGCCGGCGCCCCTCCACCGGGCACCGGCGCTTTCCCGAAACAACAGGAATCCTCTTGAACTTTCCCTACGAGTGGCAGATCGGCTGGCGATATACCCGCGCAAGCAAGCGCGCCAGCCGCAACACCTTCATTTCGTTCATCTCGATGATCTCGATGTTCGGGATCGCCCTTGGCGTGGCCGCGCTGATCGTGGTGCTGTCGGTGATGAACGGGTTCCAGAAGGAAGTGCGCGACCGCATGCTGTCGGTGCTGGCGCATATCGAAGTGATCGGTCCGTCGGCGCTGCCGGACTGGCAGAAGACCGCGGCCGAGGCCTTGCAGAACAAAGAAGTGGTCGGCGCCGCGCCCTATGTCGCGGCCCAGGCCATGCTGACCCGCGACGACGCCGTGCGCGGCGTGCTGCTGCGCGGCGTGGAGCCGTCGCAGGAGCCCAAGGTGTCGGATATCGGCAACCAGTTCCGGGCGGGCAGCATGACGGCGCTGGCGCCGGGCGGCTTCGGCATCGCGCTGGGCAACGAGCTGGCCAACGCCATGGGCGTTCAGGTCGGCGACAAGGTCACGTTGGTGGCGCCGCAGGGCACCATCACGCCGGCGGGCGTGCTGCCGCGGCTCAAGCAGTTCACCGTGGTGGGCGTGTTCTCGTCCGGGCATTTCGAGTTCGACAGCGCGCTGGCGCTGGTCAACATGCATGACGCCGAGACCCTGTTCCGCCTGAGCGGACCCACCGGCGTGCGCCTGAAGCTGCAGGACATGCAGCGCGCGCCGCAGGTGGCCAACGAGCTGGCCGGCACCATGTCGGGCGAGCTTTACTTGCGCGACTGGTCCAAGCAGAACCGCAACTGGTTTGCCGCGGTGCAGACCGAGAAGCGCATGATGTTCATCATCCTGACGCTGATCATCGCGGTGGCCGCGTTCAACCTGGTGTCCACGCTGGTGATGACCGTCACCGACAAGCAGGCCGATATCGCCATCCTGCGCACCATGGGCGCGCAGCCCGGCTCGATCATGAAGATCTTTATCGTGCAGGGCGTGGCCATCGGCTTTATCGGCACCATCCTGGGCGTGGCCGGCGGCACGCTGATCGCCACCAATATCGACGTGATCGTGCCTTTCATCGAGCGGCTGCTGCACGTGCAGTTCCTGCCGCGCGACATCTATTTCATCAGCGAATTGCCTTCGGATCCCCGCGTGAACGACATCGCCACCATCGGCATCATTTCCTTTGTGCTGGCCACGCTGGCCACGCTCTATCCCAGCTGGCGTGCCGCCCGCGTCAACCCGGCGGAGGCGCTGCGCTATGAGTGAAGCCGTGTTGCACGCCGATACCCCCACGCCCGCCGCGGACCAGCCGCGCACCGGCTCGCCGGTGCTGGTGGCCGAGGGCCTGACCAAGCGTTTCCGCCAGGGCGAACTCGACGTGGACGTGCTGCGCGGCGTCGATGTGCGCGTCGATGCGGGCGAGAAGGTTGCCATCGTCGGCGCCTCGGGCTCGGGCAAGAGCACGCTGCTGCATGTGCTGGGCGGGCTGGATGAGCCCGACTCCGGCCGCGTCGCGCTGCTCGGCAAGCCGTTCACGGCGCTGCGCGAGCGTGAGCGCAACGTGGTGCGCAACCGCCAGTTGGGCTTCGTCTACCAGTTCCATCACCTGCTGCCGGAATTCACCGCGCTGGACAACGTGGCGATGCCGATGCGCATCCGCGGCCTGACCCAGCATGACGCGCGTGGCGTGGCGCAGGCCATGCTGGAGCGCGTGGGCCTGGGCGGGCGCGCGAAGCACCGCCCGGGCGAGCTGTCCGGCGGCGAGCGCCAGCGCGTGGCCATCGCGCGCGCGCTGGTGGGGCAGCCGGCCTGCGTGCTGGCCGACGAACCCACCGGCAACCTCGACGACCACACCGCCGGCGGCGTCTATGACCTGATGCTGGAACTGTCGCGCACGCTCGGCACCAGCTTCATCATCGTCACCCACGACCTGGACCTGGCCGGACGCTGCGACCGCGTGCTGCGGCTGCGCGACGGGCACCTGCACCAGGAACGCTGAACCGGGCCGGCCCATGTGGATCGACACCCATTGCCACCTCGACGCCAGCGAGTTCGACGCTGACCGCCAGCAGGTGGCCGACTCGGCCGAGGCCGCCGGCGTGCGCGGCATCGTGGTACCCGCGGTGGCGGTGTGGAACTTCGATGCCGTGCGCGCGCTGGCGCGCCACGATGCGCGCTGCGTCTATGCGCTCGGCATCCATCCGCTGTGCTCGCCCGGCGCCGGCCAGGCCGACCTTGACACGCTGCGGCGCGAGGTGGCGGCCAGCATGGGCGACCCGCGCTTTGTCGGCATCGGCGAGATCGGGCTCGACTTCTTCGTCGCGGGGCTGGATGCGGAGCACCAGACCTGGCTCTACGCGGAGCAGCTGAAGATCGCGCGCGAATTTGACCTGCCGGTGCTGCTGCATGTGCGCAAGTCGCAGGACCAGGTCGGCGCGCAGCTGCGCAAGCTGGGCGTGAAGCGCGGCATTGCCCACGCCTTCAACGGCAGCAATGAACAGGCGCGGCGCTTGGTCGAGCAGGGCCTGAAGCTCGGCTTCGGCGGCAACGTCACCTTCAGCCGCGCGCGGCAGATCCGCCGGCTGGCGACGGAGCTGCCGCTGGAGGCGCTGGTGCTGGAAACCGACGCACCCGACATGGCGCCGGCGTGGCTGTCTGACGACCAGTTCGGCGAACAGCACAAGGCGCGCAACACGCCCGCGGAGGTGGCGGGCGTGGCGCGTGTGATGGCTGAATTGCGGGAAATCGATGCGATGACGCTGGCGCAGGCGACATGGCGCAATGCCGTGGATGCGATGCCGCGGCTGGCAGCGTTTGCGGACACCATGGCGCCCCCGGTTTCCGCCGGACACACAACTTCCAATTCTTCTTGACGGGCTGACAAGCTCGGCGCGCCCCGGCGCGGGTACAACTCCGGCTATGCAAGATCAGCCGGGGGAGGTGCCGTGCGTCGGTTCGTGGTGGCATTCGTCGCGGGATGCTGGATGCTGCAGCAGCAGTCAACGCTGCCGCAGCAGGATGGCTTGCGCCTGGGCGCCGTGGTGCTGGCGTTGGTCGCGCTCGGCATGGTCTTGTGGGGCAGGCGGCTGCATGTCGCGGCGCATGGCCTGGCGCTTGCCGGGCTGGCGTTCGGCGCCGCCTTCTGCTGGGCGGCCTGGCGGGCCGAACTGCGCATGCGCGACTGGCTGCCGGCCACGCTGGAGGCGCGCGACCTCGACGTGCGCGGCGTGGTGTCGGGGCTGCCGGCGGATGCCGCCACCGGGACGCGCTTTGCTTTGACTGTGGAGCAGGGGGAAGCGGGCCAGCCTCTGCCGCGCCGCGTGATCCTCAACTGGCGTGGTGCGCCGCCCGACCTGCGTCCCGGGCAGCGCCTCTCGCTGACCCTGCGCCTGCGGCGTCCGCGCGGGCTCGCCAATCCTTTCGGTTCTGACTACGCCTATTGGCTGCTGGCGCAGGGCTATGGCGCCACCGGCTATGTGCGCCGCGCACAAGGGCCGCCGCAGGACGCGTCCGCGGAGCGGCTGGCATGGCGCATTGAGGCCTGGCGCGCCGCCGTGCGCGATCACCTGCGCGCGGCGCTGCCGGCCGATGCGCGCTTCGGTGCGGTGCTGATCGCGCTGGTCATTGGCGACCAGCGCGGCATCGATGCGGACGACTGGCAACTGTTCCGGCGCACCGGCGTCAGCCACCTGGTTGCGATCTCCGGGCTGCATATCACCATGATCGCCGGCATGGCGGCGTCGCTTGCCGGGCTGCTGTGGCGGCATTCGTTCGGACTCGGCCACTGGCTGCGCCGGCCGTTGCCGCTGTGGCTGCCTGCCCGGCAGGCTGCGCTGGGGGCGGCCGTGGCCAGTGCGCTGGCTTACGGCTTGCTGGCCGGCATGCAGATCCCGGCGCTGCGCACCGTGGCCATGCTCTGCGTGGCGGCCATTGCGGTGTGGGGTGCGCGTGCGCCGCCCGCCTCGGTGGTGCTGGCCTGGGCGGCGCTGGTGGCATTGCTGCTGGATCCGTGGGCGGTGATGTTGCCCGGCTTCTGGCTGTCCTTCGGCGCGGTGGCGGTGATCTTCTTCGCGGCCCGGCCCGGCCGGGATGCTTCGACGGAAGGGCGTTGGCAACGCCTGCGGCCCACGCTCGCCGCCGGGGTGCGCACGCAGTGGGCCGTGACCATCGGGCTGGTGCCGCTGACCTTGCTGCTGTTCGGCCAGGTATCGGTGGTGTCGCCGTTGGCCAATGCGGTGGCGATTCCGGTCGTCAGCCTGCTGGTGACGCCGCTGGCATTGCTCGGCGCGGCCTTGCCCATGGTGCTGGCCGGGCCGGTGCTGGCGCTGGCCCACCTGGCCATGGTGGCGCTGTCCGCCGTGCTGGACTGGCTTTCCGCGCTGCCATGGGCGATGTGGGAAGCGGCCAGCGCGGGGCCGTTGGGGCTGGTGCTGGCCGCGCTCGGTGTCGGGCTGCTGGTCGCGCCGGTCGCCACCGCGCGCGTGCGCCTGCACGGCGGGCTGCTGATGCTGCCGATGCTGCTGGCGCGCGGCCCACCGGTTGCGCATGGCGAGTTCCGCGCCGTGATGCTGGACGTAGGGCAGGGCACGGCGGTGCTGGTGCGGACGCGTGCGCATGCGCTGCTGTACGACGCCGGGCCGGCCTACGCGTCGGGGTCCAGCGCCGGTGCGCAGGTGGTGGTGCCGTTGCTGCGGGGCGAGGGGATCGGCCGGCTCGACCACCTGATGGTCAGCCATGAGGACACCGACCATGCCGGTGGCGTGGCGGACATTGCGGCAGCGGTGGCCGTGGCCGCGCGCAGCACCGGAGCGCCAGTCGGTCACGTTCTGCTTGGGTCGGCGGCAAATGACTGGTCGCCATGCGCGGCGGGCCAGCAATGGGAGTGGGACGGTGTGCGCTTTACCGTGCTGCATCCGCTCGCGGAGCAGGCGCAGCAGGGCGCCATTGCCAGCAATGCGCGCAGCTGCGTGCTGCGCGTGGATGCGGCGGCGCACAGCCTGTTGCTGACCGGCGATATCGGCGTGGCGCAGGAGCGTGCGTTGATCGACAGGTTGCCGGCCGAGGCGCTGCGTGCCGACGTGCTGGTGGTGGCCCACCATGGCAGCGGCAGCTCGTCCGGCGCAGCCTGGCTGGAGGCGGTGCGCCCGTCGGCGGCGGTGTTCCAGCTGGGTTATGCCAACCACTATCGCCACCCGAGTGGCGAGGTGTGGGAGCGCTACGGCCGCGCCGGCGTCCTGCGCTACCGGACCGATGAAACCGGCGCGGTGACCATGGCCACCGTGCCTTCGGGATACACGTTGTCGATGTTCCGGCAGGCGCAGCCGCGCTACTGGCGGACGCGGCCGCCGGCGCCGCGCTAGGACACTAGGGGTCAGTTGACCTTGCGGCGGCGCGTGCGCGTGGCTGGCTCCGCCGCGGGCTTCGGGCGGCTTCGTGCCGGCGGGACTGGCCGCGCCGGCTCCGCACCGGCAATGCGCCGTTCGCGCAGATGCGCCTTGGCGCGCTGCAGGCGGGGGGCGACGGTGTCGGCGCGCGCCAGCGCCACGCCGGCGGCCAGGACGTCGCCCAGTACCAGGTGGCTGATGCGCGAGGTCATCGGCGTGTAGACCTCGCTGTCTTCCTCGACGTCGGAGAACACGCAGACGTCGGCCAGCCGCGCCAGCGGCGAGCCGCTGTGCGTGATCGCCAGCACGCTGGCGCCGCTGCTGCGCGCCAGCGTGGCGGCGGTCAGCATGTCCCAGGTGCGGCCGCTGTTGGAGACCAGCACGGCCACGTCGCCACGGGCGAGCAGCGCGGCCGACATGCTGAACACATGCGGGTCGGAATACGCAACGGTCGGCATGCCGAGTCGGAAGAACTTGTGCTGGATATCCAGCGCGACGATGCCGGAGTTGCCGCAGCCGTAGAACTCGATGCGCCGCGCGCCGGCGAGTAGCTGGATGCCATGCTCGATCTGGTCGGCGGAGAGCGCATTGCGCACGCTCATCAGCGTGGCAATGGTGCGGTCGAAGACCTTGCCGGCGATGTCCGCGGGGCGGTCGTCGGCCGCGACGTCCTGGTGCACGAAGGGCGTGCCGCCGCCGACGTTCTGTGCGAACTGCAGCTTGAATTCGCGGAAGCCGTCGTAGCCCAGCGCCGCGCAGAAGCGCGCGATGGTGGGCTGCGACACGCCGGCGCGCTCAGCCAGCTCGGGCATCGACAGCCGGATCACGGCGGCGCCATGCTGGGCGACATAGTCGGCCAGGCGGCGTTCAGAAGGGCGGAGCGTGTCGTAGACGGCTTGGATTCGGTCGCGCATGGCGGCGGGCGGCAGTGTCGGGGGTTGCGGGTATGTAGAGATTCTACATCGGATGGCGCCGCATCTTGCCCGAAATGGTGCGTCGCCCGCCCTCGGGGTTTGCCCTGATTCCGGGAATTTCTGCGCAATTGTGCTGCATGAGCGGGTCGACGGCGCGCTCATGCTCGGTATAATGGTGGCGATTTGTAGAAAATCTACATGCGATGGCGCGGCATTACCGCGCCGCCACCAAGCCCACAAGGAACGTCTCCGCCATGCCTTCTGCCGTCCATGCCGAGCTTCTTGCCGTCACCGAGCGCATCGTTGCGCGCAGCCGCGCCAGCCGCGCCGCCTACCTTGCCCGCTGCGAGCGCGCGCAGGCTGAACTGGGGCCGCTGCGCGGCATGTCCTGCGCCAACCTGGCGCACGGCTTTGCCGCACTGCCGGCCAACGACAAGCTGAAGCTGCGCGTCGACCATGCCCCCAACCTGGGCATCGTCACCGCGTACAACGACATGCTGTCGGCGCACCAGCCGTACGAGCGCTACCCCGCCGTGATCCGCGAGGCCGCGCGCGCGGTGGGCGCGGTGGCGCAGGTGGCGGGCGGCGTGCCGGCGATGTGCGACGGCATCACGCAGGGCAACCCGGGCATGGAGCTGTCGCTGTTCTCGCGCGATGCGATTGCCATGGGCACCGCGGTGGCGCTGTCGCACAACACCTTTGATGCGGCGCTGATGCTGGGCGTGTGCGACAAGATCGTGCCGGGCCTGCTGATGGGCGCGCTGCAGTTCGGCCACCTGCCGATGGTGTTCGTGCCGGCGGGCCCGATGGCCAGCGGGCTGCCCAACAAGGAGAAGGCGCGCGTGCGCCAGCTCTACGCCACCGGCCAGGTCGGGCGCGATGCGCTGCTCGAGGCCGAATGCCAGGCCTACCACGGCGCCGGCACCTGCACCTTCTACGGCACCGCCAACAGCAACCAGTTCCTGATGGAGATCATGGGCCTGCACCTGCCCGGCGCGGCCTTCGTGCACCCGGACAGCGGCCTGCGCGATGCGCTGACCGCGGCGGCCGCGCAACGCGCGATCGCCCTGCGCGCGCGCGGCGACGAATACCTGCCGCTGGCGCGCATCGTTGACGAACGCGCCATTGCCAACGCCATGGTCGGCCTGCTGGCGACCGGCGGCTCCACCAACCACACCATCCACCTGGTGGCGATGGCGCGCGCCGCGGGCATCGTCATCGACTGGAATGATTTCGACCTGCTGTCGCGCATCACGCCGCTGCTGGCGCGCGTCTACCCGAATGGCTCGGCCGATGTGAACCACTTCCATGCCGCGGGCGGCGCCGGCTTCGTCATCCGCGAACTGCTGCAGGCCGGTCTGCTGCACGAGGACGTGCAGACCGTGGTCGGCCCCGGGCTGGCCCGCTATGCGCAGGAGCCGGTGATGACCGACGGCGTGCTGCGCTGGCGCGACGGCGCGGCGCACAGCGGCGACGCGCAGGTGCTGGCGACGGCCGCGGAGCCTTTCTCTGCCGAGGGCGGGCTGCGGCTGATGCAGGGCAACCTGGGCCGCGGCGTGATCAAGGTCTCGGCGGTGGCGCCGGAGCACCGCGTGGTCGAAGCCCCGGTGCGGGTGTTCGATGCGCAGGAGGCGCTGCAGGCTGCCTTCGATGCGGGCGAGCTGACTGGCGACCTGGTCGCGGTGGTGCGTTTCCAGGGGCCGAACGCCAACGGCATGCCTGAGCTGCACCGCCTGACCCCGGTGCTGGGCGCGCTGCAGGACGCCGGCCACAAGGTGGCGCTGGTGACCGACGGCCGCATGTCCGGCGCGTCGGGCAAGGTGCCGGCGGTGATCCACGTCGGCCCCGAGGCGCTGGCCGGCGGCGCGCTGGCGCGCGTGCGCGATGGCGACCGCATCCGTGTCGATGCCGTCGCCGGCACGCTGCAATGGCTGGGCGACGAAGGCGAATTCGCGGCGCGCGAGCTGGCCGCGGCGCCGGACGACGATTTCGCGCAATTCAGCCTGGGGCGCGGCCTGTTCGGCCTGTTCCGGCGCCATGCGCGCATCGCGGAAGAGGGCGGCAGCGCACTTGACCTGTCCGAGGCGGATGCCGAAGCCGGAGCAGGCGGGCGCCAACGTACCGCAGCGGCGCAATCCGTCGCACAATAGCCAGGCCTGAGGCCGATTTTCCCCTGAAGTTCCCTGCGGGGCGGCAGCGCCCCCGGACGTCTTTGCGCCGCCGCAAGGACGTCCAGCTGGACCGATAAGGACAGACAAGGATGGCGACACCATCCGATACCAAGACCGACGGAGCAGACATGATCTATATCCTGATGGGCGTTTCCGGCAGCGGCAAGACCACGGTCGGCCAGTTGCTGGCGCAGCGACTGGGCTGCGGCTTCCATGACGCCGATGCATTCCACAGCGACGCCAACAAGGCCAAGATGCACGCGGGCATCCCGCTGACCGACGAAGACCGCTGGCCGTGGCTGGCGGCCATGCGCGCCGCCATCGACGCGGCCCGGGCCGAAGCCCGCACCCATGTCTTCACCTGCTCGGCACTGCGCCAGGCCTACCGCGACCGGCTGACCCCGCCCGACGGCGGCGTGACCTTCGTCTTCATGAGGGGCGATGCGTCGCTGATCGGCATGCGCCTGTCCGCGCGCACGGAACACTTCTTCAACCCCGACCTGCTGCAAAGCCAGTTCGATACGCTGGAAGAGCCCAGCGACGCGCTGGTGCTCGACATCCGCCAGTCCCCCGAGGCGCTGGTCGCCACCATCCTGCAGGCCACGGTGCCGCAGGGCGCCGGCGCGGCGCGCTGACCGGCTGACCGCGCCGACCGTTCCGGCCGGCCCGTTCCCGCGCAGCCCGCAAGCGGCCGCCAGCCTGGCTGGCGGCCGTTTTTGCGTGCGCTGGCAGACATCTTGCTAGTTCACTTTCCGTGCCGGCCGGCACCCGCCAGCTTGCGGGTTTCGCCGGTACGGGTATGCTGAAAGGGCCAGTGACTCGACAGTATCGCCGTGAGCGCCCCGAACGGGCAGGCGCGGCGGGCTGGGGACAGGAAAGCCAGGGCAAAACCAGGGCAGCCGGTAGCGACCCCGAAGTCGCAGTGAAGCGGTAGCACCGGAAGCCCGCGACATGGAGGAACGGCCATCATGGCGGGGCGGTATTTCGACGAGATGCTGGACTGGCGCACGGACGGGGCGCAATGGGTCATCCAGGCGGGGCAGGCATTGCCTGAAGGCGCGGTGCGCCCGCATTACCGGCATTTCGCTGACTGGCTGGCGCGGCAGTCTGAAAGCACGATGGGCAACAAGCGCGCCGAGGCCGACCTGATCTTCCGGCGCGTGGGCATTACCTTTGCCGTCTACGGCGACAAGGATGAAGCCAACAGCGGCACCGAACGCACCATTCCGTTCGACGTGATCCCGCGCATCTTCCCGGCCAGCGAATGGGCGCTGCTGGAAAAAGGCCTGCGCCAGCGCGTGGCCGCGCTCAACCGCTTTGTCCACGACATCTACCACGGCCAGGACATCATCCGCGCCGGCGTGATCCCGCCCGACCAGATCTACAACAACGCCCAGTACCGGCCCGAGATGCTCGGCGTCAACGTGCCGCACGACATCTATGCGCACGTGGCCGGCATCGACGTGGTGCGCGCCGGCGAGGGCGAGTTCTACGTGCTGGAAGACAACCTGCGCGTGCCCTCGGGCGTGTCGTACATGCTGGAAAACCGCAAGATGATGATGCGGTTGTTCCCGGACCTGTTCGCGCGCAACCGGGTGGCGCCGGTGGCCCACTATCCTGACCTGTTGCTCGACATGCTGCGCGGGGTGTCGCCGCAGGCCATTGCCGATCCCACCGTGGTGGTGCTGACGCCGGGCATGTACAACTCGGCGTACTTCGAGCATGCCTTCCTGGCGCAGCAGATGGGCGTGGAGCTGGTCGAAGGCAGCGATCTCTTCGTCGAGGACGATCACCTGTTCATGCGCACCACGCAGGGCCCGCAGCGCATCGACGTGATCTACCGCCGCGTCGACGACGACTTCCTCGACCCGCTGGTGTTCCGCCACGATTCCTCGCTGGGCGCGGCCGGCCTGCTGTCGGTCTACCGCGCCGGCAACGTGACCATCTGCAACGCCATCGGCACCGGCGTGGCCGACGACAAGTCGATCTATCCGTACGTGCCCGACATGATCCGCTTCTACCTGGGCGAAGAGGCGATCCTGAGCAACGTGCCGACCTATATGTGCCGGCGCCCGGACGACCTGCAGTACGTGCTGGACCATATGGAAGCGCTGGTAGTCAAGGAGACCCACGGCGCCGGCGGCTACGGCATGCTGGTCGGCCCGGCCGCGACGCGGGCCGAGATCGATGCCTTCCGCGAAGTGGTGAAGGCGCGCCCGGAGCAGTACATCGCGCAGCCGACGCTGGCGCTGTCGACCTGCCCGACCTATGTGGAGTCGGGCATCGCGCCGCGCCATATCGACCTGCGCCCGTTCGTGCTGTCAGGCAAGGAGGTGCGCATGGTGCCTGGCGGGCTGACCCGCGTGGCGCTGCGCGAAGGCTCGCTGGTGGTGAATTCCTCGCAAGGGGGCGGCACCAAGGACACCTGGGTGCTGGAACGATGAACGCGACCCCCTTGATGACCGCCGCAATGACCGCCATGGCGACCGCCGCCACGCCAGGAGAGCCCACATGCTGAGCCGCACCGCCGACCACCTGTTCTGGATGGCCCGCTACACCGAGCGCGCGGAGAACACCGCGCGCATGCTCGACGTCAACTACCAGACCTCGCTCCTGCCGCAATCGGCCGAAGTGGCCGAGCAGGGCTGGTGGGCCATGCTCGATATCTCCGAGCTGACCGAGGTCTTCGACCACAAGTACGGACTGCTGTCGCGCGATGATGTGATCGACTTCATGGTGCGCGACATGACCAACGCCTCGTCCATCATGAGCTGCCTGCGCGCGGCGCGCGAGAATGCGCGCGCGGTGCGCGGCTCGCTGACCACCGAGGTCTGGGAGACCGTCAACACCACCTGGCTGGAGGTGCAGCGCCTGATCGCCGACGGCGTGCTGAAGGAAGACCCGTCGCGCTTCTTCGAATGGGTCAAGTTCCGCTCGCACCTGGCGCGCGGGGTCCAGTTCGGCACCATGCTCAAGGACGATGCCTTCCACTTCATGCGGCTGGGCACGTTCCTGGAGCGCGCCGACAACACCGCGCGGATCCTCGACGTCAAGTTCCAGGCATCGGGCAGCGACGAGAGCGATGCCAACCGCGACCAGAATGATTTCTATCACTGGGCCGCGGTGCTGCGCTCGGTATCGGGCTTCGAGGTCTACCGCAAGGTCTATCGCGCGGTCATTACGCCGCAGCGCGTGGCCGAGCTGCTGATCCTGCGGCCCGACATGCCGCGTTCGCTGGTGTCGAGCATGGACGAGGTGGTGGCCATCCTCCACACGGTGCGCAACCAGCAATCGGCGGAAACTGAGCGCCAGGCTGGTAAACTCCACGCCGACCTGAAGTACGCGCGCATCGACGACATTTTCGCTGTCGGCCTGCACGCGTACCTGACCAGCTTCCTGGAGCGCATCGGCGATCTCGGCAATGGCATCAGCCGGGACTTCCTCGTGCCGCTGCTGGCTGCCTGAGATGGGCCGCCGGCAGCCTCCATGTGCCGCCGCCGCGCCCTGATACCGTGAAATACAAGATCCACCACCATACTGTCTACCGCTACGCCGAGCCGGTGCGCCGCAGCGTGCACGAAGTGCGGCTCGAGCCGCGTTCGGGCCCGCTGCAGACCGTGCACCGCTGGCAACTGGTCGCGCCTGGCAATCCGTCGGCGGCGCACGACGGCTTCGGCAACATCGTGCACAACTTCACGGTGGCCGGACCGACCAGCACCATCTCGATCGAAGCCAGCGGGGAGGTGGAAGTGCTGCCGCCGCATGGCGACCTCGACCGGGACGGCCACCATGCGTTCTGCGACGCCCCGCCCCCCGGCGAATCCCGGGTGTCGCCGCTGTACTTCCTCGGCAGCACGCCACTGACCTCGGCGCCGCCGGAGATGCAGGCGTTTGCCGCACCGTTCCTGGCGGCCGGGCACGAGATTCCGGCGCTGCTGGCGCTGGCCCAGGGGATTGCGGAGCGGGTGCGCTACAAGCCCAACACCACTGACGTCGGCACCTCGGCGGCCGAGGCCTTCAGCCTGGGCAGCGGCGTGTGCCAGGACCAGGCGCAGGTGATGGTGGCGGCGTGCCGGGCGCTGGGCATCCCGGCACGCTATGTGAGCGGATACTTCTACGATCCGGCCGCGATCGAAATGGCCAGCCATGCCTGGGCCGACGTATGCCTGGACCCGGCGCGCGAGGTGTGGTGCAGCGTCGACATCACCCACGGCTGCCTTACCGACGAGCGCCATATACGCCTCGCGGTGGGGCGCGATTACGCGTCGGCCGCACCAGTCAGGGGCATCCTGGAAGGGGGTTCCGGCGAGACGCTCGAAGTCGATGTGAGCATCACGCCGCTTTTCACCTGATTAGGTGCCTGATTCCAGACGGGGCGCGGTGCCGCGGTACGGGCGCTAGAATCCGGGGTATGCAGGCCATCGGCTGGCCACTTCCGGCTGCCGCAAAGCACACCAAAACAAGACCATGACTTACTGTGTAGCCATGCGGCTGGATGCCGGCCTGGTATTCCTGTCCGATTCCCGCACCAATGCGGGGGTAGATGCCATCTCCACGTCGCGCAAGATGACGGTGTTCGAAGAACCCGGCGACCGCGTGATGGTGCTGATGACCGCCGGCAACCTGGCGATCAGCCAGTCGGTGCGCCAGATCCTGGCCGAGAACCATGACGAGAAGCGCTCGTTGTGGACCGCTCGCGACATGTTCGAGGCCGCTTCCATCGTCGGCGAGGCGGTGCGCCAGGTGCACAAGCGCGACGCGCATGCGCTGCGCGATGCCGGCATCGAATTCAATGTCAGCCTGATCTTCGGCGGCCAGGTGCGCGGTGAGCGGGTGCGCCTGTTCAACATCTACGCGGCGGGCAATTTTGTCGAGGCCACGCCCGAGAACTGCTACTTCCAGATCGGCGAGGCCAAGTACGGCAAGCCCATCATCGACCGCGTGGTGCACCCGTCGCTGCCGCTGGCCGAGGGGGCCAAATGCGCGCTGATCTCGATGGATTCGACGCTCAAGTCGAATATCTCGGTCGGCCTGCCGCTGGACCTGCTGGTCTATGAGGCCGATACGCTGTGCGTGACGCGTTTTGTCAATATCGACGAGCGCAACGTCTACTTCCGCATGATCCGTGACACCTGGGGGCAGCGCCTGCGCCAGGTCTTCGGCGAGATCCACAACCCGGACTGGGATCCCGGCGCGCCAGCCGAATTTTCGCTGGCGCGGCCCGGCGAGGCCGACCGCTGGGGCCAGCCGGTGCGCGCCAAGCGCAATCCGTCGCGTACCCAGGACTGAGGGTCGGGCGAGGAAACAAGCGATGCGCGAGATCATTCATTTTTCCCATGCCAACGGCTTTCCGGTGACCACCTACCGCAAGCTGTTTGGCGAACTGGACGGCGACTTCGAATTCCGCGCCGTGGACCGCTACGGGCACAAGCCTGAATTCCCGGTGACGCGCGGCTGGCCGCACCTGGTGGAGGAGCTGCTCGGCGAGATCGACCGCCAGTACCGCGAGCCGGTGTGGCTGGTGGGCCATTCGCTGGGCGGCTTCCTGTCGCTGATGGCGGCGCTGCGGCGCCCGGAGCGCGTGCGCGGCGTGGTGATGCTGGATTCGCCGATCATTGCCGGCTGGCGCGCGTCGCTGCTGAAGACCGCCCAGATGTTCGGCATGGACGAAAAGCCCGGCCCGGCCGCGGTGACCAAAAACCGGCGCACCCACTGGCCGGATGCCGAGGCGGTCTGGGAACACTTCCGCGCCAAGCCCAACTTCGCGGTGTGGGACCAGGAAGTGCTGCGCGACTACGCCATCCACGGCACCGAACCGACCGGCAAGCACAACGAGCGGCGGCTGCGCTTTGACCGCGAGGTCGAATACTGGATCTACCGCACGCTGCCGACCAGCCTGGGGCGCAAGGTGGCGCGCGGCGCGCCGGTGCCGGTCGGCTTTGTTGCCGGCACGCGTTCGCGCGAGGTGCGCCAGTGCGGGCTGGGTGCCACCCGCAAGCTGGTCGGCCCGAACCTGCGCTTTATCGAAGGCGGCCATCTGTACCCGATGGAGCGGCCGCAGGAGACGGCGCAACTGGTGCGCGACCTGATCGGCGCGATGCGCCGCGAGGGGCGCTGAGGCGCGCATATGGGGGTCATGCAGGGGCTGTGCGGCGCATGCGCCGCAACACACCGGGATAGCCTGTTGCAGCCCCGCCGAGGAGGGGGCTGTCACAATTTCCGGGTCGGCGGGGATCGGGCTCTCATGTATAATCCCGATTTCCCCGGCAAGCTCGGTTTATGACCAAATTCGTCTTCGTCACCGGTGGCGTCGTCTCTTCTCTCGGCAAGGGCATCGCTGCTGCCTCGCTCGCGGCCATTCTTGAGTCGCGCGGCCTCAAAGTCACCCTCCTCAAGCTAGATCCCTACATCAACGTCGATCCCGGCACGATGAGCCCCTTCCAGCATGGCGAGGTGTTTGTCACGGAAGACGGTGCTGAAACCGACCTGGATCTCGGCCACTACGAGCGTTTCGTCTCGGCCAAGATGCGCAAGTCGAACAACTTCACCACCGGCCAGATCTACGAATCGGTGATCCGCAAGGAGCGCCGCGGCGAATACCTGGGCAAGACCGTGCAGGTGATCCCGCATATCACCAACGAGATCCAGGCTTTCGTCGAGAAGGGCGCCGCGGCGTCGCACGACGGCAAGGCCGACGTGGCGCTGGTGGAAATCGGCGGCACCGTGGGGGACATCGAATCGCTGCCGTTCCTGGAAGCCGCGCGCCAGATGAGCCTGCGCATGGGCCGCAACCACTGCGCCTTCGTGCACCTGACGCTGGTGCCGTTCATTGCCAGCGCCGGCGAGCTCAAGACCAAGCCGACCCAGCACTCGGTGCAGAAGCTGCGTGAAATCGGCATCTCGCCGACCGCGCTGCTGTGCCGTGCCGACCGCCCGATCCCGGACGACGAGCGCGCCAAGATTTCGCTGTTCGCCAATATCCCGCAGGAAGCCGTGATTTCGGTGTGGGACGCGGACACCATCTACAAGATCCCGCAGATGCTCAACGAGCAGGGCCTGGACCGCCTGATCTGCGAGGAGCTGCGCCTGGATCCCAAGCCGGCCGACCTGTCGATGTGGCAGAAGCTGGTCAACGCCCAGGAAAATCCCGAGCACGAGATCACCATCGGCATGGTCGGCAAGTACGTCGACCTGACCGAGTCGTACAAGTCGCTGATCGAGGCCCTGCGCCACGCCGGCATGCACACCGCCACGCGCGTCAACATCGAGTACATCGATTCCGAGGAACTGGAATCGGGCCACCTCGAGGTGCTGGCCCCGCTCGACGCCATCCTGGTGCCGGGCGGCTTCGGCAAGCGCGGCACGGAAGGCAAGATCCGCGCGATCCAGTACGCCCGCGAGAACAACATCCCGTACCTGGGCATCTGCCTGGGCATGCAGCTGGCCGTGATCGAGTTTGCCCGCCACCTGGCCGGCATGACCGATGCCAACTCGACCGAGTTCAACCTGGAAACCGAACACCCGGTGGTCGCGCTGATCACCGAGTGGGTGGACCGCGAAGGCAAGGTCGAGCAGCGCTCGGCCGATTCCGACCTGGGCGGCACCATGCGCCTGGGCGCCCAGCGCGTGCCGGTCAAGGAAGGCACCAAGGCATCGACGATCTACGGCGCCGAGGTCAACGAACGCCACCGTCACCGCTACGAGGTCAACAACCACTACGTGCCGACGCTGGAAAAGGCCGGCATGGTGATCTCGGCGCGCACGCCGACCGAGAACCTGCCGGAAATGATGGAGCTGCCCGAGTCGATGCACCCCTGGTTCGTCGGCGTGCAGTTCCACCCGGAATTCACCTCGACGCCGCGCGACGGCCACCCGCTGTTCAAGGCCTACGTCGAAGCCGCGCTGGCCAGCCAGCAGCGCAAGGGCGCTTGAGCCCCGGCGGCAAGCAGGAGAGACAGTCATGAAACTCTGTGGATTCGAGGCCGGCCTCGACAAGCCGTTCTTCCTGATCGCAGGTCCGTGCGTGATCGAGTCGGAGCAGATGGCGCTGGATACGGCCGGCGAGCTCAAGGCCATCACCGCTGAACTGGGCATCCCGTTCATCTACAAGTCGTCGTTCGACAAGGCCAACCGGTCTTCGGGCAAGACGTTCCGCGGCCTGGGGATGGAAAAGGGACTGGAGATCCTGGCGACCGTCAAGCGCGAGATCGGCGTGCCGGTGCTGACCGACATCCACGAGATCGACGAGATCAAGCCCGTCGCCGCCGTGGTGGACGTGCTGCAGACGCCGGCCTTCCTGTGCCGCCAGACTGATTTCATCCGTGCCTGCGCCCAGAGCGGCAAGCCGGTGAACATCAAGAAGGGCCAGTTCCTGGCGCCGCACGACATGAAGAACGTGATCGACAAGGCGCGCGATGCCGCGCGCGAAGCCGGTCTGCCTGACGATGTCTTCATGGCCTGCGAGCGTGGTGTCTCGTTCGGCTACAACAATCTTGTATCCGACATGCGCTCGCTGGCGATCATGCGCGAGACCAGCGCCCCGGTGGTGTTCGACGCCACCCACTCGGTGCAGCTGCCGGGCGGCCAGGGCACCAGTTCGGGCGGCCAGCGCGAGTTCGTGCCGGTGCTGTCGCGTGCCGCCGTCGCCACCGGCGTGGCGGGCCTGTTCATGGAAACGCACCCGGACCCGAGCAAGGCCATGTCCGATGGCCCCAATGCGGTGCCGCTGTCGCGCATGAAGGAACTGCTGGCCGTGCTCAAGGACCTGGACACGCTGGTCAAGCGCGCCGGCTTCCTGGAAGACAACTTCGGCTGGCCGGCCTGCGCCTGAGCGGGCCCGGTTTTGTCACCACCGCGCCCTTCGTGGAAGCCGGTGGTGACAAACCATATCGAAAGACAATACAAAAAATCGGGAGATTCTCCATGGCCGCGGGCTTTATCATCGCCTACGTCGACGTGACCGACCCCCAGCAGTACGAAGAATACAAAGTGCTCTCGAGCAAGGCCATGCAGATCCATGGCGCCGAGGTGCTGGTGCGCGGCGGCAAGACCGAGCCGCTGGAGGGCGAGTGGGCGCCGACCCGCGTCGTGGTGCTGAAATTCCCCAGCTATGAAGCCGCCAAGGCCTTCCACGACGGCGAGGCCTACCGCGCCGCCCGCAAGTCGCGCGAGCACGCGGCAAAGATGAACATGATCGTGGTGGAAGGCGCTGCCTGAGGGTTGTCGGGCAGTTTGACATGCGCCTGACACGGGCACAGGTTGAAGTAATCAGCAGCAGCAAGAATCAACAGTCAGAGAGGAATTCATGAGTGCAATCGTAGATATCATCGGTCGCGAGGTTCTCGACTCGCGCGGCAACCCCACCGTCGAATGCGACGTGCTGCTGGAATCCGGCGTGATGGGCCGTGCAGCGGTTCCGTCGGGCGCGTCGACCGGTTCGCGCGAGGCCATCGAGCTGCGTGACGGCGACAAGTCGCGCTACCTGGGCAAGGGCGTGCTGAAGGCCGTCGAGCACATCAACACCGAAATCTCCGAAGCCATCATGGGCCTGGACGCCTCCGAGCAGGCCTTCCTGGACCGCACCCTGATCGACCTCGACGGCACCGAGAACAAGGGCCGCCTGGGCGCCAACGCCATGCTGGCCGTGTCGATGGCCGTGGCCAAGGCCGCCGCTGAAGAAGCCGGCCTGCCGCTGTACCGCTACTTCGGCGGTTCGGGCGCGATGCAACTGCCGGTGCCGATGATGAACATCGTCAACGGCGGCGCGCACGCCAACAACAGCCTGGACATCCAGGAATTCATGATCATGCCGGTGTCGCAGACCAGCTTCCGCGAAGCCCTGCGCTGCGGCGCCGAGATCTTCCACGCGCTGAAGAAGATCCTGGCCGACAAGGGCATGTCCACCGCGGTGGGCGACGAGGGCGGCTTCGCCCCGAACTTCTCGTCCAACGAGGAATGCCTGAACACCGTGGTGCAGGCCATCGAGAAGGCCGGCTACCGCGCCGGTGAAGACGTGCTGCTGGCGCTGGACTGCGCCGCCAGCGAGTTCTATCACGAAGGTGAAGGTACGTACCAGCTGGAAGGTGAGGGCCTGAAGCTGACCTCGACGCAGTTCGCCGACTACCTGGCCAACCTGTGCGACAAGTTCCCGATCGTGTCGATCGAGGACGGCATGGCCGAAGGCGACTGGGACGGCTGGAAGACGCTGACCGAGAAGCTGGGCACGCGCGTGCAGCTGGTGGGTGACGACCTGTTCGTCACCAACACCAAGATCCTGAAGGAAGGCATCGACAAGGGCATCGGCAACTCGATCCTGATCAAGATCAACCAGATCGGCACCCTGACCGAGACCTTTGCCGCCATCGAGATGGCCAAGCGCGCCGGCTACACCGCCGTGATCTCGCACCGCTCGGGCGAGACCGAAGACAGCACCATCGCCGACATCGCCGTGGGCACCAACGCCGGCCAGATCAAGACCGGCTCGCTGTCGCGCTCGGACCGCATGGCCAAGTACAACCAGCTGCTGCGCATCGAGGAAGACCTCGGCGATATCGCCAGCTACCCGGGCAAGGGCGCGTTCTACAACCTGCGCTGACACCTTGCCCCGTCGTTCCCGCTTGCGCGGGAGCGGCAGCAAGCGAATGGAATGGCGGCGGCCGGGATTCCCTGGCCGCCGCCGTTTTTGTATCGAAATCTGCCTGGCAATTGCCTTCTAGGCTGAGTTCGCAGATCATTGTGCGGAATTTCCTGTCCGCAATCTTTCATGCGCCTGATTTCGCTGCTGTTGTTCGTGCTGCTGCTTGCCATCCAGTACCCACTCTGGCTGGGCAAGGGCGGATGGCTGCGCGTGTGGGACCTGAACCGGCAACTGACCGAGGAGGGCACCCGCAACCAGACGCTCAAGCTGCGCAACGCCAAGCTGGAAGGGGAAGTCGCCGACCTGCAGGACGGCACCGGCGCGATCGAGGAACGTGCCCGCTATGAGCTGGGCATGGTGAAGGAAGGCGAGGTCTTCGTGCAGTTTGTCGCGCCGGCGCCCAACGTCAGCGCCACGCCGCCGTTGCCGCCGCCGCCGAATTCGGTCGCCGGAAGAGGCGGCCACTAAGAGGCGTCTTGCCTCTCACTGTCGGTGGGCTTGGATCCAGCCCGCCGCCTGCCCGTCACCACCAGCCGTACGGATAGCCACCCCAGCCCCAGCCGGGCATGCCGACGCTGACGCCGCCGCCCCAGTGGCCGCCACCCCATCCCCCGTAATACAGGTTCCAGCTCGTGTTCGGATAGCCATAAGCCGCGCGCGCGGCCGCGGCCTGCTGGTCGAGCGCGATCGCGGCTGCCTGCTCGCGCAGTATCTGCTGGTTCAGCGTGTCGAGCTTCTGCTTGTCGTCGGCCGTCAGCGGCGCTGGCGGGATGGCGTTGGGCGCCAGCCGCGCCGTGGGCGGCGAGCCGTTGACGTCGCGCGGCAGCTCTGCGCAGCCGGCGGCCAGCAGCAGTGCGCCGATCGCGGCGCAGGCGGCAATGCCGCGCAACGCGGCCGGCACGATGGCGGGAGATTCAGGCAGGGAGGGGGTGGCTCGGGCGGACATGGCTGTTCTCAGGCTCGCTTGCGGCAGCTGGATGCTGCCATCGTACAGCCGTTGGACCGGACGGCAAGGCGGTTGTTTCCGCCGTGCCGCCCCGCGCCTGCCGCTCAGTGGTGCTGGTGCGCGCCGGCACCGGCGCCGGTGGCGATATGGGTGGCCGAGAACAGCTGGGCGCAGTCGACCGGATCAAACTCATAGCGCAGGCCGCAGAAGTCGCAGTGGATCTCGACCTGGCCGCGCTCGGCGATGATGCCTTCGATCTCTTCCTGGCCCAGCGACTGCAGCATGCCCGCCACCTTGGGGCGCGAGCAAGAGCAATGGAAATGCGGCGTCAGCGGCTCAAACACGCGCAGGCCGGCGGCCTGCAGGTCTTCCCAGAACAGGCGGCGCAGCAGGGTGTCGGGGGTCTCGGACAGCAGTTCGTCGGCCTTGAGCGTGGCGCCCAGCTGCACGGCGCGGTCCCAGGTGTCCAGGTCTTGCGCGCGGGCATGGCTGGCCAGCGGCGCGCCGGTCTCGCCGACTTCCGCGGTGCCGCCGTAGGCCGGCAGCTTCTGCAGCAGCATGCCGGCGGCGACATGGTCGTCCGCCGCCAGCCACAGGCGCGTGTCGAGCTGCTCGGACGCCTGCATGTAGTGCTCCAGCACGGCGCTGATCGAGGCCAGCGGGCCATGCGCGTCGGCCAGCGGCACGATGCCCTGGTACGCCTGCTGGCCCGGCAGCTTGTCCTTCGGGTCCAGCGTGATGGCAAAGCGGCCGTGGCCGTGGGCGTTGACCATCTGCGCCAGCGTGGCGTCGTCGGCGATGTGCGCGTCCTCGGCCAGCTTGGCGGTGGCGCGCATCGACAGGTCGGACAGGCATTCCACCACCAGCATGCGCACCGGGCCGTCGCCGTGCAGCTGCATCACCAGCGCCCCATTGAACTTCAGGTTGGCCGACAGCAGCGCCGCGGCGGCGATCATCTCGCCCAGCAGCCGGCGCACCGGTGCGGGGTAGCTGTGGCGGCCCAGCACTTCTTGCCAGGTGGCTTCCATGCGCACCAGCTCGCCGCGCACGGGGGCCGCGTCGAACAGGAATTTCTGCAGGGTGTCGGGGGTGGTGGTATCGGTCACAATAATCTGTCGATGATTCGGTAAGTGCCGCCGCGGTCGTCAGCCGATCCGCTTGAGCTGTTGCTTGTACATGGCCTGCCGGGTGGCGTAGGTCTCGGCGTTGCGGTACAGGTTGGCGACGTCGGCGTCGGTCAGCTGGCGCACCACCTTGGCCGGCGCGCCCAGGATCAGCGAGCGGTCCGGGAAGACCTTGCCCTCGGTCACCACGGCACCGGCGCCGACCAGGCATTCCTTGCCGATCACGGCGCGGTTCAGCACCACGGCCTGGATCCCGATCAGCGAGCCTTCGCCCACGGTGCAGCCATGCAGCATGGCCTGGTGGCCGATCGAGACCTTGTCGCCCAGCGTCAGCGGGCAGCCCGGGTCGGTATGCAGCACCGAGCCTTCCTGGATGTTGGTGTCCTCGCCCACCACGATCGGTTCGTTGTCGCCGCGGATCACGACACCGGGCCAGGCGCTGGCGCGGGACTTGAGGGTCACGTTGCCGATGACGGTGGCTTCGGGGGCCACGTAGGCATCGCTGTCGATATTGGGCTTGACGTCGCCGAGCTGGTAAAGCGCCATGAGGTCTCCTGCACGAAAGGCTTTTGTTGAAGTGGGGGTTGCCGCCGGACTTTAAAGGGCCAGGGTAGGGTGCGGGCGCGCGGCGCCACGGCGACTGCGCGGCTTGCCCGGCAGTCGGGCACCGGCCAGGCCCTACAATGGCGGCAGACCCGGATTTTACGCTCATGCCAGAAAAAACACCCGCCGCCGCCTTGCCTGAACCGTCACTTTCTCCGCGCCACCAGGCGCTGGCGGTGCTGTGCATGACGGATCCCCGGCAGAAGTCCGTGGCGGCGCGAGCACTTTACCGCCATGTGACAACGTTGCCGGACGAGGCGCTTGCCGCCGGCGAGGCGATCCAGGCCGATGCCGGCCAGGCCATCCCCGGCCGCCCCGCGCGGCCGCCGCTGGTGGCGCCGCAAGACGTCGAGCGGCGCCGCTCGCTGCATACCCCGGCCGGGCGCGCGGCGATGATCCATGCGCTGTGCCATATCGAGTTTAATGCCATCAACCTGGCGCTGGATGCGGCCTGGCGCTTCGCCGGCATGCCGCCCGGCTACTACCGCGACTGGCTGCGCGTGGCCGATGAAGAGGCGTACCACTTCACGCTGCTGGCCGGCCACCTTGGCACGCTGGGCGCGGCCTACGGCGACTTCCCTGCCCACAACAGCCTGTGGGAGATGACCGACAAGACCGCCGGCGACGTGCTGGCGCGCATGGCGCTGGTGCCGCGCACGCTGGAGGCGCGCGGGCTCGATGCCTCGCCGCCGGTGCGCGCCAGGCTGGCCGGCGCCGGCGACCACGCCGCCGCGGCCATCATCGACATCATCCTGCGCGACGAGGTCGGCCACGTCGCCATCGGCAACCACTGGTACCGCTGGCTGTGCGCGCAGCGCGGCCTGGACCCCGTTACCACCTACGCGCAGCTGGCCGAGCAGTACCGCGCGCCGAAGCTGCGCGGGCCGTTCAATCTCGATGCGCGGCGCGCGGCGGGCTTTGATGAAGATGAACTGGCCTGGCTGGAGGCATCGGCCGGTTAGACCTGCCGTCCAGTGCCTCAGCCGCGCGGCGGAAAGCCATGCTTGCGCGCCGACCAGACCGCCAGCCAGGTTGCGGCGAGCAGGGCAGCCAGCACGGGCGGGAATGCGCCGATCCCGAAGCCATCGAGCAGCAGCCCGCCGATGACGCCGCCGCCGGCGATGGCAATATTCCAGGCCGTGACCAGCATCGACTGGGCCACGTCCGCGGATTTGCCGGCGGTCTTTGCCAGCGCCGTCTGGAACAGCGTGGAGACGCCGCCGAAGCCCAGGCCCCAGATCGCGGCCGCGGCATAGACCACGGCCGGGTGCCCGCCCCCGGCCCCAAGCGCCAGCACCGCAAGCCCGAACAGCAGCGTGCTGGCCAGCGTCAGCGCCCGCAGCCACTTGTCGATCAGCACGCCGGTGATCCAGATGCCGGCGAGCGAGGCCACGCCGAACACGAACAGGACCAGATCAAGCCGTGCCCCGGCGTTGCCGGCTCGCAGGAACGGCGCGATATAGGTGTAGAGGATGTTGTGCGCCAGCACGAAGGCGAGCGTCACGAACAGCACGGGACGCACGCCCGGCACGGTGAATACGCGCGCGATCGGCAGCCGCTGGCCGGCGGGCTGGCCGGCAAAATCCGGCACGCTGGCCAGCACCCAGGCAATCAGGCCCAGCGTCAGCACGCTGATGATGCCGAAGCACGCGCGCCAGCCCATGAGGGCACCGAGGAAGGTCCCGGATGGCACGCCCAGCGACAAGGCCAGGGGGATGCCAACCATCGCGACAGCAATGGCACGACCCTTGAGGTGATCCGGAACCATGCGCGCGGCATAGCCAGCCAGCAGCGCCCACAGCAGTCCGGCCGAGACACCCGCAAGGAAGCGCGCCGCCATCGTCAGGACATAGTTGCCGGACCAGGCCGTCGCGGCGTTGGCGACGGCAAATCCCGCGATGGCAAGCAGCAGCAGCGGCCGTCGCCGCAGCCCTTGCGTGGCCGCCGTCAGCGGCATGGCGGCCACCAGTGAACCGAAGGCGTAGATGGTGACGAGCTGGCCGGCAAGCGGCTCGGAGATGGCAAGGCCCGCGCCGATCTGCGGCAGCAGCCCTGCCGGCAAGGCCTCGGTCAGGACGGTGATGAAGCCTGCGACGGCAAGCGCAAGCAGTGCCGGAAGCGGTAGCCGCGCAGGCTGCGCGCCCTGCTGTGCATCGTTCGCAAGCGTGTTGGTGGCTGTCGTCATGTTGGTGCCTTGATAAGGGGTGATGTGTTGCGTGGATGGTTACGCGGCAGCGGGGGCGACACCGTAGACCGCGTCACGCAGGTCGGTGACAAAGCGGCCGGACATGCCCTCGTACAGCGTGTTGGTGAACGCCACCACGCTCAGTCCCTGGCTGCGGTCGACGAACCAGGCGTGGCCGTAGGCGCCGCCCCAGCGCCAGGTGCCGGTGGCTTCCGGGGAACCCGCCCGGCGCGGATCGCGCAGCACCGAGAAGCCCAGCCCGAAGCCGGTTCCCGGCGCATCGGGCAGGTCCAGGCCGCCGGTCTGGTCGCGCGCCATGTCCTCGACCAGGGCGGATGGCAGCAACGCGCCGCCGCCCTGGCGCAAGGTCTCCAGCAGGCGCAGGAAGTCTTGCGCCGTGCCCGCCATGCCCGCGCCGCCGGAGGGGAAGGCCCGCGCATTGAAGATGCGGGCGGGGCTGTAGGGAATGCCAACCGTGCCTTCGACCACGGGCACAGCTTCGCTTTCGCGCAGGCGCTGCGGGTGCGGGTTGTCATTCACATACGGCGTCGGCACGCGGTGCGCATCGCGTGCCACGAAGCCGGTGTCGTCCATGCCCAGCGGGCCGGTCACCAGCTGGCGCACTGCTGTGTCCAGCGGCGTGCCATGGACGCGCTCGATCAGCGCGCCCAGCACGTCGGTCGCGAGCGAGTAGCCCCACGCGGTACCGGGTGTGTACAGCAAGGGCACGCTGGCGATGCGCCGCAGGTTTTCCGCCAGGCTGATGGTCGTGTCGTCCATGCCGTCGGAGACACCGGCGCGGGCATAGGGTCCGTCTTCGCCGGACTCGAAGAAGCGATAGCCCAGCCCCGCGGTATGGCTGAGCAGCTGCCGCGCCGTGATAGTGCCGGTCGGCCATCGGCCAGGCGCGGGCAAAATTCGGGCAGCCAACGGTCGATACCCTGGTCAAGGTCGAGATGGCCTTGTGCCACCAGTACCAGTGCAGCCACGGAGACGATCGGCTTGCTTGCCGAAGCCAGCCGGAAGACCGCATCCATGCGCATCGGCTGTCCGCTTTCCCGATCGGCCAGGCCTGCCGCCTGCTGGTGGACCAGTTCGCCGTCGCGGCTGGCCAGCACGACGGCGCCGACCAGTCGCCGTTGCTCCAGCGCCTGCCGGACCACGGCGTCGATGCGCGCATTCAGGGGCGCGCGGAATGCAGGGGACACACCTGGGCGCGGTGCAATCGCGGGGAGGGACACAGCGGATTCCTTGTTCAATAAGCGACCCGCCCACGATAAGGAACCAGCCATTAAAGAAAAAGTGGGCTACAGTTCCTTTTTCTCCGGAACTTTGTGTCCGCAATCGGGGGCATCATGGACAGCCTCAGTGGCTTCGCAGTGTTTGTGCAGGTGGCCGAGACCCGCAGTTTTGTCGCGGCGGGGCGCTTGCTGGGGGTGTCGGCCTCTGCCGTCGGCAAGAGCGTGGCGCGGCTGGAAGAAAGGCTCGGCGTACGGCTGTTCCATCGCAGCACGCGCAGCGTGACGCTGACCGCCGAAGGCACGCTGTTCCTGGAGCGCAGCCGGCGCGTGCTCGCCGAGATCGACGCGGCGGAGCTGGAACTGGCCGAAGCCACCGCGGCGCCGCGCGGCCGCCTGCGGGTGAGCTTGCCGCTGGTCAGCTCACTGGTCTTGCCCGTGCTGGGCGATTTCATGCGCGCGTATCCGGACATCGAGCTGGACCTGGATTTCACCGACCAGCTGGTCGATGTCATCGAGGAGGGCTTCGATGCGGTGGTCCGCACCGGCGAGCCCGCCGACTCGCGCCTGTCGGCGCGCAAGCTGGGTGCGTTCCAGGCGATGCTGGTGGCATCGCCCGAGTACCTGGCGCAGCGTGGCACGCCGAAGGTGCCTGCCGACCTGGCCGGCCATGCTTGCCTGCATTACCGTTTTCCCCACACCGGCAAGCTCGAGGCCTGGCCGCTGCGGCGCGCGCCCGGCGAGCCCGAGCTGGCGCTGCCGACATCGATGATCTGCAACAACATCGAGACGCGCCTGTGTTTTGCGCTGCGCGGCCTGGGCATTGCCTGCCTGCCGGATTTCGCCATCCGCGAGCAACTGGCCGATGGCAGCCTGTGCCAGGTACTGTCGGGCCATGTGGGGCCGGCCAAGGCCATTCATGTGCTCTGGCCGGCGAGCAGGCATCCCTCGCCCAAGGTGCGGGCGTTGGTTGATTTCCTGTGCGCGCGGGTTTTTCCTGCCGACGAGGCGCCGGCTGGGCAGGCCCGACGACGTGCCTAGGCGCGCTTGCCCGCGCGCTCTTCCTCCAGCAAGCGCAGCACGCGCCGCTGGATCTTGCCGGTGGTGGTCATCGGCAACTGGTCGATGAACTCGATTGCCTTCGGGTATTCATACGGCGCCAGCTGGCCGCGCACATGCGCCTGCAGCTCTGTGACCAGCGCCGCGTCGCCGTCGAACGAGCGCGCCACCGACGGCGTCAGCACCACGAAGGCCTTGACCACGGCGCCGCGCTCGGGGTCGGGCGAGGGCACCACGGCGCAGTTGGACACCGCCGGATGCTTGAGCAGGCAGTTCTCGATCTCGCTGGGCCCGATGCGGTAGCCCGAGGACTTGAACACATCGTCGGCACGCCCCTGGTACCACAGGTAGCCGTCGGCATCGACGCGTGCCAGGTCGCCGGTGCGGCACCAGCGCAGGCCGTCGCGCTCGGTGTACTTGCCCGCGGTGGCGGCCTCGTTCTTCCAGTAGCCGAGGAAGAACACCGGGTCCGGATGCCCGGCGCTGTCGGTCGCGCATACCGCCACCTCGCCGTCTTCGCCGGGCGGGCAGGGGCGGCCTTCGTCGTCGATCACCTGCACGCGGTGGCCCGGATAGGGGCGTCCCATCGGGCCCGGCCGTGCCGGCCAGCCCAGCTGGTTGTCGTCGTTCTGCGCGGTGCAGTTGCCGACGATGTAGTTGATCTCGGTCTGGCCGAACATCTCGTTGACGATCACGCCCAGCGCATCGCGGCACCAGCCGAACACGGTCTCGCCCACGGCCTCGCCGGCGCTCATCAGCGCACGCAGCCTGATGTCGTAGCGCTGCCGCGGCTCGGGGCAGGCCTTCATCATCTGCTTGAGCGCGGTCGGGAACAGGAAGGTGTTGGTGACGGCGTAGCGCTCCAGCAGCTCAAAGGCGCGCTCGGCGGAGAAGCGTCCCTGGTAGCCGACGATGGGCTTGCCGAAATACAGCGCTGGCATCAGCGCATCCCACAGGCCGCCGGTCCAGGCCCAGTCGGCGGGGCTCCAGAACACGTCGTCGTCCTGCGGATACCAGTTCTGCGAGCAGACAAAGCCGGTCAGGTTGCCGATCAGCGCGCGGTGCGGGATCAGTGCGCCCTTGGGCGGGCCGGTGGTGCCGCTGGTGTAGATCAGCACGGCGGCTTCGTCGGCCTTGGTCTGCTCGGCGGTAAAGGCGGGCAGCTGCGCGGCCAGCAGCACGTCCCAGTCGTAGTCGCCGCGGCCATGCGCGCCGCCGGCGGCAATCACGGTGGCCAGCGTCGGGCATTCCGGGCGCGCGGCCAGCACATTGTCGATGGAAGTCTCGTCGGCGATCGCCACGTTGGCTTCGCTGTGTGCGATGCGGTAGGCCAGCGCCTCGGGCCCGAACAGCATCGACAGCGGCATGGCGATGGCGCCGAGCTGGTAGATCGCCATATGCGCGATCACGGTCTCGATCCGCTGCGGCATCACGATCGCCACGCGGTCGCCACGCGCCACGCCCAGTGCGCGCAGCGCCGCCGACAGGCGGTTGGCTTCGGCCTGGATATGGGCAAAGGTATGCGCGTTGCGGCGGCCGTCCTCATGCTCGGTATAGACCGCGATGCGGTCCATCGTGGCCGAGTCGCGCGCCCAGCGCCCGCAGCAGGCCTCGGCGATATTGAAATGCGGGGGGATTTCCCAGCGGAAGGATTCATACAGGGCGCGGTAGTCGTCGCGCCGGCTTGCCGGCAAGGCAGCTGCGGCCATCCAAAGTCTCCGGTAGGTTCGGATCGCGGCAATCGCGGCCCCCGATATGGCGGTGGCAGCTATAATGCCCGCAAGCGAACGATCGTTCTATTTTGTGTGGGCTTCCCTCGCCAGCCCCCGTGGCGCCGCGCCCAGCGGCAGGAAGACCCACGCGCCAGGGTGGAGACAATGACAATCAAGGAAACCTCGCGGTCTGAATTTATCACGTTGCGCGGGCTGCGCTACCACGTGCGCCACTGGGGCAAGCCCGGCGCGCGCAAGCTGTTCATGCTGCATGGCTGGATGGATGTGGCCGCGTCGTTCCAGTTCCTGGTCGACCACCTGCGCGGCGACTGGCACGTGATTGCGCCGGACTGGCGCGGGTTTGGCGAGACCGACTGGCCCACGCGCTACCCGGGCACGCAGTCCTACTGGTTCGCCGACTATATCGCCGACCTGGAGGCCTTGCTCGACCATTACGAGCCCGACGGCCAGGTCGACCTGGTCGGCCACAGCATGGGCGCCAACGTGATCTGCCTGTATGCCGGCATCCGCCCGCAGCGCGTGCGCCGCGTGGTGGACCTGGAGGGCTTCGGCATGACGGCGACGCGGCCGGTGCATGCGCCGAAGCGCTTTGCGCGCTGGCTCGACGAACTGCGCGCCGGCTCGGAACTGAAGACGTATGACAGCGTGGACGGCGTTGCCGCCCGGCTGCAGAAGACCAACCCGCGCCTGCCCGACGACCGTGCCGCCTTCCTGGCCGCGCACTGGTCGCGCCGCAATGCGGACGGCCGCTGGGAGATCCTGGGAGACCCGGCGCACAAGCTGGTCAACCCGATGCTGTACCGGCTCGATGAGGTGACGGCGGTCTGGGAGCAGGTCAGCGCGCCAGTGCTGCATGTGGAAGCGCGCGATTCGGAGACGCTGCGCAATATCGCACACAAGCAGACCATCGACGAATTTAAGGAGCGCTTCCGCGCGTTCCGTGACTTCCGTGAGGCGGTGGTCGATGACGCCGGCCACATGCTGCATCACGACCAGCCCGCCGCGGTGGCGGAGCTGGTGGAGTCGTTCTGCAGCGCGGTGTGAGCGCTGCCGCCGCCGCTCAGGCGTGCGTCAGCTTTTCCTTCAGCGCGGCGTTGTTGCTGGTGTGCACGTGCACCAGCGCCTTTTCCGGGAAGGCGTAGTGGTAGGCGCGGCGCAGCGCCAGCGCGGCCTCGTGGAAGCCTGACAGGATCAGCTTCTGCTTGTTGGTGTAATAGGCGATATCGCCCGCGGCAAAGATGCCCCGGCGCGAGCTTTCATAAGTGGTGGTGTCGACCAGGATGCGGCCGGCGCGCATGTCCATGTCCCAGTGCGCGATCGGGCCCGGCTCGGACACCAGGCCGTACAGCGCCACCAGTTCATCGGCGGGCAGCACCGTGCTGCCGTCGCGGGTGCGCACCTCGACCTCGGTCAGCGGGCCGTCCTGGCCTTCGGTGCGCAGGGCGCCGAGCATGCCGACCACGAAATCCATCTCGCCGGCCGCCACCGCCTCGTGCATTTCCGCGACGGTGCCGTCGGCCGCGCGGAAGCCTTCGCGCCGGTGCAGCAGCGTCACGCGCGCGGCCACCTTGCGCAGCGCCAGCGCCCAGTCCAGCGCCGAGTCGCCGCCGCCGGCCACCACCACGCGCTTGCCGGCAAAGCGCGACACATCGCGCACGGCATAGTGCACGTGGCGGCCTTCCAGCGCCGGCGCTTCCGGCAGCGCTACGCGCTGCGGCGCAAACGCGCCCACGCCGGCGCAGACCAGCACCGCGGCGACGTCGAAGCGCTTGCCGCCGTCGGTGGTCACCAGCAGGCGTTCGTGCGCGGCATGTTTCTCCGGCGCGGGCTGTGCCGGGATTTCAGACACGCTTTCCGCGCGCTGGCCGAAGTGCATCGGGAAGGCGAACGGCGCGCATTGCTCCAGCAGCCGGTCGACCAGGTCCTGCGCCAGGCAGCCCGGCACGGCGGGGATGTCGTAGATCGGTTTTTCGGGATAGAGCTCGGTGCACTGGCCGCCGGCGCGGTCCAGCACATCGATCAGCTCGCATTTGAGGCCGAGCACGCCGGCCTGGAACGCGGCAAAGAGCCCGACTGGGCCGGCGCCCACGATCAGGACATCGGTGGTGGTGACGGGGGCGGCTGCGAGGGGGGTAGCGGTGGGCATTGGGCATGGCGGGCACGCCAGGTGCCCGCAAAAAGACGGTGCAAGGCCCGACTATACCCCGCACATCGCCCGTTTCCGCCGACGCCAGCGTTGCCGGCAGGGCTTTGGCATGGCTTCCCCAGGGTGCGCCGGCGTCACGCATGGAGGGGGCGACGGGAGTAGAATGGCCCCATGCAAAACGCCCACGCCATCAATGCCGACCTGCATTGCCATTCCACCGTGTCTGACGGCACGCTGGCGCCGCGCGCCATCGCGGAAATCGCCCGCGACGCGGGTGTCGCGTTCTGGGCGCTGACCGACCACGACGAACTGGGCGGGCAGGCCGAGGCGCGTGCCGCGGCCGAGGAATTCGGCATGCGCTATGTGCCGGGCGTGGAAATCTCGGTGACCTGGGCCGGGCAGACCGTGCATATCGTCGGGCTGCAGATCGACCCGTTCTGCCCGGAGCTGATCGATGGCCTGACCGATACCCGCTCGGGCCGCGCGCGCCGCGCGCGCGATATCGCTGACGCGCTGGCAAAAGTGGGCATCACCGGCGCCTATGAAGGGGCGCTGCAGCACGTGGGCAACCCGGACCTGATCTCGCGCACGCACTTTGCGCGCTGGCTGGTCGACCAGGGCCGTTGCGCCACCGTCGGCGACGTCTTCAGCAAATACCTGTCGGAGGGCCGCCCCGGCTATGTCGGCCACCGCTGGGCCAGCCTGGGCGACGCAGTCGGCTGGATCCGCGCCGCCGGCGGCATCGCCGTGATCGCGCACCCGGGCCGCTACAACTACACCGATACCCAGCACGACGCGCTGTTCGATGAATTCACCGCCCTGGGCGGTGGCGCCGTCGAGGTCGTGACCGGCAGCCACACGCCCGACCAGTACCGCCGCTATGCCGAGGTGGCCCGCCACTACGGGCTGCTGGCCTCGCGCGGCACGGACTTCCACGGCCCCGGCGAAGGGCGCGTTGAGCTGGGCAAGCTGCCGCCGCTGCCGCCGACGGTGACGCCGGTCTGGCACGACTGGTAGACGCAAGCCCGGCCTGGCCGGGGTACCCCCCAGATTCCGCTCCGATCTGTCTGAATCCGCCACCCTGGTCCATGTCACAGTACTTCGAGATCCATCCGCTCAATCCGCAGTCGCGCCTGGTCAAGCAGGCCGCCCAGATCCTGCAGAAGGGCGGCCTGATTGCGCTGCCGACCGATTCCAGCTATGCGCTGGCCTGCCGGCTCGACGACAAGGGCGCCGTCGAGCGCCTGCGCCGGCTGCGCGGCATCGATGACCGCCACCACCTGACGCTGATGTGCCGCGACCTGTCCGAGCTCGGCAACTTTGCCCGCGTCGACAACCGGCAGTACCGCTGGCTCAAGGGCGCCACGCCGGGCCCGTACGTGTTCATCCTGGAAGCCACCAAGGAAGTGCCGCGGCGGCTGTCGCACCCGGCGCGCAAGACCATCGGCGTGCGCGTGCCTGAACACGCGATTCCGCTGGCACTGCTGGGCGAGACCGGCGAGCCGCTGATCTCGGCCACGCTGCAGATGCCGGGCGACGAAGAGCCGCTCAACGACCCGGCGGAAATCCGCGCGCGGCTGGAGAAGCAGCTTGACCTGGTGGTGTGCGGCGGCCCGGCGCCGGCGCAGCCGACCACGGTGATCGACCTGACCGGCGGCGAGCCCGAGCTGATCCGCGCGGGCCGCGGCGACGTCGAGCGCTTCGGGCTCTGAGTTCCCCAGGCGCTGCCACCCCGCTTGTCGGGTGCACAAGCGTGCGCCCGGGAGGCGCCGGGCCGTTACAATAGGGACCATGGATTCCTCCCTTATCCAGACCTTCGCGGTCTATGCCCTGCCGGTGCTGTTCGCCATCACGCTGCATGAGGCGTCGCACGGCTACGTGGCCAAGCTGTTCGGCGACGACACGGCCTATGCGCTCGGGCGCGTCAGCCTGAACCCGATCCGCCATATCGATCCGATCGGCACAATCGCGGTGCCGCTGCTGCTCTACATCATGACCAGCGGCCAGTTCGTGTTCGGCTATGCCAAGCCGGTGCCGGTGGCGTTCGAGCGCCTGCGCAACCCGCGCTGGCACGGCATGTGGGTGGCGCTGGCCGGGCCGGCCAGCAATGTGGTGCAGGCCTTCGTCTGGGTGCTGCTGGCCATCGGCCTGACCTGGGGCGGCGTGCGCGAGCCGTTTTTCGGCGAGATGGCGCTGGCGGGCGTGCGCGTCAACCTGGTGGTGGCGGCCTTCAACCTGTTCCCGGTGCCGCCGCTGGACGGCGGCCGCGTGCTGACCGCGCTGCTGCCGCAGGGCATTGCCCGCGCGGTGTCGCGCATCGAGCCATACGGCATCTTCGTGGTGCTGGCGCTGGTGGCCGCGGGCGTGATCACCACGGTCTGGATGACGCCGGTGGTCAATGTGCTGATGTCGCTGATCGAGCTGCTGCTGCGCCCGATTGTGATGCTGCTGCATTGACGTGCCGGGGAACGCCATGACGCTATCGCATGCCGGGCTTTCGGCCCCTTCCGCCTGGGTTGCCCGCTGGGCCCGCCTGCTGCGCCCCGGCGCCCGCGTGCTGGACCTGGCCTGCGGCAGCGGCCGCCATGCCGCCTGGCTGGCGGCGCGCGGCCATCCGGTGCTGGCCGTCGACCGCGACGCCGAGGCCATCGCCGGCCTGCCGGCCGGCGTGACCGGCCGGCAGGCCGACCTGGAGCAGGGCGCCTGGCCGCTGGCCGGCGAGGCGCCGTTCGACGCCATCGTCGTCACCAATTACCTGCACCGGCCGCTGTGGCCACACCTGGCGGCGGCGCTGGCGCCGGGCGGCGTATGGATCCATGAGACCTTTGCCGCAGGCAATGAAACCGTCGGCAAGCCGTCGCGGCCGGATTTCCTGCTGCGGCCGGGCGAATTGCTCGAAGTGGCGCGCCAGTATGGCCTGCGTGTGGTCGCCTATGAGGATGGCCTGGTCGAAGTGCCGAAAACAGCCTTCGTGCAGCGGATATGTGCGGTGCGCGAGGCGGCTGCGGGCGCCGATGCGCCTGCGCCGGCACGCTACCGGCTCGACGCCTGAGCCAGGCATGGCGCTGTCGGCGAGAATGCCGCTGCACACGTTGAAACAGTTGGTATCAACCCCTGTCCGGGCGGCGGTCGAAGCGGCCTGCGGTTCCGGTACAATCCCGTTATTCGCATCCCGAATTCCTTAACCTTATGACACAGATTACCGGCAGCATCGTCGCCATCGTTACCCCGATGCATGAAGACGGCAGCCTGGACTTCCCGGCCCTGCGCGCACTGGTCGACTGGCACGTGGCCGAAGGCACCGACGGCATCGTGATCGTGGGCACCACCGGCGAGTCCCCGACGGTTTCCGTCGAGGAGCACTGCGAACTGATCCGCGTTGCCGTGGAGCAGGCCGGCAAGCGCATCCCGATCATCGCGGGCACCGGCGGCAACTCCACCAGGGAGGCCATCGAGCTGACCGCCTTCGCCAAGAAGGTGGGCGCCGATGCGTCGCTGCAGGTCGTGCCGTACTACAACAAGCCGACCCAGGAAGGCATGTACCGGCATTTCCGCACCATCGCCGAAGCGGTGGAGCTGCCGGTGCTGCTGTACAACGTGCCGGGCCGTACGGTCGCGGACATGAACAACGAGACCATCCTGCGCCTGGCGCAGGTGCCGGGCATCGTCGGCGTCAAGGAAGCGACGGGCAATATCGACCGCGCCGCGCAGCTGATCAAGGACGCGCCGGAAGGCTTTGCCATCTACAGTGGCGACGACCCCACCGCGGTTGCGCTGATCCTGCTGGGCGGCCACGGTAATATCTCGGTCACCGCCAACGTGGCACCGCGCAAGATGCACGAAATGTGCGTCGCGGCGCTCAAGGGCGACGTCGTCACCGCGCGCCGCCTGCACATGGAGCTGATCGGGCTGAACCAGGCCATGTTCATCGAGGCCAACCCGATCCCGGTCAAGTGGGCGCTCCAGCAGATGGGCAGGATGGAAGGCGGTATCCGCCTGCCGCTGACCCCGCTGTCCGAGGGCAACTATGACTATGTACGCAAGGCACTGGCCGCCGCCGGCCTGCTGGCTTGATCTTTCGCGGCGTCCTGCTGTCGCTCCACCTACTAGGATTGCGTGTCAATGAAACTGAAGCTTAACCGCCGCGGCGCGACGCAAGTCCGCCGCGCCGCCCTGGTTGTGCCCGTGCTCGCCGCTGGCGTGATCACCGGCTGCAGCAGCATCAACGAAGCGATGCAGCCGGACAAGATCGACTACAAGTCGTCGGCCTCGAAGCGCACGCCTACGCTGGATATCCCGCCCGACCTGACCAAGCTGGAGGGCGATCGCCGCTATTCGGTGCCCGATGCGAACGGCACCTCGACGCTGTCGACGTACAGCCAGGCCACCAAGGTGCGCGAGCAATCCCCGAGCGAGAACGTGCTGCCCTCCGCCCAGGGCATCCGCATGGAGCGCGACGGCAACCAGCGCTGGCTGGTGATCAGCAACGGCATGCGCGGCGATCAGCTGTGGCAGCAGCTGCGCGGCTTCTGGCAGGAAAGCGGTTTCCTGCTGGTGCAGGACTCGCCCGAGACCGGCATCATGGAAACGGACTGGGCCGAGAACCGCGCCAAGATCCCGCAGGACATCATCCGCAACACCATCGGCAAGGTCTTCGACGGCCTGTACTCGACCTCGGAGCGCGACAAGTTCCGCACCCGCGTCGAGCGCGCGCAGAACGGCACGCTGGAAGTCTTCATCAGCCACCGCGGTGCGCAGGAGCAGCTGACCGGCATCGACAAGTCGAGCACGGTCTGGACCCCGCGTCCGGCCGATCCTGAGTTGGAAGCCGAATTCCTGTCGCGCCTGGCCCAGCGCCTGGGCGTGCAGAAGGAACAGGCCGACCGCATGGCCAAGAACCCGGCGGCGGCGGGCAATACCGCAGCCGCTGCGGGCACGGCCGCCGCTGCCGGCACCGCAGCCGCCGCTGCTGGTGCCGATGGCGCCGCGCCGGCCAAGTCGTACCTGGCCCAGGTCAACGGCGCCCCGGCGCTGCAGCTGCCCGAACCGTTCGACCGCGCCTGGCGCTCGGTCGGCCTGTCGCTGGACCGCGTGAACTTCACCGTTGAGGACCGCGACCGCGGCCAGGGCCTGTACTACGTGCGCTATGTCGACCCGCGCACCGTCGCCGACAGCCGCGGCTTCTTCTCCAAGCTGTTCACCAAGCCGGACGATGGCAAGACCGCCAAGAAGTATCGCGTGGCGCTCAAGGGCACGGGCAGCGGCACGCTGGTGACGGTGCTCAACGATGCCGGCCAGCCTGAGAACGGCGAAATCGGCAAGCGCATCCTGTCGCTGATCGACGAGCAACTGCACTGAGCCGGCGCATGACTGCTGGCTTGCCAGCCGGCCGTCCTGGCCGGTGCCTGGCGGGGAGGGCGCAGCCATGATGCGCTTCGCCTTCCTCGGCAGCGGCAGCGAGGGCAACTCGCTGCTGATCGAATCCCGCGAAGACACCACCACCACGCGCGTGCTGCTGGACTGCGGCTTCGGCATCCGCGAGACCGCCCGGCGCCTGGAGCGCCTGGGCGTCGCGCCGGACCAGCTCGACGCCGTGCTGGTCACGCATGAGCATGGCGACCACGTCGGCTCGGCCTATGCCTTTGCCGCCCGCCATCGCCTGGCGGTCTACACCAGCCACGGCACCTGGCTGGCGACCTCGCACCTGCGCGGCGCCGATGCGGCCGACGTGCGCGTCTGCTGCGCCGACCATGCCATTGCCATCGGCGGACTGCAGGTGCTGCCGTACACCGTGCCGCACGATGCGCGCGAGCCGCTGCAGTTCGTCTTGTCGGACGGGCAGGCGAGGCTGGGCGTGCTGACCGATGCGGGCATGGAGACGCCTTACGTGACGGCGCGCCTGGCAGGCGTGGATGCGCTGGTGCTGGAATGCAACCATGACCGCGAGATGCTGCGCAATTCGGTCTACCCGGCTTCGCTGAAGCGGCGCATCGGCGGGGACTTCGGCCACCTGGCCAATGAAGTGGCGGCCAGTATCCTGGCGCAAGTTGCCCATGCCGGCCTGAACCGCGTGGTCGCGGCCCACCTCAGCAAGCAGAACAATACGCGTGAGCTGGCAACCGGGGCGCTGGCGGTGGCATTGGGTGCGCTGCCGACCGAGGTGCTGGTGGCAGACCAGGACGAGGGCCTGGACTGGCAGGCGGTGCGCGCCTGAGGGATACCTGGATGCAGCAGGGCGCAGTGCGGTAGCGGCGCCCAAATAAAAAAACCGGCCCGAAGGCCGGTTTTTTCATCGGTCAGGAACCGATTACTGCTTGGCAGCCGGAGCCGAAGCGTCAGCAGCCGGAGCAGCCGGGGCTTCAGCAGCGGGAGCCGAAGCGTCAGCAGCCGCAGCAGCCGGGGCTGCAGCAGCGGGAGCCGAAGCTTCAGCAGCCGGAGCGGCAGCAGCCGGAGCAGCCGTGTCAGCGGCCGGAGCGGCAGCTTCTTCCTTCTTGCCGCAAGCGGCGAGAGCAACAGCGGCCAGCAGCGATGCGATCAGGAGAGACTTCTTCATTGTTCGTCCTTTAACTTGTAATAACGGAAAACAGGCGATGAATAATTACCGGTAATTATCGCTCTTGAACTGCAAAATAGAGGCCCTCCCGGGTCCCGACAAATGCAATGGTCCACAGTACTAGCCAGCCAACGATTATATCCGCGTTTTCCCGGCTTGTGTAGCGCCGAAATTTACTGATTCGCAATGTTACGCATTATTACAGCCGCGGACCCAATTGCAGCCATCCTTCCAGCGTCCAGTGATGGAAAGTTTCCATCAGATCGGGTAGATCCGCGCACGCCGCAACATCTTCGCCACTAAGCTGCCGATAATCGGCCAACTTTTTCAGCCACTGCATCAGTTCGGCCGGCGGCTCGTAGGCTTCTCCATTGAGGAAGAAATTCGCGCGGTCGTAAAGAGCAATCGATGCCGATGGCAGTACGACACCATGGTGGGCCGCCAGTGTCGCATAACGGCGCAACGGCATGTCAGGTATCTCTGCAAATTCAACGCCAGGTTTGGGTTCGGACAGATGGCTGCCGAGGAATTCAGACACCATCTGGCTATTCCATTGGAGCGCCTTGAGCCGCTCGGCGACTGCCTTGGCCATGCCGGCGGGCAACTGCGCGGGCCGCGTGGCGGCGCGCTCGCCGGCGTCGGCATAACGGCCGCCGAGGTCTTCGTTGTCTTCGACCGTTTCAGACAGCCAGGCCAGGAAATGCCCGGCCAGCTCGCGGTAGGCCGGCGCGCGGAAGCCGATCGAGCAGGTCATGCATTCGCCCTCGGCAATGCCATCGTGCGCATATTGCGGGGGCAGGTAGAGCATGTCGCCGGGTTCGAGCACCCATTCCTGTTCCGCGTTGAAGTCGGCGAGGATCTTCAGCGGCATGTCCGGGATCAGCTCAAGGCTGGTCTGCGACGAAATGCGCCAGCGACGCCGGCCCGAGACTTGCAGCAGGAACACGTCGTAGGAGTCGAAGTGCGGGCCCACGCCGCCGCCGTCGGTGGCGTAGCTGATCATCAGATCATCCAGGCGAGCGTCGGGCACGAAACGGAAGCGGCCCATCAGTTCCGCAGCGCCGGCGTCGTGCAGATTTACCCCTTGCACCAGCAGGGTCCACTGGCGGGCCTTGACGCCGGGCAGGTTTTCGCGCGCAAATGGGCCATGCGCGAGTTTCCAGCGGTTGCGGAAGTGCGTCACCAGGCGCGATTCGACGTCGTCGCTGTCGGCCAGGTCGAAAAGAGCCTCGCGCGACACAGGCGGCACGATTCCGGGTACTGCCTGTCGAATCAGCAGGGGCTTGCGATGCCAGACATCCCGCATGAATGCAGCAGGCGTCATGCCACCAAGCAGGTCGAGCGGAGTGTCTGGATCGACGGGGCCAGGGGGCAGGGCCTGCGCGTATAATGCGGAATCGTTCATGGAGTCAAGAATTGAAAATCGCTAAGAATACTGTGGTGTCCGTGATGTACAAGCTATCGGACACGCAAGGCAATCTGATCGAGGAGTCAGATGAAGCCATGGTCTATTTGCACGGCGGGTATGATGGCACGTTCCCCAAGATCGAGGAAGCGCTCGACGGTCATGACGCGGGCTTCGAGACCCAGCTGCAGCTGGAGCCGGAAGACGCGTTCGGCGACTACGACGCCGATATGGTGAAGGTCGAGCCGCGCAACCGCTTCCCCGAGCCGCTGGAAGTCGGCATGCAGTTTGAAGGCATGCCCGAGGACGGCGACGAAGAGGACTCCGTCATCTACACGGTGACCGACGTGGCCGAGGACAAGGTCGTGCTGGATGGCAACCATCCGCTGGCCGGCATGGCGCTGCGCTTCTGGCTGAAAGTTTCTGAAGTCCGCGAGGCCACCGCCGACGAAATCGAGCACGGCCACGCCCATGGCGCCTCCGGCGTTGAAGTCGTGGATGAGGACGAGGACGACGACACGCCGCGCACGCTGCACTGATCGTATTTCCGCACCCCATGAAAAAGCCGGCCGCAGCCGGCTTTTTTTGGTTTTCGGGCGGCAAGCCGTCTCAGTGCAACGCCGGTGCGTCCTTGAGCATGACCGCGAATGGTGACGCCGCGCCAGGCGTGATCACCAGCTCGGCCCATTGCGAGACCGTGCTGGTGGGCAGCGACACGCGCGTGAAGTTCTGCATGACCTTGCCGGCCGCATCGCGCAGCGGCTTGTCGATGCCGAAGCCGTTGTCGGCCCCGTTTCCGCCCGCATGCACCAGCAGCACCTGGCCGCGGAAACGACCGGCCAGCTCGCGCAGCTGGCGCTTGAATTCCAGGTAGCCATCGCGGGTGCGGTGGCGCATGAAGCCGTCCAGCAGCGTCAGGCGGCCTTTCTTCTCCCAGCCGTTGGCAAAATGCGGGTCGCCGTGGACCACCACCACGATGCCGTTCATGTCGCGTTGCCGCGCCACCGAGAACGCGCGCGCCAGCCACTGGCGGTTGGCCTCGCGCCGGTCCTCGAACTCGCCGTTGCGCCCGCCTTCGTTGCGGTAGTGGTTGTTGTCGCCCGGCAGGTTCATGCCGACGAGCAGGATATCGCCCACCTCCATGCGCATGTTTTCGCGGAAGCTGCGGAACAGCGCCTGGTCCGACTGCCGCAGCAGCGGCCGCGGATGCCGGCCGAGCGTGGCGTCCTCAGGGAAGAACAGCTCACGCAGCCGGTTCAGGCGCTCGACCGCGTCAAAGCTGCCGTTGACCGGCAGCCGGCATTCGGACCAGTCGGTCTCGCCGGGCACGTAGACCAGCGGCAGCGGCGACTGGTCCAGCAGTTGCTGGCGGCTGCCCAGCACCGCATCGCTGCACGATTCCGTATCGCCCTTGATGCCGCCGGCATGAATGACCAGGTCCAGCTTGCGCTCGCCGAAGTAGTCGAGCAGTGCTGCCGCGTTGGCCTCCGCGGCCGGCCACTGGGGCAGGTCGGCGATCAGCGCGATGCGTGTCAGCTGTGGCCGGGCCGGTGCCTTGGCGCCGCGGCCCGCGGGCGCGGCCCATGCCATGCCGGCCGTGCAAAGCAGCGGCAGCAGCATGGCAAGCAGGGCACGGCGTGCAGCGTTCATGCGGCGTCGAGCGCCTCGCCTGCCAGTGCCTTGAGCCGGTACAGCGCCTCCAGCGCGGCGCGCGGCGTCAGGGTGTCGGGGTCCAGGCCGGCCAGCGCATCGACCAGCGCGGCCGGTTCGGGTGCGAGCGCGGGTGCCAGCGGCGCGGGCACGGTCGCCGGGGCGGCGCCGAAGTCGTCCTCGTCGTCCTCGGGCGTTGGCGGTGCCGCGAACAGGTCCAGCTGCGGCGTGGGCGTGGCGTCGGCCGATTGCTGCTCCAGCCAGGCCAGGTGCTTGCGCGCGGCGCGGATCACCGGCTGCGGCACGCCGGCCAGCTGCGCTACCTGCAGGCCGTAGCTCTGGCTGGCGGGGCCGTCCTGCACCGCGTGCAGGAAGACAATGCCATCGCCATGCTCGACCGCCGACAGGTGCACGTTGGCTGCCTGCGGGAACTCTTGCGGCAGCTGCGTCAGCTCGAAGTAATGTGTGGCGAAGAGTGTATGGCTGCGGTTGTGCGACAGCAGGTGGCGCGCGATTGCCCAGGCCAGCGCCAGCCCGTCGAAGGTCGAGGTGCCGCGTCCGATCTCGTCCATCAGCACCAGCGAAGCCGGGGTCGCGTGGTGCAGGATGCCGGCGGCCTCGGTCATCTCGACCATGAAGGTGGAGCGACCGCCCGCGAGGTCATCGGCGGCGCCGATGCGGGTAAAGATGCGGTCGATCGGCCCGATCACCGCGCGCCGTGCCGGCACGTAGGCGCCCACGCAGGCCAGCAGCACGATCAGTGCGGTCTGGCGCATGAAGGTCGACTTGCCGCCCATGTTCGGGCCGGTGATCAGCAAGAGCTTGCGCGCTTCATTGAGCTGGCAGTCGTTGGCGATGAACGCCACCGACTCCGCTGCGAGCTGCCCTTCGACCACCGGATGGCGGCCCTGCACGATGTCGACCACGTTCTCGGCGACGCGCTCCGGCGCGGACCAGTCCAGCGTCTGCGCGCGCTCGGCCAGCGCCGTCAGCACGTCCAGCCGCGCCAGCGCGCCCGCCACCCGCTGCAGCTCGCCGATATGCGGCAACAGCGCCTGCAGCAGGCCGTCGTAGAGCTGCTTCTCGCGCGCGAGCGCGCGGTCCTGTGCCGACAGCGCCTTGTCCTCGAAGGCCTTCAGCTCAGGCGTGATGTAGCGCTCGGCATTCTTCAGCGTCTGGCGGCGGCGGTAGTCGTCGGGCACCTTGTCGGCCTGGCCGTTGGTGACCTCGATATAGAAGCCATGCACGCGGTTGAACTCGACGCGCAGGTTGGCAATGCCGGTGCGGGCGCGTTCGCGCACTTCCAGGTCGATCAGGAACTGGCCGCAGTTCTCGGAGATGTCACGCAGTTCATCCAGGCCGGCATCGTAGCCGCGCGCGATCACGCCGCCGTCGCGCACCACGGTGGCCGGCTCTTCGGCCACGGCGCGCACCAGCAGGTCCAGGCAGTCCTGCGGCACGGCCAGGTCGTGCAGGGTCTGCGCCAGCAAGGTGCTGCCCTGGTCATCGCGGATGCAGGCCTGCACGTCCGGCAGCGCGCGCAACGTGTCGCGCAGCGAGGACAGGTCGCGAGGCCGCGCATTGAGCAGCGCCAGCCGCGAGGTGATGCGCTCGACGTCGGCCAGCCGGCGCAGCGCCGCGCGCAGGGCATCGGTGCCCTGGTCGATCAGCACGCCGATGGCCTGCTGGCGTGCCTGCGGCAGCGCCGGGTCGCGCAGCGGGTGGTGCAGCCAGTGGCGCAGCGCGCGGCTGCCCATGGCCGTACAGCAGGTGTCGAGCAGCGAGAACAGCGTCGGCGACTCGCCGCCGCGCAGGGTCTCGGTCAGTTCCAGGTTGCGCCGCGTGGCGGAATCCAGGCCGACATATTCCGATTCGCGCTCCACCTTCACGCCCTGCACATGGCGCAGCGACTGGCCCTGCGTGGTGGCGGCGTAGTTCAGCAGCGCGCCGGCCGCGCCCAGCGCGGCACCCAGCCCGGCACAGCCGAACGGGTCCAGGCTGGCCACGCCCAGCTGCTCGCGCAGCCGGCGCGTGCCGGCGTCCTGGTCGAAATGCCATTCGGGCAGGCGGGTACGCGCGCACGCCAGCGCGGGCAGCTCGATGCCATCGGCGTACAGCAGCTCGGCCGGGCGGATGCGCTCCAGCTCGCGGCCCAGTTGCGCCGCCTCGCATTCCATCAGGCGCAGCTCGCCGCTGGCCAGGTTCAGCCATGCCAGCCCGGTCTTGCTGACGCCGCGGCGCGTGGTCTGCTGGTGCACCGCCATCAGGAAGGTATCGGCCTTGTCCGGCAGCAGCGCGGCATCGGTCAGCGTGCCCGGGGTGACGATGCGCACCACCTTGCGCTCCACCGGCCCCTTGCTGGTGGCCGGGTCGCCGATCTGCTCACAGATCGCCACGGATTCACCCAGCTTCACCAGGCGCGCCAGGTACTGGTCCGCCGAATGGAAGGGGATGCCGGCCATGCGGATCGGTACCCCGTTGGAGGCGCCGCGCGCGGTCAGCGTGATGTCCAGCAGGCGCGCGGCCTTTTCGGCATCGTCGTGGAAGAGTTCGTAGAAGTCACCCATGCGGTAGAACAGCAGGGTGTCGGGGTGGTCTGCCTTGATGCGGAGATACTGCAACATCATTGGCGTGTGACGGCTCGCGGACGAATCTGCCTGCGCCTGTTCCGGGTCGGTTTTCTTCTGCAATCCCATTGCCATTTAGCCTGTCTGGCGGTGGGCCTGCGTGATGCTGCCCGCTCCGCTCGGATCACCGCCTTGCGCAAGCCGGATGGCGGCCGCGCGGGGCGTCCGGGCGGTCATCCGGCGGCCTGGGGCCAGGGCGCGAAGGGGCGTTTTCGAATATGGGCGATATGGTACAGCACGGGGCACCGGTTGCCGCGCCGCGTGGGCCGGATCTGGCACGGCGGCGGGGTCAGCGGCGTGCCGTCAGCGGAACACCAGCACCGGCACGTCGCTGTGGGTCAGCACCTTCTGCGTCTCGCTGCCCAGCAGCAGCCCGCTGATGCCCTTGCGGCCGTGCGAGGCCATGAAGATGACGTCGCAACCCAGGTCCCGGGCAGCGTTGATGATGCCGTGATACGGGGCGCTGGCGGCCGAGACGTGGCCCGCGCAGGGGACGCCGGCCATTGCCGCCGCAGCCTCGATCTTGACCAGTTCCTGGCGCGCCAGTGCTTCCACGCGTTGCTGGAACACGTCGCGCCTCTCATGGGTGCTGTCGCTGCCCACCATGTAGGGGTAGGTCTCCACGCACATGTAGGGCGTCAGGCGCGCCGCGGCGGTGCGGGCAAACTGGATGGCGGCGGACACGGCCTTCTGGGAAAGCTCGGAACCGTCGACGGGCAGCAGGATGTGCTTGAACATAGGGGCCTCGGTAAAGGGAAAACGGAAGAAATGCGGGAGTAGGGGGCGAGTTCAGTTGGCCAGCGCGCGTCCCACAATCAGCGGATCGGGCTGCCCGATGGCAGTGGTGTCCCGGTTGCCGTAGGGGAAGCGCGACAGGATGGAGCGCAGCGCATTGAGCCGCGCGCGCTTCTTGCAGTCCGAGCGGATTACCGTCCACGGCGCATCGGCGGTGTCGGTGTGGGCGAACATCGCCTCTTTGGCCTGGGTGTAGTCGTCCCATTTGTCCAGCGAGGCAACGTCGACCGGGCTCAGCTTCCATTGCTTGAGCGGGTGGATCTCGCGCTCGCGGAAGCGCCGGCGCTGTTCCTTCTGGCTGACCGAGAACCAGAACTTGAACAGGTGGATGCCACTGCGTACCAGATGCCGCTCGAAGTCCGGCGCCTGCTGCAGGAAGTCCTGGTATTCGCGCTGCGAGCAGAAGCCCATCACGTGCTCCACGCCGGCGCGGTTGTACCAGGAGCGGTCGAACAGCACGATCTCGCCGGCCGACGGCAGGTGCTGCACATAGCGCTGGAAGTACCATTGCCCGCGCTCGGACTCAGAGGGTTTTTCCAGCGCCACCACGCGCGCGCCGCGCGGGTTCATGTGTTCCATGAATCGTTTGATGGTGCCGCCCTTGCCGGCGGCGTCGCGGCCTTCGAACACGATCACCACGCGCTGGCCGGTCTCGCGCACCCAGGCCTGGAACTTGAGCAGCTCCACCTGCAGGCGGTACTTCTGCTTTTCGTAATTGCGCCGGGACATCAGGTTCTGGTACGGGTACGCGCCTTCGCGCCAGCCCGCGGACAGCTCATCGTCCGGATGGCGCTTGCGGCCGGCTTGCCACGTGGCGGGATCGCCCTCGAGGATCAGGCTGCGCAGCTGCGCGGCCTCGTCGGGCGCCAGGCCGTCAAGCAGCGTGCGCATGGCGTCGAGCATGTCGGCGCCGTGGCCGGCGCGGCTGGCCAGGATGTCCTGCATGCTGCTGGCCGCCAGCTGCACCGCGGCATCGACGGCGCTGTCGACTTCATTGCGCTGGGCGGAAAGCGCCGAGTTGGTGGGCAGCACGTCGCCCCTGGCCGTGGCGCGGGCACGTGGCGGGGTGGCGGCGTGGGAGGACTGGATGGTGTCGCGATCGGTCATCTGCGGTCCTCCGTCAGGCTGCGGTGTTGCGCAGGATCTCGTAGAGCTGGTCCTTGAGCAGGAGCTTCTCTTTCTTCAGCCGCTCGATCTCGAAGGTGGAGGCCGGCACCAGCCCGGACTCCATGTTGTGGATTTCCTGGTCCAGCGCGTTGTGGCGGTGGAACAGGCGCGCGAAGCGGGCATCCTGCGTCTTCAGGGTGGTGATCTGGTCGCGGTATTCGGGAAACATGCTGGCTCTCCTGTGCTGGATCCGCGCGCACGGGGCGTGGCGCATGGTTTCATTCTGGGGAGGGCAGGGTGGAGCGACCTTGACGAGGATCATGGTCGTCTGGGGAATGAGAAAGGTCTGCAGTGCAAGGCGCGGTGGCGGGCGGGGCGCGCCATGCAAAACGCCCGCCGGGGTGCGGCGGGCGTCGGGGTATGGCTGAGTTGGCCGTCAGGCCATGTGCCGGTATCAGGCGGCGGGCTTGGCGTTGTCCAGCGAGAACGGCGACAGCAGGCGCACCATCTGGGCGAACGCCTTGGGGTTGCCGGCCAGCACTTCGCCCTGTTCCATCTGGCGCGGTTCGCCGGCGTAGTTGCCGACCAGGCCGCCCGATTCGGTGATCAGCAGCATGCCGGCAGCCATGTCCCACGGCTTCAGGCCGCGCTCGAAGAAGCCGTCCAGGCGGCCGCAGGCCACGTAGGCCAGGTCCAGCGCGGCGGCGCCCGGGCGGCGCAGGCCGGCGCAGCTGCGCGTCATCAGCGCGAACATTTCCAGGTATTCATCCATGCCTTCCAGGTCGCGGAACGGGAAGCCGGTGCCGATCAGGCAGTCGGCCAGCTTGTCGCGGCGCGTGACGCGGATGCGGCGGTTGTTCAGGAAGGCGCCGGCGCCCTTGCTGGCGGTGAAGAGCTCATCGCGGGTCGGGTCGTAGACCACGGCCTGCACGGGCGTGCCGCGGTGCAGCTGGGCGATCGAGACCGCGTATTGCGGGAAGCCGTGGATGAAGTTGGTGGTGCCGTCCAGCGGGTCGATGACCCAGGTGTACTCGCGGGCGTCTTCGCCCTCGGCCCAGGACTGGCCGGATTCTTCCGCTAGAATGCCGTGTTCCGGGTAGGCCGTGCGCAGGATCTCGATGACCGCGGCTTCGGCGGCGCGGTCCACCTCGGTGACAAAATCGTTGTGTTGCTTGCGCGAGACGCGCACCAGATCGACGTCGAGTGACGCGCGGTTGATGATGGATCCCGCCTTGCGGGCCGCCTTGATGGCGATATTGAGCATCGGATGCATGAATCTCTCCAGGCCGGCCACGACGACGCGGCGGGGCGCAAAAGCGCCGCACGCCCGCTCATGGGCAGCTGACAACACAACGGATTGTAGAAGAACGTCGGGCGTCGCCGGTTCTGCTGCAAATGTGCCGCGAGAGTCTCGCGAGCAAGCAAAAACCTGGCGCCGCGCCAAAGAAGAACCCCGAATTGTATATGAACCCGGCAATTGATACGAGCCAGCCCGCTGCCGATGGCAACAGCGATGGCGCAGGCGGTGACACCGGCAGCAACGCCTTCGGCCGCGTGCGCTTCGTGCTGGTCGAAACCAGCCACCCGGGCAATGTGGGCTCGGTGGCACGCGCGATCAAGACCATGGGCTTTGGCAGCCTGGTGCTGGTCTCGCCACGTGAGCCGGATGTGCTGCGGCACCCTGACGCCATTGCCATGGCCAGCGGTGCCGACGATGTGCTGGCGGGCGCGCTCATTGTCGACCAGATCGACGCGGCGCTGGCCGGCGCCGCGCTGACCGTGGCGATGACCGCGCGCCACCGCGAGTTCGGCCCGCCGCGGCTGCTGCCGCGCGCGGCCGCGGAACGCGCGCGCCAGACGCTGTCCGGCAGCGGCGGCGTTGCCTTCGTGTTCGGCAACGAGCGCTACGGCTTGCCCAATGAAGTGGTCGAGCGCTGCAATGCCGTCACCCATATCCCCGCCAATCCCGCCTATACCTCGCTGAACCTGGCGCAGGCAGTGCAGCTCATCGCCTACGAGATGCGGCTGGCGCTGCTGGAGGCGGCCCCGGACGCCGGCGCCAATATCGGCTATGCTGGTGAGCCGGCCACGGCCGAGCAGGTCGAGGCCATGTTCGGCCATCTGCAGACGGGCCTGGAGGCGATTGGCTTTCTCGATCCGTCCCACCCGCGCAGGCTGATGACCCGGCTGCGCCGGCTGCTGGCACGCAGCGGCCTGGAGCGCGAGGAAGTGAATATCCTGCGCGGCATCGCCAAGCATATGCTGATCGCCGCGCAGAACCAGCCGGGCCCGCACAAGGACCGGTGACAGGAGCAAGGACAGTGGCAGCAAACCGGAGCGATTCGATGCAGGGCGATGCAGGCACGCGCGGCAAGCGCGCGCGCTGTCGTCCCGCGGCTGCGGGTTTGCGCTTGCCCGCGCGATGTTGATCGCAGCATCGCCGCAATGTCCCTGACGGATCAGGGGCCAAACACCGGCACCCGAAGCGGGTCCGGCAAATCACTTACACTCCCTGATCCCGTTCCCACCGGCCACTGACCTCGCCGGCGACCCTGCCCCGGGCACCAGCCCGCGTGGCGCGGCGCACGGCGCGGCAACACGACACGACCAAGATGTTCTCTCGCCTGAAGGAAGATATCGACACGATCATGCTGCGCGATCCCGCCGCGCGCAGCCGCCTGGAAGTGCTGACCTGCTACCCCGGCCTGCATGCCGTGGTGTTCCACCGCTTTGCGCATGGATGCTGGAACGCGGGCTTCCACTGGCTGGGGCGCTGGATCTCGCACTGGTCGCGGTTTTTCACCGGCATCGAAATCCATCCGGCGGTCAAGCTGGGCCGGCGCGTATTCATCGACCACGGCATGGGCGTGGTGATCGGCGAGACCGCCGAGATCGGCGATGACTGCACCATCTACCAGGGCGTGACGCTGGGCGGCACCTCGCTGTACAAGGGCCAGAAGCGGCACCCCACGCTGGGCGCCAACGTGGTGGTGAGCGCGGGCGCCAAGGTGCTGGGCGGATTCGTGGTGGGCGACGGCGCGCGCGTGGGCTCCAACGCGGTGGTGCTCAAGCCCGTGCCGCCGGGCGCGACCGCCGTGGGCATCCCGGCCCGCGTCATCCTGCCGGATGCGCCGTCCGCGCAGCAGGGTGCCAGGCAGGAGTTCTCGGCCTACGGCATCACGCCCAACGCGGACGACCCGGTGTCGCTGGCGCTCAAGAGCCTGATCGACAATGCGGCGCGCCAGCACGACCGCATCGAGACGGTGCTGGCCGCGCTCGACCGGCTTGGCGAACACCTGGAGAACACGCCGAACGATCCCTTCGACGCGAGCGAACTGCGCAGGCTGATGAAGTGAGCGGGGCAGGGACTGGGCCGGCGCTGCCGCTCAGTCCGTCTGCGGCAACAGGCGGAAGCCGTCGCGATCCAGTTGCAGCACCGCGGCGCGCGGATGGGCGCCATCCAGGTCCCAGTCAGTGAGCACCCAGCGCACGCCGGCGGCGTCTTCATGCCGTGCCGGGCGGTGCGTGTGTCCATGCACCAGCAGCGACGCACCGGCGGCGCCGAGCAACTCGGCCGCGGCGGCGGGCGCCACATCCCCATAGATCACCGGCACGGCCGCACCCGCGCTCAACTGCCTGGCGCGGTTGCCTTCACTGTCTGCCCGCAGCTTGCGGGCGATCGACAAACGGGCGCGCAGCGGCAGTGCCAGGAACACGCGTTGCACCCAGCCTTTGCGGGTCCAGCGGCGGAAGCGGTTATAGCGTTCGTCGTCGATGCACAGCATGTCGCCGTGGCTCAGCACCACGCGCTGGCCGGCACAGTGGATCACGGTGGGGTCGGGCAGCAGGCTGGCACCGGCAGCGCTGGCGAAGCGCTTGCCCAGCAGGAAGTCCCGGTTGCCGTGCATCAGGTACACGGCCACGCCGCGCGCGGCCAGTGCGCGCAGGGCGCCGGTCACGCGCTGCGCGAAGGGCGAGTCGGTTTCTTCGTCGCCGATCCAGAATTCAAAGAAGTCGCCCAGGATGAAGAGCGTGCGCGCGTGCTGCGCGGCGCGCTCGAGCGTGCGCTCGAAGGCCGCCAGCGTGCGGGGCATGCCGGGCGTCAGGTGCAGGTCTGAAATGAACCACGCCGGCGCCTGTGCCTCGAAGGGACCGGCCACCGGCGTGTGGGGGATTGAGGTCATGCGCGGTGTCGGAAGGGGAATGCCGGCACGTGGATGCGCACGGAACCGCAATCGGCAGGCATCGGCTTACTCGACGATGACGGCCTTCTCGATCACCACGTCTTCCAGCGGCACGTCCTGGTGGAAGCCCGAGCTGCCGGTGCGCACGCCCTTGATCTGCTCGACCACGTCGGTGCCTTCCACCACCTTGCCGAACACGGCATAGCCGAAGCCCTGCGGCGTGGGCGAGGAGAAGTTCAGGAAGTCGTTGTCGACCACGTTGATGAAGAACTGCGCGGTGGCCGAGTGCGGGGCGTTGGTGCGCGCCATGGCCACGGTGTAGCGGTCGTTCTTCAGGCCGTTGCCGGCTTCGTTCTCGATCGGGGCGTCGGTGCCCTTTTGCTTCATGCCGGGTTCGAAGCCGCCGCCCTGAATCATGAAGTTCTTGATCACGCGGTGGAAGACGGTGTTGTCGTAGTGGCCCTTGCGCACGTACGACAGGAAGTTCTCGACCGACTTCGGGGCCTTTTCGGCGTCGAGTTCAATGGTGATGACACCCTGGTTGGTGTGGAGCTGGACCTTGGACATGGAATTTCCTCTGTTCGGTAATGTTATTTGACGACGGTGGCCGACTCGATCACGATCGGCGCGGCCGGCACATTGCGCATGGGGCCGTAGGCCGTGGTCGGCACGCTCTTGATCTTGTCGATCGTCTCCATGCCTTCCACTACCTTGCCGAAGACTGCGTAGCCGTTGCCGTCCGGCTGCGGGTAGTCGAGATTCGGATTATCCACCACATTGACGAAGAACTGCGCGGTGGCCGAGTTGGGGTCGCTGGTGCGTGCCATGGCCACCGTGCCGGCCTTGTTCTTCAGGCCGCCGCGGGCTTCCAGCGGGATCGCCGCACGGGTGGGCTTTTCCTTCATGTCGCGGTCAAAGCCGCCACCCTGCACCATGAAGCCATTGATCACGCGATGGAAGATGGTGCCACTGTAGAAGCCGCTCTTCACATATTCCAGGAAGTTCGCGACGGTCTTGGGCGCGGCCTCGGGGTAGAGCTCGACGGTGAACTTGCCGGCACTGGTGACGAACTGGACGCGCTCGGCGGCCTTTTGCTGAGCCAGCGCGCTGAACGAGGACAGTGCCAGGGCGCCTGCGGTCAGGCCGGCCAGGACGATGCGACGGGAACGGATCATGAGGGAACTCCGGTAAGTCTGGATGCACATGGCCCGGGCGTGCCGCGCCCGGACCTTGGGATGGGTGGCCGTCAGTTGGCGGCAGGGGCGCTGGCAGGTGCCTGGCGCTGCGCTGGCGTCGCCTTGCGGCCAGTGCCGGTGGGCGCAGCCGGCTTGGCCGGCGCCGCCGGCGACGCGGCATCAGGGTTCAGCTGGCGCAGGCCGGCGCTGGCGCGGGCATCGCCCGGATTGCGGCGCAGCGCTTCGGTGTAGGCCTGCTCGGCCAGGCGGCGGTAGACGTCGCCCAGGTTGGTGTAGCCGATGGCAAAGCCCGGCTTGACTTCGGTGGCCAGCAGCAACTCGGCCTCGGCGCGCTTCAGGTCGCCGCGCTTGGCGTAGAGCAGCGCCAGGTTGTTATGGGGCTCGGGCAGTTCCGGGAAGTCCTGCGCCATCTCGGCAAGGGCCTGGATGGCGGCGTCCTCGCGGCCGGACTGGGCCAGGGCCCAGGCGCGCTGGAAGCGTGCCTGCGCATTGCGTGGGTTGGCGGCCAGCACGCGGTCGAAGCCCTTGATGGCTTCGTCGTAGCGGCGCGCATTGGCGGCCTGCTGGGCCTCGCTCATGCCAGGGTCGGTCGACTGGATGCCGCCGACCGGCGCTGTCGGCGCGGCCAGCGACAGCGGGCCGTTCTGCGCGTAGGCAGGGGCCGCCAGCGCGGCGGCCAGGGCCAGCAGGGGCAGTACGGCGCGATGGCCGCGTCGGCGCGCGGGGGCGGCGAACATGGCAGAAGACGGGGAGGGCAGCGGCAGGCTCATTGAGGACAGGTCCGTTATACTCCGCGGCATTCTAGCAAAGCGGCAAGTCCGGCACGAAGGGCGATGCCACCGGGGCAGCCGGCGCGGCATCTCGCGCGGCCTGGCAGCGCCGGATCTGGGGGCAACCAGCGCACCGCCTTCCGGTAAGATATGGGGCGCGACGGAATTGCGCCAGTGGCCGCGTTGCCGCCGGCGGCCTGCCAGGCGCCGGGCAACCGGCGCCACGGCCCGCGCTGCCTGCTGTGCGAACCCCGGCAGTCTCCTCTCACCACTCACTTCGTTTCATGCAGCTTCTGAACATCTACAACACGCTCGCGCGTGAGAAACAGCCATTCGTGCCAATCGAACCCGGCAAGGTCCGCATGTATGTGTGCGGCATGACGGTGTACGACTACTGCCACGTTGGCCACGCTCGCGTGATGGTGGTGTTCGACATGGTGCACCGCTGGCTGCGTGCCGCCGGCTACGAGGTGACGTATGTGCAGAACATCACCGACATCGACGACAAGATCATCCGCCGCGCGGCCGAGAACGGCGAGACCATCGGCGAGCTGACCACGCGCTTTATCCAGTACATGCATGAGGATGCCGCCGCGCTGGGCGTGATCCGCCCTGACCACGAGCCGCGCGCCACCGACTACGTGCCGCAGATGCTCGACATGATCGGCAAGCTGGAAGCCAAGGGCCTGGCCTACCAGGCCAGCGACGGCGACGTGAACTATTCGGTGCGCAAGTTCAACGGCTACGGCAAGCTCTCGGGCAAGTCGCTGGAAGACCTGCGCGCCGGCGAGCGTGTCAGCGCCAACGACGCCAAGCAGGACCCGCTGGACTTCGTGCTGTGGAAGTCCGCCAAGGCCAGCGAGCCGCCCGAGAGCAAGTGGGACTCGAAATGGGGCGCCGGCCGCCCGGGCTGGCACATTGAATGCTCCGCCATGAGCTGCACGCTGCTGGGCGAGCATTTCGACATCCATGGCGGCGGGGCCGACCTGCAGTTCCCGCACCACGAGAACGAGATTGCGCAGTCTGAAGGCGCCAGCGGCAAGCCCTTCGTCAATATGTGGATGCACAACGGCTTCGTGCGCATCAACGACGAAAAAATGTCCAAGTCGCTTGGCAATTTCTTCACCATCCGCGAGGTCCTGAAGTCGTACGACGCCGAGGTCGTGCGCTTCTTTATCCTGCGCGCGCACTACCGCAGCCCGCTGAACTACAGCGACGCGCACCTGGACGATGCGCGCCACGCCCTGACACGCCTGTACACGGCGCTCAAGGACAGCCAGCCGGGCGGCTGCGCGGTGGACTGGGACGAGCCGCACGCCAGGCGCTTTGCCGAGGCCATGGGCGACGACTTCAACACGCCGATCGCAATGTCGGTGCTGTTCGACCTGGCCAGCGAGATCAACCGCACCGGCTCGACCGCGGCCGCGCGCCAGCTCAAGGCGCTGGCGGGCACGCTGGGCCTGCTCGAGCGCGATCCGCATACCTTCCTGCAAGGCGGCAGGTCCGACGACGGCACCTCGCCGGAACAGATCGAGACGCTGATCGCCGCGCGCAAGACCGCCAAGGTGGAGCGCAACTTTGCCGAAGCGGACCGCATCCGCGCGCAACTGCTGGAAGCGGGCATCGTGCTGGAAGACAAGCCGGGCGGTGCCACCGAGTGGAGGCGTGCTTGAACGCTGCCGCGCGCAAGCCCGCCACCGCCACGCCGCCGGCCACGCCTCCCGCCACGAGGGGCCGGGTGAAGGCGGCCGGTCCGCGCCCGGGCAAGGCTGGCGCCAGCGAGGCGCCGCTGCCTGATGGCAAGGACACGGCCAAGGGCACACGCAACGCAAAGGCCGTGCTGCCCGAGGCGGATGCGGTGCCGCTGCCGGTCGAAACCGTCATCGATGCGGTGCGCCCCGCCTACTGGGACGAGGCCTGCGCCGACCTGATGAAGCGCGATCGCATCCTGCGCAAGATGATCCCCACCTACGGCCCGGCGCACCTGGTGTCGCGCGGGGATCCGTTCGTCACGCTGGCGCGCGCGGTGGTGGGCCAGCAGATCTCGGTCAAGGCGGCGCAGTCGGTGTGGGAGCGGCTGCATGCCCTCTGCCCCAAGCTGACCCCGGCACAGTTCCTGCGCGCCGGTCCCGAGAAGCTGGCTGGCTGCGGCCTGTCCAAGCGCAAGGGGGAATACCTGATCGACCTGGCCGACCACTTCAAGGCGGGCACGGTGCATGTCGCCGAATGGGCGCAGATGGACGACGAAGCGGTGATCGCGGAACTGACGCAGATCCGAGGCATCGGCCGCTGGACCGCCGAGATGTTCCTGATGTTCAACCTGATGCGGCCCAATGTGCTGCCCCTCGATGACATCGGCCTGATCAACGCGATTTCCGCCAACTATTTCAGCGGCGAACCCGTCACCCGCAGCGAGGCGCGCGAAGTCGCGGCCAACTGGGAGCCGTGGCGAACCGTGGCCACGTGGTATATGTGGCGCAGTCTCGACCCGCTGCCAGTGACGTATTAGGCATCGGGGCAAGAAAATTTAGTGGCAGGTGCAGTCCGGGCTATCTGGCAGGCGCTAAGATAGCGACCAAATTCCGGTAGAATGCGCCCCTTCACAGACAGGTACGTGTGATTTTATGAAAACCACCTTCCTGGATTTTGAGCAGCCCATTGCCGAACTCGAGGCAAAGATCGAAGAACTGCGCTTTGTGCAGGACGATTCGGCTGTCGATATTTCCGAAGAAATCTCGCGGCTGGCCGGCAAGAGCCAGCAGCTGACCAAAGACATCTACGCCAACCTGACCCCGTGGCAGGTTGCGCAAATCGCCCGCCACCCCCAGCGTCCCTATACGCTGGACTACGTGCGCGAGATCTTTACCGATTTCCACGAGCTGCACGGCGACCGCACCTTTGCCGACGATCTTTCGATCATCGGCGGCCTGGCGCGCTTCAATGGCCAGGCGTGCATGGTCATCGGCCACCAGAAGGGCCGTGACACGAAAGAGCGTGCCCTGCGCAATTTCGGCATGCCCAAGCCCGAGGGCTACCGCAAGGCCAAGCGCCTGATGGAGCTGGCCGACAAGTTCGGCCTGCCGATCTTCACCTTCGTCGACACCCCGGGCGCATTCCCCGGCATCGACGCCGAAGAGCGCGGCCAGTCCGAAGCCATCGGCCATAACCTGTACGTGATGGCCGGCCTGAAGGTGCCCCTGATCGCCACCATCATCGGTGAAGGCGGTTCGGGCGGCGCGCTGGCGATTGCCGTGGGCGACGTGGTGCAGATGCTGCAGTTCGCCACCTACGCGGTGATTTCGCCGGAAGGCTGCGCCTCGATCCTGTGGAAGACGGCCGAGAAGGCACCGGAAGCCGCCGAGGCGCTGGGCCTGACCGCGCACCGCCTGAAGGCGCTGGGCCTGATCGACAAGATCGTGAGCGAGCCGCTGGGCGGCGCGCACCGTGACTACAAGGGCATGGCGGCGATGCTCAAGCGCTCGCTGGCCGAGTCGCTGCGCCAGTTCCAGGGCATGAGCGTGAAGGAGCTGCAGGCCCGCCGCTACGAGCGCCTGCTCGGCTATGGCAAGTTCAAGGAAACCGGCGCCCAGGACTGACCCGTCCGCCCGGCTGACCGACAAGGTCGCACAGGCCCTCCAGGCCGGTGCGGCCTTTGTTGTTTCTGGCGGCGGCGCGGGCGCGGCGACGATCGCGGTGGCCCTCTCGGGCGGGCGCGATTCGGTCGCGCTGCTGCATGCCGCCCGCGCGGCCGCGGCAGAGTGGGGCGTTGGCGCGCGCGTGGTGGCGCTGCATGTCCACCACGGCCTGCAGGCGGATGCCGACGACTGGGACCGCTTCTGCGCCGCGCTGTGCGCGCAATGGCAGGTCGGCTATTTCGTGCGGCGGGTGTCGGTGCAGCCAGAGGCGGGCGAGGGCGTTGAAGCGGCCGCGCGCCGTGCGCGCTACGCCGCGCTGGCGGCGATGTGCGCCGACAGCGGCGCGCGCCTGCTGCTGTTTGCCCACCACCAGGACGACCAGGTCGAGACCGTGCTGCTGCGGCTGTTTCGCGGCGCCGGCGTGGCCGGCATGGCTGGCATGCCAGCGCTGCGCCCGCTGGACGACCGCAGCGGCGTGACGCTGCTGCGCCCCTGGCTGGACGTGGCCCGCGCCGAGATCGAGGCCTACTGCGCGGCCAACGCGCTGCAATGGGTCGACGACCCGTCCAATGCCGATGACCGCTATGCGCGCAATGCCTTGCGCGCGCACCTGCCGGCGCTGGTGGCGGCCTTTCCGGCGTTGTCGGCCAATGTGGTGCAGGCGGCCGCGCATTTCGCCCAGGCAGGCGCACTGATCGACGAGCTGGCAGCCGCCTCGCTGGCGGCGCTGGCACGCCCCGGCCGCGATGCCGACACGCTTTCCGAACTCGACCTGGCAGGGCTGCGCGCCTTGCCCGTGGCACATGCCGATGCCGTGCTGCGCTTCTGGCTGCGCGACCTGGGCGTGCGCGCGCCGTCCACCGCTCGGCTGGCGGCGATGCGCGAGCAACTGGTCACCCACGCTGGCGGCGAGCCCGCAATCGCGCATGAGGGGCTGGTCCTGCGCCGCTTCCGCGACCGCGTGCTGGCCTGCACGCCGCCACCGATCGCTGCGCCGGCACCGGTGATGCTGGACTGGCGCGGCGAGGCCCGTATCGTGGTGCCCGCCTGGCGCGGCGAACTCCATTTCTTCCGCGATGACACCTTCGGCGTGCCCGAAGCGGTGCTGCGCCAGCCCTTGCGCCTGGCCGCCCGCAGCGGCGGCGAGCGTATCGTGCTGCGCCCGGGCGGTCCGGCCCGGGCCCTGAAGCAAGCCTGCCAGGAAGCCGGCATCCCGGCCTGGCGCCGCGCCTGGCTGCCGCTGCTGTGGTCTGGCGATACGCTGGTGCTGGCCGCCGGCCTGGGCATGCACCGCCGCTGGCCGGATGCCCCGGCGGCGCCGCGCTGGCGCGTCGAATGGCATCCGCAGCCGCCGGCAGTGGCGATGCCGCCGCACTGAAGCCCCCGGATCGCCGCCGGCATCACTTCCGATCTGCAGCCGGAACCCCGCTCGCGCCTTGCCTGACGGGGCTTGTTCGTGTATTTTCAAGGGCTTTGCACAATCGCTGGCGTCGACAAGAAGATGGCTCTCATCGTTCACAAATACGGCGGCACTTCGATGGGTTCCTCGGAACGCATCAAGAATGTCGCCAAGCGCGTGGCCAAGTGGCACCGCGCCGGTCACCGCGTAGTCGTGGTGCCTTCGGCCATGTCGGGCGAGACCAATCGCCTGCTGGGACTCGCCAAGGAAATTTCGCCGCAGCCCAATCCGCGTGAACTGGACATGCTCGCCTCGACCGGCGAACAGGCCAGCGTGGCACTGCTGGCGATCGCGCTGCACGGCGAAGACATCGACGCCGTCAGCTACACCGGCTGGCAAGTGCCGGTGAAGACCGACTCGGCCTATACCAAGGCCCGTATCGAATCGATCGACGACGAGCGCATCCTGGCCGACCTCGACGCCGGCCGCGTGGTCGTGATCACCGGCTTCCAGGGCATCGACGACGACGGCAACATCACCACGCTCGGCCGTGGCGGCTCGGACACCTCGGCCGTGGCCATTGCCGCTGCGATCGAAGCCGACGAGTGCCTGATCTACACCGACGTCGATGGCGTGTACACCACCGACCCGCGCGTGGTCGAAGACGCCCGCCGCCTGGACCAGATCACCTTCGAAGAAATGCTGGAAATGGCCAGCCTCGGCTCCAAGGTGCTGCAGATCCGCTCCGTGGAGTTCGCCGGCAAGTACCGCGTGAAGACCCGCGTGCTGTCGTCGCTGACCGACCCGCTTATGCCGCTCGAGCAGGAAATGCACTCGGGCACGCTGATCACTTTTGAGGAAGACTCCACCATGGAAGCAGCCGTCATCTCCGGCATCGCCTTTGCCCGTGACGAAGCCAAGATCACCGTTCTGGGCGTGCCGGACAAGCCGGGCATCGCCTACCAGATCCTGGGCCCGGTCGCCGACGCCAACATCGACGTCGACATGATCATCCAGAACCAGTCCGTCGACGGCAAGACCGACTTCACCTTCACCGTGCCGCGCGGCGAGTACCAGCGTGCGCTGGCCATCCTGAACGATGGCGTGAAGTCGCATATCGGCGCCGCCAGCGTGTCGGGCGACCCGAAGGTGTCGAAGGTGTCGGTGGTGGGCGTGGGCATGCGCTCGCACGTGGGCATCGCCAGCAAGATGTTCCGCACCCTGTCGGAAGAAGGCATCAACATCCAGATGATCTCCACTTCGGAAATCAAGATCTCGGTGCTGATCGACGAGAAGTACATGGAACTGGCCGTGCGCGCGCTGCACAAGGCCTTCGAACTGGAACAGGCGTGATCCGTTCGTGAACACTTCTGGCGGGGCCGCGGAATTTGTGTTGAGTGATCGATTTTTCGTTGACCAACACGGGCGGCGCCGCTAGAATACGCGCTTCGTTGTGTGGCTCCCTCACACAACGCAAGTTTGGGAGACGTGGCCGAGAGGTCGAAGGCACTCCCCTGCTAAGGGAGCATCCGGGCCAAAACCTGGATCGAGGGTTCGAATCCCTCCGTCTCCGCCAGTCATGGCGGCGAAACCCCGGAAGATCGCGGTCTTCCGGGGTTTTGTTTTTTGCGGGTCAGGATTCTTGTTGTCCGAACAGATACCCGCCACTTCTCTGCTGCTGCCCGTGCCGTTGCGTTGGGCGGCGCCAACGATCCCACCCTCGAAGTCCATATTGCAATCTGGCGACGAAAGAGCGCCAGTTTCTGCAGATGCTCCCGTTAAAGCCGTTGATCTGATTTCGGAGCCCACGGCCAGCGCGTGCCTGGATAACTCGCGAACGAAGTCAGTATTTACGCTTGCGGCTAGCTTCTGCCAGGCCACTGTCCCCCCTAAACTGCCACCCCACTTAAGTTGGGTGTTTACGCCGCGATAATCAGGGCCCGTTTTTCCCCGCTTGTTATAGATTGTTAAGACATATAAGAGGGTGGGTTTCGAATAGAACCCCAGCCAATAAGTGCACTTTTAGCATCAGTCGTTGGTGGCGGCCGCTCAGGCGCTTGCCTGCCATCAACATCCGGGGGGAAACAATCTTGCGCCAGACGCTTGCGCGCGTGCTGCGCCCGCTTGGACGCCTTGGGTCGCGCACCATCACCGCGGGCACCTTGCTGCTTGGCGTGATGACGACGGCCGTCGTCTATGCGTTCTGCACCGACCTGCTGGAAAAGGATGTCCGCCTGCGTTTTGAGAACGATACTGGCGACGTCATCCAGCAGATCGATACACGGATCCGCCTCTATACCGATGTACTGGTGACCATGCAGGCGCTGTTCGGCGCCAGCGACCATGTCTCGCGCGGCGAGTTTCGCGATTTTGTCAGCGGCTTGAACCTGCCGCAGCGCTATCCCGGTTTCCAGACGCTGAACTACGCGCCGTACGTGCCGGCGGCCGAGATCGACGCCTTTGTCGCCCGGCAGCGCAGCGATCCGATCCTGCGCGAGGCGGGCGTGACGTTCAACGTCCGGCCGCCCGGCCGGCGGCCGGGCCATTTCGTGCTGACCTATGTCGAGCCGCTCGACATCAACCTGGCGTCGATCGGCATCGACATGGGCGCCGAGCCACGCCGCCTGGCCGCGCTTGAACGCGCGCGCGATACCGGGCAGTCAGTCAGCAGCGGGCGCCTGATCTTCAGCGAGGCAAAGAACCCGCATGTGGGCATCGCCCTGCGCCTGCCGGTGTACCGCAAGGTGCCCGACCTGGATTCCTTGGAAGCGCGCCGACGCGCCTATGTCGGCTCGGTTGGCGCGGGGATCCGGGTGGACGACCTGCTGAAGGACCTGGTCAGCAATGAGAACCTGCGCCGGATCCGGTTCCGCGTGCATGACGCCGGAGACTTCGCGGAGGCGGCGGTTCCGCCCTCCGCGGCCAACCTGCTCTATGACAGCGTGACCGGCCTGGCGGCCAGGGAGCGCAGCCGGGGCGCTGGCGGCAGCGCCGTCCACGCCAGTGCCGCGCATGGCGCGACGGCACTGGCGGAAGGCCAGGCAGCCCCGGGCCAGCATGACCTGGCCAAGAGCGTGGTGCGGAATTTCGGCGGACGGCGCTGGGTGATTGCATTTGCGGCCGATGCCAAGGCCATCAGTGGTCCGCAGCGCTACCTGCCGGCGCTGGTGGTGATCTCCGGCCTGATCATCAGCGTGCTGCTGGGGTGGCTGGCCTATGCGTTGTCGAGTTCGCGGGCGCGCGCCGTGGCCGTGGCCGACCAGATGACGCACAGCCTGCGCGACAGCCAGGCCGCGCTTGCCGAGGCGCAGCAGATTGCCCACCTGGGCGACTGGCGCATCGACCTGGACCAGGACATCGCGCATTTTTCCCGGGAAATGGCGCGCCTGCTAGGCTTGCGCGTCGACAAGCCGACTCCGGAAGCGCTGTTCCAGGCGATCGACGCCGGCCATCGCGCCATGCTGCGGGAACGGATGCGGGCAGCCCTGCAGGATCGCCAGCCGTTCGAGTTCGAGTGCCCCTACCGGTCGCGGCGCGGACGCCGGGGCTGGCTGCACCTGATCGGCCACGCGCATGGGGCGGCGGACAGCGCCGTGCTGCGGGGCACCGCGCAGGACATCAGCCAGCGCAAGTCCGCCGAGCAGGCCAGGATGCAGGAACACCAGATTGCCCTGCACCTGGCCACCGCCACCAGCGAAATCGAGGTGCTGGAGGAGATTGTCCACACGCTGCTCGAAGGCATGGACTGGGAGGCCGGTGCCTTCTGGCCGGGCGATGACAGCCAGGGACTGAAGCTGCCGCCGGTCTACCTGGCCCGCGTCAAGGCGCTGCAGCCCTGGCTCGCCGAGCGCCCCGCAGGGCCGGCCGGCGCTGCGGTCTTGCAGGCGCCGCAATGGTATGCAAGCCGCAGCGCGATGGCCCGGCATCCGCAAGCCAGGTGGCTCGACGCGGGCGGCATCCGGACGGTGTTCGCCTTCCCGCTGAGCAGGGGCCACGTGACGCTCGGCGTGGTCGAACTCTATTCCCGTAGCAAGCGCAGCCCCGATACGCATGCGCTCGCGATGGCGAGCGGCATTGCCAATCAGACCGGGCACTTCCTGCTGCGGCGCCAGGCCGAGGAGAACCTGCGCTTCATCGCCAATCACGATGCCCTCACCGGCCTGCCCAACCGCCTCATGTTCAAGGCCGAGTTCGAGCAGGCGCTGACCCGTGCCCGCGCCAGCGACCAGGCCCTGCATGTCATTTTCGTGGACCTGGACGAGTTCAAGGTCGTGAACGACACGATCGGCCACAACGCCGGCGACATCGTGCTGCGCGAGATGGCCGACCGGTTGCGCGGGAGTCTGGAGGAGGTGGAGCTGATCACCCGCTTCGGCGGCGATGAATTCGTCGTGCTGCTGGACCCCAAGGGCGATTCGACGATCCTGGACCGGACCATCGCCAGGATCCAGGCTGCGCTCGCGCCAGGCTTCGTCGTCAACGAGTCGGAGCTGCGCATGACGGCAAGCATCGGCATCAGCTCCTTCCCCGAGGACGGCAACGATTGGCAGACCCTGCTCAAGCATGCCGACCTGGCCATGTACGGTGCCAAGCAACTCGGCAAGAACGGCTACCAGTTCTACTGCCGGGGCATGAGCGCGTCCCTGCAGCGGCGCATCGACATGGAGTCGCACCTGCACCGCGCGCTCGAGCAGGACGAATTCATCCTCTACTACCAGCCGCGCATTGCGCTCGCGTCGGGAGCGTGCACGGCGGTCGAGGCACTGATCCGCTGGCGCCACCCGGAACTGGGCCTGGTCATGCCCGGAGATTTCATTCCCTTCGCGGAGCAGAGCGGCGCCATTGTCGAGATCGGCGCCTGGGCCCTGCGCGAAGCGTGCCGGCAGAATGCCGCATGGCGCGCGCAGGGACTGCCGCCGGTGCGTGTTTCAGTCAATCTCTCAGCACGGCAGTTCGCCGACAAGTCGCTCAGGCTGACCATCATCGATGCGCTGCGGCAAGCCGGGCTGCCTGGCAACCTGCTGGAGCTTGAACTCACCGAGAGCATGGTCATGCGCGATGCCGAGCAGGCGTCCAGCTGGCTCTCGCGCCTGAAGCGCACGGGTGTTCGACTGGCGATCGACGACTTCGGCACCGGCTACTCCTCGCTCGCCTACCTGAGCCGCTTCCCGATCGATACGGTCAAGATCGACGGCAGCTTCGTCCGCTACATACCGGAAAGCCGCAGCGACACGCAGATTACCAGCGCGGTGATCGGCCTTGGCCACCGGCTTGGCCTCGAAGTGGTCGCCGAAGGCGTGGAGAACGAGGTGCAACTCGAATTCCTGCGCCGCGAAGGCTGCGACGAAGTGCAGGGCTACTACTTCAGCCATCCGCTGCCGCCGGCGCAGATCACTGCCTTCCTGGCCAGCCGCGTGGAGAACGGTCCCGCTTTCGAGCATGGGCCGCAACCGATGCGCGCCTGACTGCTGCCAGTCCGGTGCGTGCTTAAGCAGTCCAATAACAGGGAGCTAAATCATGCAGGACCGTACTATTGAAATCATGTGGCGGGCCATCGACGCCCTGGACTTTTCCAGGATGAAGGCCAAGCTGCTGCACCAGAAGCATGCGCATTGGTCGCCAGAATCGCTGGAGCAGGCGGAGAGCGGCTACCGGCAATTCCTCAAGCTGGCGGCGAAGCATCCGGACACGCCCGCCGTCCCCAGCGAGCAGGTGGATGCCTTCTGGCATGCCCACATCCTGGATACCAGGCGCTATGCCAGCGATTGCGAGCACATCTTCGGCTATGTCCTTCACCACGACCCCTACGTTGGCATCGACGGTCCGGAGGATGAGGCCCGCCTCCTGCAAATGGCCGCGGCGAGCGATGCGCTGAGCATGCGCGAGTTCGGCAGCCCGCTGACGTCTGCCGCATATTGCGCCCGGGCAGCAGCCGACGAGGCCGCGTACTGTGCGCGCATGGCCAAGGCGGAGGAACCTGCGTACTGTGCGCGCATGGCCAAGGCAGAGGAACCTGCGTACTGCGCACGCATGGCCAAGACGGAAGAACCGGCGTACTGCGCCCGCATGGCCAAGGCGGAAGAACCCGCGTACTGCGCACGCATGGCCAAGGCCGGCGCCCCCGCATACTGCGCACTGGCTTCGCCCCAGGCCGCGGCCTGCTGAAGGCCTGGCATTCGTGGCCGGGCGGGTGTCGTCTGCCCGGCCACGTTGCTCACGCCGGCACTATCGGTTGCCGCGCGGCACAGGTGCTGCATCGCGCATTGGCCGCGGCATCGATGAAATGAAAAATTTCATTTCTGAAATTCGATAGGCTGGCCTCGGAAGAAAATCCTCCACCAAATCAAAGGGATGGTGCCTGAATCGGCCGTGGCCCGCTTCTTGCGGCAGCAGGCCGGGATGGGCGCGTATTTCATCGTGCCTGCAAACCTGCCGTCGCCCTGGCCATCGCGCTGCGTCGTGGGCAGGCGAACCTGGTCTTGAAGAGGAAGGCACCACGATGTACTACGGAAGAAATGGAGCCCGCGCGCACAGCCGCGAGCTTGCCGGAGATGGCGATCAGCCGCTTGCCGGCCAGAACCGAAGCGAGCATGGCGATCGGGACCAGCCATCGCCAAAGCGAGCCAACTGGGCGTGGGCCGCTGCATCGGCGCACTATGACTGGATGGACTCGCACGCCCCATTTGCCCATTGCGACTAGCGGCCCGGGCAAGCCTTGCGCCCGTGCTGCATCCCTGATCACCTGACCCTGCCGTGGCGGTTGCGCACGGCTGGTTCGTTTCCCTGCATCCCATGGACTACGCCCCTATCCGCTCCCTGCTGATTGCCAACCGTTCCGAGATCGCGATTCGCGTGATGCGCGCGGCCGCCGAGATGAACGTGCGCACGGTGGCGATCTATTCGAAGGAAGACCGCCTCGCGCTCCATCGCTTCAAGGCGGATGAGAGCTACCTGGTCGGCGAGGGCAAGAAGCCGCTGGCGGCTTACCTCGACATCGACGACATCCTGCGCATTGCCAGGCAGGCGAAGGTCGACGCCATTCATCCGGGCTATGGCTTCCTTTCGGAAAACCCGGACTTCGCGCAGGCCGTGATCGACGCGGGAATCCGCTGGATCGGCCCGTCGCCCGAGGTCATGCGCAAGCTTGGCAACAAGGTGGCGGCGCGCAACGCGGCGATCGAGGCGGGCGTGCCGGTGATGCCGGCAACCGATCCGCTGCCGCATGACCTGGAAACGTGCAAGCGCCTGGCCGCCGGCGTCGGCTATCCGCTGATGCTCAAGGCAAGCTGGGGCGGCGGCGGGCGCGGCATGCGGGTTTTGGAAAGCGAGCAGGACCTTGAGGGGGCGCTCGCCGCGGCGCGGCGCGAAGCGCTGGCCGCGTTCGGCAACGACGAGGTGTATGTCGAAAAGCTGGTGCGCAACGCGCGCCATGTCGAAGTGCAGGTGCTCGGCGACACGCACGGCAACCTCGTGCATCTCTATGAGCGCGACTGTACCGTGCAGCGGCGCAACCAGAAGGTGGTGGAGCGCGCGCCCGCGCCGTACCTCGACGATGCCGGCCGGGCCGCGCTGTGCGAATCGGCCCTGCGGCTGATGCGCGCGGTCGGCTACACCCATGCCGGTACGGTCGAATTCCTGATGGATGCCGATTCCGGCCAGTTCTACTTCATCGAGGTCAACCCGCGCATCCAGGTGGAGCACACGGTCACGGAGATGGTCACCGGGATCGATATCGTCAAGGCGCAGATCCGCGTGACGGAAGGCGGCCATATCGGCATGACCGAGAACACGCGCAATGAAGCCGGCGAGATCGTCGTGCGCGCCGCGGGCGTGCCGGTGCAGGAAGCGATTTCGCTCAACGGTCATGCGCTGCAATGCCGGATCACCACCGAAGACCCGGAGAACGGCTTCCTGCCGGACTACGGCCGCCTCACCGCCTACCGCAGCGCGGCAGGCTTCGGCGTGCGCCTGGACGCCGGTACCGCCTATGGCGGCGCGGTGATCACGCCGTACTACGATTCGCTGCTGGTCAAGGTCACCACCTGGGCGCCGACCGCGCCCGAATCGATCCGACGCATGGACCGTGCGCTGCGCGAGTTCCGCATCCGCGGCGTCGCGTCCAACCTGCAGTTTCTCGAGAACGTCATCAACCATCCCGCGTTCCGGTCCGGCGACGTCACCACGCGCTTTATCGACCTGACGCCGGAACTGCTGGCGTTCACCAAGCGCCTGGACCGCGCCACCAAGCTGCTGCGTTACCTGGGCGAGGTCAGCGTCAACGGGCACCCGGAGATGAGCGGCCGCACGCTGCCATCGCTGCCGCTGCCCACACCGGTCCTGCCCGCCTTCGACACCAGCGGTGCGCTGCCCTACGGTACGCGCGACCGGCTGCGCGAGCTGGGCGCGGAGAAGTTCTCGCGCTGGATGCTGGAGCAGAAGCAGGTGCTGCTGACCGATACCACCATGCGCGACGCGCACCAGTCGCTGTTCGCCACGCGCATGCGTACCGCCGACATGCTGCCGATCGCGCCGTTCTATGCGCGCGAACTGTCGCAGCTGTTCTCGCTGGAGTGTTGGGGCGGCGCCACCTTCGACGTGGCGCTGCGCTTCCTCAAGGAAGACCCGTGGCAGCGCCTTGAGCAACTGCGCGAGCGCGTGCCCAACGTGCTGTTCCAGATGCTGCTGCGCGGATCCAATGCGGTCGGCTACACCAACTATGCCGACAACGTGGTGCGCTTCTTCGTGCGCCAGGCGGCCAGCGCCGGCGTGGATGTGTTCCGCGTGTTCGATTCACTGAACTGGGTGCGCAACATGCGGGTCGCGATCGATGCCGTCGGCGAAAGCGGCGCGCTGTGCGAAGGCGCGATCTGCTATACCGGCGACCTGTTCGACAAGTCGCGCGCCAAGTACGACCTGAAGTACTACGTCGGCATCGCGCGCGAGCTGAAGCAGGCCGGCGTGCATGTGCTGGGCATCAAGGACATGGCAGGCATCTGCCGTCCGCAGGCCGCGGCGGCACTGGTCAGGGCGCTCAAGGAAGAGACCGGGCTGCCGGTGCATTTCCATACCCACGACACCAGCGGCATCTCGGCCGCTTCGGCACTGGCCGCGATCGAGGCCGGCTGCGATGCGGTCGACGGCGCGCTCGACGCCATGAGCGGGCTGACCTCGCAACCCAACCTGTCGAGCATCGCCGCGGCCCTGGCCGGCAGCGAGCGCGATCCCGGCCTCAGCCTGGAGCGCCTGCACGAAGCGTCGATGTACTGGGAAGGGGTGCGCCGCTACTACGCGCCGTTCGAATCCGAAATCCGCGCCGGCACTGCCGACGTGTACCGCCACGAGATGCCCGGCGGCCAGTACACCAACCTGCGCGAGCAGGCGCGCTCGCTCGGCATCGAGCATCGCTGGACCGAGGTGTCGCGTGCCTATGCCGAGGTCAACCAGATGTTCGGCGACATCGTCAAGGTGACGCCGACGTCCAAGGTGGTCGGCGACCTGGCATTGATGATGGTGGCCAACGACCTGAGCGCCGCCGACGTGTGCGATCCGGCCAAGGAAACCGCCTTCCCTGAATCGGTGGTGTCGCTGTTCAAGGGCGAACTGGGCTTTCCGCCCGACGGCTTCCCCGCGGAACTGTCGCGCAAGGTGCTGCGCGGCGAGCCGCCCGCGCCGTACCGGCCCGGCGACCGGATCCCGCCGGTCGACCTCGACGCGGCGCGCGCCGCGGGCGAAGCAGCGTGCGAACAGCCGCTCGACGACCGCCAGCTGGCTTCATACCTGATGTACCCGAAGCAGGCCGGCGAGTACCACGCGCATGTGCGCAACTACAGCGATACCTCGGTGGTACCCACGCCGGCATACCTGTACGGCCTGCAGCCGCAGGAAGAAGTGGCCATCGACATCGCCGCCGGCAAGACTTTGCTGGTCTCGCTGCAAGGCACGCACCCCGATGCCGAAGAGGGTCTGATCAAGGTCCAGTTCGAGCTGAACGGGCAGTCGCGCACCGCGCTGGTCGAGCAGCGCAGCACCACGCAAGCGGCGGCGGCGCGCCACCGCCGTCCGGTTGCCGAGCCCGACAACCCGCTGCATGTCGCCGCGCCCATGCCTGGCTCGATCGTGACGGTCGCGGTGCAGCCGGGGCAGCGCGTGGCCGCGGGCACGACGCTGCTGGCGCTGGAAGCGATGAAGATGGAAACCCATATCGCGGCGGACCGTGACTGCGAAATCGCCGCGGTCCATGTTCAACAGGGGGATCGCGTGGCTGCGAAGGATCTGCTGATCGAACTGAAGGATTGACGTTGGCTGGCAGGCGCAGGCTCCGATTCGCATCCTGCAGGGAACCGTCCGGCACTTCCACCACGCGGTGCAGATAGATTCCCGGCTACGTGCAGTTGTCGCGGTACGCCTGCTGCAGTTGCTTGCGCGTCTTGTCGCGTTCGATCTTGGGGATGGTGCGGCCCTGCGCGGTCTGGGTGCCAGGGCCGGATGATTGGTAGGAGCGCTTCTTGGAGGTGGCGTTGTATTGCTCCTTCAGGGCTTCGCACTTGGCGCGCGCGGCCTCTTCAGGATCGGGCGAGGCAGCTGACGGGGGGCGATAGGGACTGGCCCCGCCTTGCACCGCTTCCGATATGGCGCCGGCGGCACCGTCTGCCGGTGCGGGCTGCGCCAGGGCAGGCGAGGCCCACACCAGGGCCAGCAGGCCGGTTGCCAGGCATCTCGTCGATATCGGCATCATGTCTCTCCCCGGTGCAAAGGCATTCCGCTGGGCGCGGGAACCCTGTCGGACTACAGGCTGGCTTGCCAGACCATCATATGTCCCATTACCGGGATTGTCAGAAGCGAATGACCCAGGCTAGCCAGGGCGGGAGCGCGGTGCGGCAAGCAGGCAGCATTGCATTGCAGCATCCGAGGTGCTTCGCGGCATCCCGACCAGGGCGTTCCAGGGCAGACTGATCCACTTCTTTCTTTGATCCGGCGGGGCGGTACCTTCTATAGTCCATGTATGCCAAGGAGATGCCCCCCATGGAGCCTCAGAACCTGACCCCCGCCGCGGAGCGTGAAGCCGACAAGGCACCCGGGTGGTTGCGCTGGCTCCCCGGGGTCCTGGTATTGAAGTCATATCAACCGGGCTGGCTGCCGAAAGACCTCGCCGCCGGGCTGGTGCTCACGACCATGCTGGTGCCGGTCGGCATCGCCTACGCCGAAGCCTCCGGCGTGCCCGGTGTCTACGGGCTCTACGCCACCATGATCCCGCTGCTGGTGTATGCCATGCTTGGCCCGAGCCGGATCCTCGTGCTGGGCCCGGATTCGGCCCTGGCGGCGCCGATCCTGGCGGTGGTGTTGCAGGTCTCCGGTGGCGATCCGGGGCGCGCCATCATGGTGGCCAGCATGATGGCGATCGTGTCGGGCGTGGTCTGCATCGTGATGGGACTGATGCGCCTGGGCTTCATTACCGAACTGCTTTCCAAGCCTATCCGCTATGGCTATATGAACGGGATCGCGCTCACGGTGCTGGTCAGCCAGTTGCCGAAGCTGTTCGCCATCAAGCTAGAAGAAGCCGGTCCGCTGCGGGACATGCTCAACCTGGCCAGCGCGATCCTGGCCGGGCAAACCAACTGGTACAGCTTCGCGGTTGGCGCCGGCAGCCTGGTGCTGATCCTGTTGCTGAAGCGCTTCGAGCGCGTTCCCGGCATCCTGATTGCCGTGGTCCTGGCCACGCTGGCGGTCAGCCTATTCAACCTGGACCAGGCCGGCGTGAAAGTGCTGGGCAAGACCCCGCAAGGCCTGCCGGGCTTTGTCGTGCCCTGGGTGAGCGGTGCGGACCTGGTGGCGATCCTGCTGGGCGGCATTGCCGTCGCGCTGATTTCGTTCGCGGATACCAGCGTGCTGTCGCGCACCTTTGCCGCCCGCACCAACACCCGTGTCGACCCGAACCAGGAAATGGTCGGCCTGGGCGCCGCCAACCTGGCCGCGGGATTCTTCCAGGGCTTTCCGATCAGCAGCAGCTCGTCCCGGACGCCAGTGGCCGAAGCCGCGGGCGCGAAGACCCAGCTCACCGGTGTCGTGGGCGCACTGGCCGTGGCGCTGCTGCTGATGTTCGCGCCCAACCTGCTGCAGTACCTGCCAAACAGCGCGCTGGCCGCGGTGGTGATCGCGGCGGTCATCGGCCTGTTTGAGTTCGCGGACCTGAAGCGCATCTATCGCATCCAGCAGTGGGAGTTCTGGCTGTCGATGGTCTGCTTTGCCGCGGTCGCCGTGTTCGGGGCGATCCCGGGGATCATCCTGGCCGTGGTCCTCGCCGTGATCGAATTTCTGTGGGACGGCTGGCGGCCGCACTACGCCGTGCTCGGCCGCGTCGAGGGCCTGCGGGGATACCACGACACCAAGCGCTACCCTGATGCCGAGCGCATCGACGGCCTGCTGCTGTTCCGCTGGGATGCGCCGCTGTTCTTCGCCAATGCCGAGCTGTTCCAGGAGCGCCTGATCGAAGCGATCGACGAATCGCCGACAGCCGTGCGCAGGGTGGTGGTGGCGGCCGAACCGGTGACCAGTGTCGATGTCACCTCGGCCGACATGCTGCGCGAACTGAGCCGCACCCTGCGCGAGCGTGGCATCGCCCTGCATTTTGCCGAGATGAAGGACCCGGTGCGCGACAAGCTCAAGCGCTTCGAGCTGATGGAAGCGATTGGCGACAAGAATTTCCACCCCACGGTGGGCAGTGCGGTGGATGACTATCTCGGCGAACCAGCCTGAAGCCGCGCGGGCGCGGCCCAGGCTGGTTGCGCCGCGCGCCGGCTATTCCAGCCGGAACCCGGTCTGCTTGATGGCGAGCGCCCATCTCTTCTGCTCGGCCGCCATGAAGCTCGCAAACTGGTCCGGAGAGCTCTGGCCGGCCGGCTCATAGCCCTTGCTGAGCAGCTGCTGGCGCACGCCCGGCGCATTCAGGGCCTTGTCGATCTCCTTGCCCAGCAGCGCCACGATCTCCTTGGGCGTGCCGGCAGGCGCCACCAGGCCATACCATTCGCTGGCCTCGATGCCCGGGAAGCCGGCTTCGGCCATGGTCGGCACGTCGGGGAACAACGGCAGCCGCTGCTTGCTGGCCACGGCGACGCCCTTGAGCTGCCCGCCCTTGACGAACGGCATCACCGCCGGCACGCCGTGGAACATCATCTGGATATGGCCGCCCACCATGTCGGTCAGCGCCTGCGGTCCGCCCTTGTACGGCGCGTGCACGATGTTGATATGGGCGGTTTCCTTGAACACCTCGCTGATCACGTTCTGCTGGGTGCCCGGGCCGACCGATGCATAGCTGAGCTTGCCGGGCTCCGCCTTGGCACGCGCCACCAGTTCCTTGACCGAGCCGCCCACGGACGGTTTGACCACCAGCATGTACGGTGAGCTTGCCATCAGTCCAAGGGGCGCGAAGTCCTTGCCCATGTCGAAGGGCAGGTTCTTGTGCAGGCTGGCATTGATCGCCATCGGCGCGCTGGCGACCAGCAGCGTGTAGCCGTCGGGGGCGGCCTTGGCGCCCATGCCGGCGCCGATATTGCCGGTCGCCCCGGGCCGGTTGTCGACCACGACTTGCTGGCCCAGGCTGGCCGTCATTTTCTCGGCCACGGTGCGGGTGACGGCATCGACGCCGCCGCCGGCCGGCCACGGCACGATGATGCGGATCGGCCGGTTGGGATAGCCGCCTTGTGCCAGCGCGCCGGTGGCGCAGGCAGCCAGTGCGATCGCGCCCAGGGTACGGCCAAAACGGTTCAGTACGGATTTCATCTGTTGTCTCCTCGCTGTCTCTGACGGGCCCCGGTGAAGGTGACGGGGCCTTCGTTGGTTCAGTCTTTGGTTTATGCCGCTTCAGTGGCTTTGATTTGTCCCGGCTGCGCGCCCCCTTGCTGCCATTGCGCCATCAGCCGATCCCAGCGCGTGCGCGTGGCCGCCAGGTTGCGCGCCTTGATGTGGCCGTAGCCGCGGATCTCCTGCGGCAGCCGGGCAATCTCCAGCGCCAGCTCGAGGTTGTGCGCGGAAAGTGCCGGCAGCAAGGCTTCCACGCTGCACCGGAATTCACCGATCAGGGCCCGCTCCTCCTTGCGCTCCAGGGTGTAGCCGAAAGGATCGAATGCCGTGCCGCGCAGGCCCTTGAAGCGGGCCAGTACGCCGAACGCGGTGCGCATCCACGGGCCATAGGCGCCTTTCACCAGTTCGCCGGCCTGGTTCTTCCTCGCAAACAGGGGAGGGGCCAGGTGGTGCACCAGCCGGACCTTGCCTTCGAACATCGAGGCGATCTGCTGGCGGAATGCGGCGCCGGTATGCAGGCGAGCCACCTCATATTCGTCTTTATAGGCCATCAGCTTGAACAGCGAGCGGGCCACGGCTTCAGTCAGGCGGGTGCCGCCGACGACCGATTCCGCCGCCTTCACGCGGCCCACGAACGACTCGTATTGCGCCGCATAGGCCCGGTTCTGGTAGCCGGTCAGGAATTCGGCGTGCTTCTTCATCAGTTCCTCGACCGGGACCTTGCGCACGAACTGGATTACCTGAGAGCCGGCTGGCTGCGCGGGTATCTTCGACATATCGTGGGCGCACAGCCGGCCCCATTCGAAGGCAGCCTTGTTGCTGTCGACCTGCACGCCGTTGAGCTCGATGGCGCGCATCAGCGCCGCGTGCGACAGCGGCACCTTGCCCTTCTGCCAGGCATAGCCGAGCAGCAGCAGGTTGGCGTAGATCGACTGGCCAAGCACCTGTTTCGCCACCTGTTCAGCATCGAAGCTGGCCAGCTGGCCGTCGCCGACGGACTGCGCGATCCGGGCCACGGCTTCGCCGGTCTGCGGGTCCCAGTCCGGGTTGCGGACAAAGGCCGCGGTCGGGGTGAGATGGCTGTTCAGCACCACATAGGTCCGCGCCGGCGACATCGCGGCCAGCGAGGTCTTGCTGGCGGCGACCACGGTATCGCAGGCGATCACCAGGTCGGCCATGGCCATGTCGACGCGGCTCGTATGCAGGGCGTCCGGGCTGGCGGCGATCTGGATGTGGCTCCAGGTGGCGCCGCCCATCTGCGCCATGCCGGTCGCGTCCTGGGTGATCACGCCCTTGCCTTCCAGGTGGGCGGCCATGCCCAGCACGCCGCCGATGGTGACGATGCCGGTGCCGCCGATCCCCGCCACCACGATGCGCTGCGGCTTGCGGGCATCCGGCAGCGTGGGCATCGGGATGGCCGGCGGCGTGGCGCGGTCGCTCGCGGTGGTGGCGGGCGTCTTCAGCTGGCCGCCTTCGACCGTGACAAAGCTCGGGCAGAAGCCCTTGGTGCAGGAGAAGTCCTTGTTGCAGGTGTCCTGGTTGACCTTGCGCTTGCGCCCGAAGTCGGTTTCCACCGGGTGCACCGCCAGGCAGTTGCTTTGCACGGAGCAGTCGCCGCAGCCTTCGCACACCAGTTCGTTGATGACCACGCGCTTGGCCGGATCGACCATGGTGCCGCGCTTGCGCTCGCGGCGCTTCTTGGTGGCGCAGGCCTGGTCGTAGATGATCACGGTTACGCCCGCCACCTCGCGCAACTCGCGCTGCACGGTATCGAGCTCGTCGCGGTGGCGCACGGTGACGCCGGCGGCGAGGTTGTCGACACCCTTGTACTTGCCCGGCTCGTCCGTGACCACGACGATCTGCCGCGCGCCTTCAGCGGCCAGTTCGCGGGTCATCGCCGGTACGTCGAGCTGGCCGTCCACCGGCTGCCCGCCAGTCATGGCCACGGCGCTGTTGAACAGGATCTTGTAGGTCAGGTTCACGCCGGCATGGATCGACTGGCGCACCGCCAGCAGGCCGGAGTGGTTGTAGGTACCGTCGCCCAGGTTGGCGAACATGTGGGTGCGCTTGCTGAAGGGCGCCTGGCCCATCCAGTGCACACCTTCGCCGCCCATCTGCGACCAGGACGTGGTCGAGCGGTCCATCCACACCACCATGCCGTGGCAGCCGATGCCGGCGGTTGCGACCGAGCCTTCCGGCACCTGGGTGCTGGTGTTGTGCGGGCAGCCCGGGCAGAACCAGGGCAGGCGGTCGGTGGCGCGCGCATCGCCCAGGCCGGTGGCGCGTTCCTTTGCTTCGATTTCCTGCAGGCGCACATCCATGCGCGCGGCCACGTCGGCCGGCACGCCCAGCGCCTTGAGCCGCTGCGCGATTGCCTTGGCTACCAGCGCGGGCGAGAGATCGGCCTTGGCGCGCAGCAGCCAGTCCTCGGCGGGCTTGCGGTGGCTCCATTCGCCGCCGGCGCCGTCGGCGTGGTGGTACTTGCCGAAGACGGCCGGGCGCGCCGCGGGCGGGTAGTGGTACAGCTCGTCCTTCAGCTGCTGTTCGATGATGGGACGCTTCTCCTCGACCACCAGGATTTCGCGCAGCCCGCGCGCAAAGTCGCGCACGCTGTCGGGCTCCAGCGGCCATACCACGCTGACCTTGTGCAGCCGGATGCCGAGCGCGCGGCAGGTGGCATCGTCAAGCCCGAGGTCGAGCAGGGCCTGGCGCGTGTCGCTGTAGGCCTTGCCGCTGGCGATGATGCCGAGGCGGTCGCCGGATCCCTCGATCACGTTGCGGTTCAGGCGGTTGGCGCGCACATAGGCGAGCGCGGCCGGCCACTTGAACTCCATCATGCGCGCCTCGGCCGCGAGCGGATCGTCGGGCCAGCGGATATGCAGGCCGCCATCGGGCAGGGCGAAGTCTTCCGGCAGCAGGATGCGCACGCGATCCGAGTCGGTGATCACCGAGGCGCCCGATTCCACCACCTCCTGCACGGTCTTCATGCCGGCCCACAGCCCGCTGAAACGGCTCATGGCCAGGGCATGCACGCCCAGGTCGAGGATGTCCTGCACATTGGACGGGAAGAACACCGGCAGCCCGCACGCCATGAAGGTGTGGTCGCTCTGGTGGGCCAGCGTGCTGCTCTTGGAGACGTGGTCGTCGCCGGCGAGCGCGATCACGCCACCCAGCGGCGAGGTGCCGGCGAGGTTGGCATGCTTGAGCGCATCGCCGCTGCGGTCGACGCCGGGGCCCTTGCCATACCAGATGCCAAACACGCCGTCGTAGCGCTTGCTGGCGGCATCGAAGTCCAGTTGCTGCGAGCCCCAGACCGCCGTGACGCCGAGTTCTTCGTTGACGCCGGGTTTGAAGACCACGTGGTTGTCGGCAAGATGCTTCTTGGCCTGCCACAGCGCCTGGTCATAGGTGCCGAGGGGCGATCCGCGGTAGCCGGAAATAAAGGCGGCGGTGTTGTGGCCAGCCGCGACATCGCGCTTGCGCTGCAACAGCGGCAGGCGTACCAGCGCCTGCACGCCACTCATGTAGGCACGGCCGGCATCCAGCGCGTACTTGTCGTCGATCGACACGGCTTGCAGGGCCTGCCGGGCTGCGTCGGGGAGGATTGGAGCATTCATAAGGGCGGTTTCAGGCAAACAGGGTTGAGCGGGGGCTGCCGGCGTGCGTTGGCACCCGGATTCCTGGCAATACTGGTGACGGAAGCGGCGCTAGCCGGGGAGGGGGATGCCGAGGGCCCGGCCGAGCGCGCCCAGTTCCCGCACGACCGCGTCGGGCAAGGCGATGCCCTGCTCGCGGCCTTCGCGTTCGAGCGCTTCGCCACGGTGTCCGGGTAGCCGGGCGTCGGCGCCGCCGGCGGCAAGATAGTTGCCGGTCCACTGCGCCATGTAGTCGGCGAACAGCTCCTTGCCGGCGAAGGCGTCCGGCTTGACCAGCCAGACAAAACCGCCCTGGCGGCCAACCGCGCCGGCGCCGGAGACGGTGTTGCGCGCGGGAGAAAGCGAGTCCGCGGTGGCGGCCATGGCGCCGGCCAGGCACTCCACCATCATGGCGATGCCGATGCCCTTGTGCCCGCCAGTGGGCAGCAGCGAGCCTTCCAGCGCGCGCTGTGCATCGGTGGTCGGGTGGCCGTCGGCGTCGAGCGCCCAGCCCGCGGGAATCGGCTTGCCTTCTCGGGCGGCCAGCAGGATGTGGCCGCGGGCGGCGACGCTGCAGGCGACGTCGAACACGATCGGCGCCGCGCCCGGCAACGGGCAGCCGAAGGCGATGGGGTTATGCCCGATCGCGGCGCGGGCAAAGCCTTCCATGCCCAGCACCGGCGGCGTGCGCTGTCCGACCATGCAGAAGGCACCGGCCTCTGCGGCCAGCAACGCGGGGATGCCCAGCGCGCCGAGATGGCCGCACGATTGCACGGCAACCAGCACTGACGCGCTCGATTGCAGCGCCTCCAGCCCCAGTTGCACGGCGCGCGGGCCCGCGATCTGGCCCATGGCGCCGTCGGCGTCAAGCACGATGCCGCCCGGGAAGGCCTTGTGCGAGATACTGGGGCGCGGGTTGAAATCGCCGGCACGCAGGCGTTCGACGTAGGAGGGGACCCGCGTCAGGCCATGCGTCTTGTAGCCGCGCAGTTCGCTGCGCACCAGCGCGGCGGCGGCTTCCGTCGCGTGGTCGGGCGCGACGCTGCACGACTCGAACACGGCGGCGGTCCAGCGCGCAAGGCTGTCGGTGTTCCAGCGGATACTCATGTCGATTTCTCCCGCACGATCATCAGGCGCTCCGCGAACGGGGCGGCATAGACCGACTGGTAGTAGAGCGGCTGGTCGCGCAGCGTGTAGCCACGCAACTCCATGATGAATGCCGGCGCCTCGGGGTCGAGCCCAAGTTCCTGCGCGGCCACGGCCGGGGCCGGGCCGAAGCGGATCCACTGGTCCACGCGCAGCGTCGGCAGCGACAGGCGCTGGCCGATCAGCTCGCGCAGGTTCTTCTCCAGCGCATCGCGGTCCAGCCCGCCGAGTTGCGCGAAGTCTTCCTCGCGCAGCCAGAACTCGCTGTAGAGGTCGAAGTGGCCGCCGACGCTGATCACGCGCTCGATGCGCACGTAGCCGTCACCGGCGAGGAACTCCGACCACGGTCCCTTGCGCTTGATCCGCTTCACCGAGCGCGCGTGGACGTAGGACGGCAGCTCGTTGCCCTGTTCGTCGCGGAAGCGCAGGTAACGGACATCGGCCGGCGCTACGCGCGTCCCGGAGACAAAGGTGCCCCGTCCCTGTTCGCGCGTGATCAGTCCGGAGTGCGTCAGCCGCGCCAATGCCTTCTGGATCGTGCCGACGCTGACCCCATGGAAGCTGGCGAGCTCGCCTTCGGAGGGCAGGCGGTCGCCCTCGCGCAGTGCGCCGGATTCGATGGAGCGGATGATCGCGTCGGAGACGCTACTAAGTTTGGTCATGGTTGTTCAGAGGCTCAGTGCGAATCGACTGACCGCGGTCTCCCGGATATCGAGCACCTCGCTGGTCAGCCGCGTGCCGGATGCGACGTCCATCGCATAGCCATACAGCTGCTCGCCGAGGTCGGCGATCTTGTCCCCGTTCTGCAGGACTCCGCTTACGTCGAAGTCAATGTTGTCGGCCATGGTGTGCAGGGTATTGACGTTGCCGCACACCTTGACGGTCGGTGCCACCATGCTGCCGATCGGATTGCCCACCCCCGTGCCGAAGAAGGTGAGCTGGCATCCGCCGGCAGCCAGCGCAGTGAGATTTTCCACTGCCGCGGCCGGCGCGTCCATGAAATGCAGCCCCTTCTTCTGCGGTGCCTCGCCGTAGCGCAGCACGCCCACCAGCGGGCTGGTGCCGGCCTTGGCCATCGCGCCCAGCGCCTTCTCCTCGACCGTGGTCAGGCCGCCGCGCTTGTTGTCGGGCGATGGCTGGTCCTCGCGCATGTCGACGCCGCGCGAGATCGCCAGGTTTTCCATGTTGCGCACCGCCGTGACGAAGGCCTCGCGCACCCGGCCATCGGCCGCGCGCTCGGCGAACAGGTGCTCGGCGCCGATGAACTCCGAGGTCTCGGAAATGATCACGGTGCCGCCTCCGGCGACCACCTTGTCGGCCATGCGGCCGATCACCGGATTGCAGCTCAGCCCGGAAGTGGTATCGGAGCCGCCGCACTCGACGCCGATCACCAGCGACGACACCGGGCACGGCACGCGGCGCGCTTTCGACGCGGCCAGCGATAGCCGGCTGGCCTTGCGCGTGCCTTCGGCAATGCACGCGACCGTGCCGTCGGGCTGCAGGTGCACGCATTCGACCGGCTTGCCGGTGCTGCGGATGCGGCGTGCGACCTCTTCCGTCGACGACTCCTCCAGGCCAACCAGCAGCACTGCGGCGATATTGGGATTGCGGCCCAGGCCGGCCAGCGACTCGAACGCGAAATCCAGGTCAGCGCCGAACTGTCCGCGCACGAACAGCGTCGTGACCGGGATGCAGCCGCCCACGGTGCGGGCAATGGTGCGGGTGACCGGATTGCAGTTGTCCATCACGGAGACCACCGCGACCCAGTTGCGCACACCGACCGCGCCGTTCTCGCGCGGGTATCCGAGGAAGGTTGTTGTCATCTGCATTACCCCTTTTGCAGGTCGCCGCGGGCGCGCGCCGACTCGATGTTGTGAACGTGCATGTGTTCGCCGGCGCGCACCGCGCGGCTGGCGCGGCCGATGACCTGGCCGTACTTCAGGATGGTTTCTCCCTCGACCGTGTCGGCGATGCAGATCTTGTGGCCGAACGGCACGTCTTGCAGCAGCACCAGCTTGCCTTGGCGCTCGCCTTGCAGCGCGCAGGCGTCGCCGGCCTGGCCGGCGTCCAGCAGGGTGGCCACATTGTCGGCCGGGTTGAGTACGATGGCTCGGGGCATTGATCAACTCCTGTATAGGTGTTGAGATCAATGTAGGGAGTCGACCGGCATGTAGTCAAGGTTAAATAGGGAAACTCAGCGAAAACCACTACTCCTGCAGTAAAAGTCCTATATAGAAGTTTGTTGACTTCGACCCAGCCGCTGTCTATTGTCATGACAACGGCGATGTTGTCAGCGCCGGAGCCATCGACGCAGTGAACCTAGGAGAGGGCGGACATGAACGTCATGTCACACAAGGAGAAGGTCGCGAAGCTGCAGGGCCTGCGCGCACGGCTGGATCCGCTACAGGACTTCGGCCTGTGGTTCTGGGCGGGCATGACCGCCGGCACCCATGCCGTCAATGCAGCACTGCATCAGGCGGGCATCACGCTTGACGACGACAGGTTCCCGACGCAACCGGGCGTCTACCTGGTGCCGCAGCCCGACGGCAGCCTGAAGCCGGCGTTCCGGCCGCTGGGCGACGTACTGCATGTCGGCCGCCCGAAAGTGGAGGGGCCGGTGCCTGCCGATATCGCCGAGATGATGGAAGCGATGGAGCACATCGAGCACTACCGCGATCCCTGCCTGCGCGAGGGGCTGGCGCCCACCGCCGAGATTGCCGAGGGTTGCGATGCCGCACTGCGCCGCTGCCTGGACTTGCTGGAAGCGCGCCTGGACGGAGACCGCCATGGACATTGAGCAGCACATGGCGATGGCGCGCAGCCTCGAGGCATCGCTGCAGAAGTGCACCAGCGCCGACTACGAGATGACCATCGAAGGCGCGATGCTGGCGGGCACGCACTGGTTGAACGCGCTGCTGCACAAGCTGGGCGCGACGCCGCCGCAGGCAGACGTGTTCCACACCTACTTGCTGACGGTCAATGAATTCCGGCGGCTGGCGGTGGCGGCGGAGAAGCCGCTGCACGCGCTGGCCGCCATTGAAGACACGCGGGCGCCGTTCGTACGCGGCAATCACCCGGGTGGCGAAGCTGCCGCCGAACGGGCGCTGGAGCTGCTGTCGCTGATCCGCGCGACGGCGCTGGGCGTCGCATAGCAAGTACAGACACAGCAAGAGATACGTCGAGAGACAGGAAAAGGAGACAGCAGTGAAAGCAGTCCGTGTAGTGCCGGGCCCCGAGGGCGGCAAGGTCGAAGTGCAGGATATCCCCGTGCCGGTGGCGGCAGCGGGGCAGGTACTGGTGAGGGTGCGCGCTGCGGGCCTTAACCGTGGCGAGATCAACCAGGCGAAGGAGCTGCGCTCGGGCAACACGATCACCACCGGCGTTGAATTTGCCGGTGAGATCGCGGAAGTCGGCGAAGGCGTCGGCGGCTGGAGCAAGGGCGACCGGGTGATGGGCCATGGCCGCGGCTGCCAGGCGGAGTATGTGGTGGCCGACCCGATGGCGCTGATCCCGGTGCCGGACGGCCTGTCGTGGATCGATGCCGCGGCGTTCCCCAACGTCTTTATCACCGCGCATGACGCACTGGTCACCAACGGCCGGCTGGTGGCGGGCGAGTCGGTGCTGGTCAACGGCGCCTCGGGCGGCGTGGCGATGGCGGCGATCCAGATCGCCTCGCTGATGGGTGCCCGGCCCGTGATCGCGTCGTCGCGTTCGGCGGCCAAGCTGGACAAGATCAGCCAGTTCGGCGTGGATGTCGGCATCGACGCCTCGCAGGACGACCAGGTCGAGGCGGTCTTGCAGGCCACCGACAACAAGGGCGTCGACATCATCATCGATACCGTCGGCGGCCCGGTGTTCGAGGCCAATATGAAAAGCCTGGCGGTCAAGGGCCGCCTGGTGAATATCGCGCGGCTGGGCTCGGCAACCGCCCAGATCGACCTGACGCAGCTCTGGCTCAAACGCCTGCAGCTGATCGGCGTGACCTTCCGCACCCGCACGGAACAGGAGCGGCTGGAATGCATCCAGGCCTGCGCGCGCGACCTGCTGCCCTTTTTGCGCGCGGGCCGCGTGCGCCTGCCGATCGACCGGACCTTTGCCATGACGGACATCGACGCCGCGCATGCGTACATGAAGCAAGACCAGCACGTCGGCAAGATCGTGTTGCTGGTCGACTGATTACACAGAGAAGCGATAGATAAGAGGAGACATGATGACGATCCAGATCAAGCCGCTGACCGGCTCCGTGGCTGCAGCCGTGACCGGTGTCGACCTGAACCAGCCGCTCGACGACGCCAGCTTCGAGATCCTGCACCAGGCATTCCTGGAGCATGGCGTGCTGGTGTTCCGCGGCCAGCATCTGCAGCCTGCCGCCCAGGTCGCGTTCGCCCGGCGCTGGGGCAAGCCGGTGCAGGGCAACCCCCTGCTCAAGGGCCTGACCGAGTTCCCGGAACTGGCGCAGGTCACCAAGATCCCGAAGGAGACCGCCTCGACCGAGGCCTGGCATTCCGACTCGATCTATACCGAGGTGCCGCCCAAAATCTCGATCCTGTCGGCGGTCACCATCCCCATCGGCGGCGACACCATGTGGTGCAGCCAGTACGTCTCGTACGACCGCCTGTCGCCGGCGATGCAGCGCATGATCGAAGGGCTGCGGGCCCGCTTCTCGGGCGCGCGGCTGGCCAGGATGACCGGTTCGGACAAGGTGCCGACCGCGGTGCACCCGATCGTGCGCACGCACCCGGAGACCGGGCGCAAGGCGCTCTATGTCGGCCACCCCGACACCGCGCAGTGCATCGACGGCATGACCGAAGCGGAGAGCCGCCCGCTACTCGACTTCCTGTATGAGCACTCGGTGTCGCCGGACAACGTCTACCGCCATATGTGGCAGGAGGGCGATGTGGTGATGTGGGACAACCGCTGCACCATGCACTACGCCGTGCACGACTATGGCAATGCCGACCGCGTGCTGAACCGCGTGACGCTGGAAGGCGAAGTGCCCCGCTGAGTAGTACTGCCACACCCGGCGCCGCACCGGCCTCAACCGGCATGCGGCGCCCGGCACACAGGTTGCCCGTCCACGCAGACGCACGGGACCAAAGGAGATTGAAATGCAGATAGGGATCCCGACTGAGACGCGGGCGGGGGAGGCGCGCGTTGCCGCAACGCCGGAGACCGTGAAGAAATACGTGGCACAGGGCCACCAGGTCGTATTGCAGGCTGGCGCGGGCGTTCGTGCCAGCCAGACAGACAGCGCCTATGAGGCCGCTGGCGCGCGCATCGGCACCGCTGCCGAGGCGCTGGGCGCGCAACTGGTGCTGAAGGTGCGCGCACCGGACGAAGTCGAGTTGGCGCAGATGAAGCCGGGTGCCGCACTGGTCGGCATGCTCAATCCCTTCGATGCCGAGAACAACGCGCGCATGTCCGCCGCGAACATCACCGCCTTTGCCCTGGAAGCCGCACCCCGCACCACGCGCGCGCAGAGCATGGACGTGCTGTCGTCGCAGGCCAACATTGCCGGCTACAAGGCCGTGCTGGTGGCCGCGCATCACTACCAGCGCTTCATGCCGATGCTGATGACCGCCGCGGGCACCGTCAAGGCGGCGCGCGTGCTGATCCTCGGCGCCGGCGTGGCCGGGCTGCAGGCCATCGCCACCGCCAAGCGGCTGGGCGCGGTGATCGAAGCCTCCGACGTGCGCCCGGCGGTCAAGGAGCAGATCGAATCGCTCGGCGGCAAGTTCCTCGACGTGCCATTCCTGACCGATGAAGAGCGCGAGATCGCCCAGGGCGTCGGCGGCTATGCCCGCCCGATGCCGCCGGACTGGATGAAGCGCCAGGCCGAGCTGGTGCACCAGCGCGCGGTCCAGGCCGACATCGTCATCACCACCGCACTGATCCCCGGCCGCAAGGCGCCGGTGCTGCTGCACGAAGCGACCGTACAACAGATGAAGCCGGGTTCGGTGGTGGTCGACCTGGCCGCCGCGCAGGGCGGCAACTGCCCGCTGACGGTGGCCGACGAAGTGGTCGAGCGCCACGGCGTCGTGCTGATCGGACACACCAACCTGGCCAGCATGCTCGCGGCCGACGCCTCGGCGCTGTACGCGCGCAACGTGCTGGACTTCCTCAAGCTGCTGATCGACAAGGACGGCAAGCTTGTGATCAACACCGACGACGACATCGTCGCGGCCTGCCTGATGACGCGGCGCGAAGAACTGGCGTTGGCCAGCTGATCGGGCAATCAAGGAGATATCGATGGAAATGGTTAGCCACACGGTGATCAACCTGATCATCTTTGTACTGGCGATCTACGTGGGCTACCACGTGGTCTGGACGGTAACCCCCGCGCTGCACACGCCGCTGATGGCGGTGACCAATGCGATCTCGGCCATCATCATCGTCGGCGCCATGCTGGCCGCGGGCCTGACCGACGGCTACGTTGGCCGCGCAATGGGCACGCTGGCGGTGGCGCTGGCGGCCGTGAATGTGTTCGGTGGCTTCCTGGTCACGCAGCGCATGCTGGAGATGTTCAGGAAGAAGGCACCCAAGGTGCAGCCTGAAGCCAAGGGGCAGCCCGGCGGAAAACTGGCGGAGGTAGCGCAATGAATGGCCTGTCGATGAATATCGTGACGCTGTCCTACCTGGGCGCGTCTGTGTGCTTTATCCAGGCGCTCAAGGGGCTGTCACACCCGACCACGGCGCGGCGTGGCAATGTCTTCGGCATGGCCGGCATGGTGGTCGCGGCACTCACCACGGTGGCGCTGATCTTCAAGCTGAAAAGCGAGTTGTTGTCCGGCGGGGCGCACCTGTCTGCGCCGGGCACCGGCCTGGCGCTGATCCTGGCCGCGCTGGTGGTAGGCGGCGGTATCGGCGCCTATGTGGCGAAGAAGGTCCAGATGACCAAGATGCCGGAACTGGTGGCGGCGATGCACTCGCTGATCGGCCTGGCCGCGGTGTTTATTTCGGTGGCGGCAGTGGCCGAGCCCGCTGCCTTCGGCATCACGGCTGCCGGTTCGCGCGACATTCCGCTGGGCAACCGCATCGAGCTCTTCATCGGCTGCTTCGTCGGTGCCATCACCTTCTCGGGCTCGGTGATCGCCTTCGGCAAGCTCGCCGGGCGCTACAAGTTCCGCCTGTTCCAGGGCGCGCCGGTGGTGTTTGCCGGCCAGCACTGGCTGAACCTGCTGCTGGCGGTGGCGATGGTGGGCTTTGGCGTCGCGTTCTTCCTGACGCAGGCGTGGATGCCGTTCCTGGTCATGTTGGCGCTCGCCTTCGTGCTGGGCGTGCTGATCATCATCCCGATCGGCGGCGCCGACATGCCGGTGGTGGTGTCGATGCTGAACTCGTACTCGGGCTGGGCGGCGGCGGGCATTGGCTTCTCGCTGAACAACCCGATGCTGATCATCGCGGGTTCGCTGGTGGGTTCCTCCGGTGCGATCCTGTCGTACATCATGTGCAAGGCGATGAACCGCTCATTCTTCAACGTGCTGCTGGGCGGCTTCGGCAGCGACGCCGCAGCCGCGAGCGGTCCTGCAGGGCAGGCGCAGCGCAACGTGAAGTCGGGCTCGGCCGACGATGCCGCCTTCCTGATGGGCAACGCCGAGACGGTCATCATCGTGCCGGGCTACGGCCTGGCCGTGGCGCGCGCCCAGCACGCGCTGAAAGAACTGACCGAAGCGCTCACTGAGAAGGGCGTGACCGTGAAGTACGCGATCCACCCCGTAGCAGGGCGCATGCCCGGCCATATGAACGTGCTGCTGGCCGAGGCCGAGGTGCCGTACGACCAGGTCTTCGAGATGGAAGACATCAACAGCGAGTTCGGTCAGGCCGACGTGGTGCTGGTGCTGGGCGCCAACGACGTGGTCAACCCGGCGGCCAAGAACGACCCCAAGTCGCCGATCGCCGGCATGCCGATCCTGGAGGCGTACAAGGCCAAGACCATCATCGTCAACAAGCGCTCGATGGCGGCCGGCTACGCCGGGCTGGACAACGAGCTGTTCTACATGGACAAGACCATGATGGTGTTCGGCGACGCCAAGAAGGTGGTCGAGGACATGCTGAAGGCCGCCTGAGCCCGATGCAGAGGAGACAAGCAATGAACCAGCAAGAACGCAACCTCGGCCTGTTTGCCGACCTGGAGGGCAAGGTGGCGCTGGTGACCGGGGCTTTTGGCGGCCTGGGCCTGCATTTTGCGCAGACGCTGGCGCGCGCCGGCTGCAAGGTGGCACTGGCGGGCCGGCGCGTGGCCGAAGGCGAGGCCGTGCTGGCGGAACTGCGAAAGCAGGGCGGGCAAGGCTGCGTCGTTGCGCTCGACGTCAGGGATCCGGCGTCGGTCGGTGCGGCGTTTGAGGCAGCGCGCCAACAGCTCGGCCCGGTCCAGGTAGTGGTCAACAGCGCCGGCATCGCCACCACCGGGCCAGCCATGGAGGTGGACGAGGCCGCCTGGCAAAGTGTGATCGACACCAACCTGAACGGCGCGTGGCGCGTGGCGCAATGCGCGGCGCGGATGATGCGCGAGGCCGGCAGCGGCGGCAGCATCGTCAATATCGCGTCGATTCTCGGCCTGCGCGTGGCGCAGCAGGTCCCGGCGTACACCGCGGCGAAGGCGGGCCTGATCCACCTGACGCGCTCGCTGGCGCTGGAATGGGCGCGGCACGGGATCCGCGTCAACGCGCTGGCACCGGGCTACTTCGAGACCGACATCAACCGCAGCTTCTTCGAGACCGACAGCGGCCGGGCCATGATCGGGCGCATTCCGCAGCGCCGGCTCGGCCAGCCCCGCCAGCTCGACGGCTCGCTGCTGCTGCTGGCCTCGGATGCTTCCGACTACATGACCGGTACGGTGCTGCCCGTGGACGGCGGCCATGCGGTCAGCTCGCTCTGAGCCCACCCGCAATCGAGGAGAGCGATCCGATGCAACAAGCCCTTGCAGTTCCCGCCGCCACTGGCGGTTCGAGTTTCGACAGCGCAGCCCTGGCAGCGCTGCTGCACGCAGAAGGCCTGATCGACCGGCCCGAACTGACCCTGGAGCGCCTGGCCGGCGGCCAGTCCAATCCGACCTACCGGCTGGCCTGCGGCGCGCAGCAGTACGTGCTGCGCACCAAGCCGCCGGGGCAGTTGCTGTCGTCTGCCCATGCCATCGACCGCGAGTACCGCGTGATGCACGCGCTGCGCGACAGCGACGTGCCGGTGCCCCGGGTCTACCTGTACAGCGAAGACACCTCGATCCTTGGCACGCCCTTCTACCTGATGGCGTTCCTGCAGGGCCGCGTGATCTATGACCAGTCCCTGCCGGACCAGTCCCCGCAACAGCGCGCCGCGATCTACCGCGAGATGAACCGCGTGATTGGCGCCCTGCACCGGGTGGACTACCGCGCCGCCGGCCTGGCGGACTATGGCAGGAGCGGCGGCTACGTGGCGCGCCAGGTTGCCCGCTGGGCCGGCCAGTGCCGCGACACCGGCATGGACGGCAACACGGCGCTGGCGGCGCTGGCAGAGTGGCTGCCGCAGCACGTCCCGGACGCGGAGCAGACCAGCGTGGTGCATGGCGACTACCGCATGGACAACCTCGTCTTCCATCCCACCGAGCCCCGCGTCATCGGCGTGCTCGACTGGGAGCTGTCTACGCTCGGCCACCCGCTGGCGGACCTGGCCTACCACTGCATGAGCTGGCATATTCCGGCCGACCTGTGGCGCGGCATCGGCGGGCTCGACCTGCAGGCGCTGGGCATTCCCGACGAGGCGACCTACCTGCGCTGGTACGGCGAGACCAACGGCACGCACGCGCTCGAACACTGGGACTTCTATCTCGCCTACAACTTTTTCCGGCTGGCGGCGATCATGCACGGCATCGGGCAGCGTGCCAGGAGCGGCAACGCCGCCGCGGCGGATGCTGTGGAGACCGGCAGGAAGGCGGTGCCGCTGGCCGAGCTGGGGTGGCAATTCGCCATGCGCTACCGCGCGGCAGGGCGCTAGCGTCGACGTACGGTCCGGCGCCGGCCGGATCGAAGCCTCCGCGGGTGACGGAATCTGCCCTGGGTTCCTTATCGGGAATCAAAGTTTGCCTTCCGATCCGGCCTAGCTTAAAGATAGGAAGGGGAGATGGCCCGCGGATTCATGGCGGCATCGGAACCGGTTACCCCACGCTGTCTGGCATCCCGAGCCTTCAGGAGACGTCAATGAGTGTGCTGATGCTAACGAATATCGACGCGGCGACCACCGACGAGGAAATCCAGGAATTCATCGGTCGCTACGGCTTCCCGGCCTGCGATGAAATCGAACGACTGCCGGGAGACGGCACCCGCCCGGCGGTGTCGCTGCATTTCAATGCGGTGGAGGATGCCGCGCTGCGGCTGCTGCAGCCGCGCATCAACCACCTGTTCTGGAAACAGCGCAAGGTGGACGCGATGGTGCTCACCGAGCGCTTCGAATAGGCCGCTGCAGCGGCTGGCGGGCACGTGGGTCCGGTGCTCCCTCGCTTGCCCGCCTCGGGGCATGCCGTGGCGGAGGAGGCGAGATGAACAGGCGATACAGGATCCTGCACGCGCTGGCATGCAGTGCCGCAATGCTTGCGGGCGCAATGTCGGCAGGGCCGGCCGTTGCCTATTTTGACCACTACCTTGGCGGCACCATCGTCGGCACGCTTACCCAGGACCAGCTCACGGCGTTGACGGATGTCTTCCGCAGGACCCTGGAGCAGGGCGCCGACGGCGCCCGCATGCCGTTCAGGCTGCCACCCGACACGCGGGCGCGGCAGGTCGAAGGTTCCTTCACGCCATTGCAATCCCGGCGGGACCGCGGCGACCGGTGCCGGCAACTGCGCAGTGAATTCCGCCGGGCCGGCGAAACCGAAGCCTGGACCGGGTGGTACTGCAAGGAGAAGGACGGGAGCTGGAAGTCGCGCAAGCTGCCGAAGTAGGGGCCCCGGGGCGGCCTAGTACCGCTCTTCGACAAACCGATAGGGATAGTCGGGCTCCCGGTATCCGCCCGCCTTCTGCCTGGCAGGCAGCTTGACTGGCTTGCGTTCGATCGCCTTGTACGGGATCTGTGCCAGCAGGTGCGTGATGATGTTCAGGCGCGCCCGGCGCTTGTCATTGGAATTGGCCACATGCCACGGGGCATAGTCGGTATCGGATGCGGCAAACATGGCATCGCGCGCGCGTGAATAGTCGTACCAGCGGCTGTACGAGCGCAAGTCCATGTCAGTGAGCTTCCAGACCTTGCGGCCGTCCTTGATGCGCCCCTGCAGGCGGCGGGTCTGCTCCTCCGGGCTGACCTCGAGCCAGTACTTGATCAGGATGATGCCGGAATGCACGATGGCGCGTTCGACCAGTGGGACGGCGCGCAGAAACTCGTCGGCCTGCGCTTCGGTGCAGAACCCCATCACGCGTTCGACGCCGGCGCGGTTGTACCAGCTCCGGTCGAAGATGACGATCTCTCCCGCGGCGGGCAGGTGCGGCAGGTAGCGCTGCACGTACATCTGGCTCTTTTCGCGGTCGGTCGGCGCGGGCAGGGCGATCACGCGGAAAATGCGTGGGCTGACGCGTTCCGTGATGGCCTTGATGGTGCCGCCCTTGCCGGCTCCGTCGCGCCCTTCGAACACCACGCAGACCTTGCTGCCGCTGGCCTGCACCCATTGCTGCAGCTTGACCAGCTCGACATGAAGGGCGAAGAGCGCCTTCTGGTATGCCTTCTCCGACATGCGCTCGCGCGGCTGCTGGTCCGGCTTTTCGTCGAGGCTGTCGGCCGGGTCTGGTTCGCGCGGCGGCTCCGTCTGGCTCTCGTTGTCGTCGTGGCGCTTCCCTTTTCGCTTGGCCATGATCTTCCTCCACTGACGTACCGGTGCCTTGAGGGTCCGGTCATGCATTTTCAAACCTGGGGGATACCGCTTGCATGCGCACAGGCGGCTCGTTTCTACGATAGAAACAAAATCGGGGGAAATCCTCATGCCGATCCGTTTTCCTGTCGAAACCCTTGCCGGCTGGCCTGCCGGGCGGTGACCGGAATTCGGTTGAATTTCAATGTGTTCCGTACTACCTTCGTAGCGCGTATGGAGCAATATCCGCTCCGTATATCGTCTGGCAATGGCACGCGGCAGGAGAACTTCCTCCGGCCCCGGCGCGCTGCCCCAGTACGCCTCGGATGGCTCCGTCACCGGCTGCAAGGAGGGAACATGGCCTTTCTGGTCAGGCGGTTGCTTCAGTCCGGCTGCGCGTGGCTGTTGGTCGCGCTGGTGGCGGCAGCGGGCGGCGCCGCTGCCCAAGACGTACCGAAGCCGCCACCCACCTTCAAGCCCGAGGAGCTTGAGGCGCTGGTCGCGCCGATCGCGCTCTATCCCGATTCCGTGTTGTCGCAGGTGCTGATGGCCTCCACCTATCCGCTGGAGATCGTGCACGCGGCGCGCTGGGTCAAGGCCAACCCCAAGGTCAAGGGCGACGCCGCGGTCAAGGCCGTGGCCGACCAGCCCTGGGATGTCAGCGTGAAGTCGCTGGTGGCCTTCCCGCAGGTGCTTGAGCCGATGAACGACAAGCTCGACTGGACGCAGAAGCTGGGCGATGCCTTCCTGGCCCAGGAGAAAGACGTGCTCGCCGCGGTCCAGCGGCTGCGCAACAAGGCCCAGCAATCCGGCAACCTCAAGACCACCGAACAGCAGAAGGTCATTGTCGAGCCCGCAACCACCGCGGCGCCGGGCGTGCAGACCGTGGTGCGCATCGAACCGGCCGACCCGCAGGTGATCTACGTCCCGGCCTACAACCCCACCGTGGTCTACGGTTCCTGGGGCTATCCGTCTTACCCGCCGTACTACTGGCCGCCTTATCCCGCCTACTATCCGGGCGCCGCGCTGGCCACGGGCTTTGCCTGGGGCGTCGGGCTGGCCGCCGCCGGGGCGATCTTCGGCAACTGCAACTGGGGCGGTGGCGACGTGAACATCAATGTCAACCGGGCCACCAATATCGACCGCAACTTTGACCGCACCAAGGTACAGAGCGGCGGGCGCTGGCAGCACGATGCCAGTCACCGGCAGGGCGTGGCCTACCGCGACAATGCCACCCGCGAGAAATTCTCCCGCGATGTGCCGGGCGGGGACCGGCGCAATGAATTCCGGGGCCGCGAGGGTGGCGCCGGCGTGTCTGACCGCGCGGCGCGCGACCGGGCCGGCGGGCAGGACCGGCCGGGTGCCGGAGATCGGGCCGGAGACCGGGCGGGTGATCGCGCTGGCGAACGGGGCGGTGATCGGGCCGGGGTCTCTGACCGGGCCGGAGTCTCCGATCGAGGCGGCGTATCCGACCGGGCCGGTGTATCGGACCGCGCAGGGGCCGCCGATCGGTCGCGGGGCGGCGGTGAACGGGCCACCACCGTAGCCGACCGCGGCGGCGGTGGCGGGCGGGACAACGCATTCCAGGGCGTGGGCGGCGGCGCGGCGTCGCAGCGCGACTTTGATCGCGGACGCTCCAGCATGCAGTCGGCCGGAGGCCGCGCAGGCGGCGGCTTCAGCGGCGGCGGCGGGGGCCGTGGCGGCGGCGGCGGACGCGGTGGCAGGCGCTAGCGGACCAGGGAGCCTCGATCATGACGTCACCACTAAGCCTTGCCCGATCCCTGCCTGGCCGCCTGGCCTGCGCGCTGGCGCTTGCGCTCGCGCTGACCGTTGCCGGCATGCACGCCGCGCACGCGCAGAAGCCCTTCAAAACCCCCGAGGCCGCCATGAACGCCTTTGGCGAGGCGGTCGCCACCAGCGACGACGATGCCATGAAGGTGCTGCTGGGCGCCAGGTTCCACGACCTGATCCCGCCAGTCGGCGCCGACATCCGGTACCGCTTTCTCGAGGCCTGGCGGATCTCGCATGCGGTCCGGCCAGAGGGCGACAGCCATGCCCGCATCGCCGTAGGCAATGACGGCTGGACCCTGCCAGTGCCGCTGGTGAAGACATCGAAAGGCTGGCAGTTCGATACGCGTGCAGGGGTCGACGAGACGCGCATACGCCGCATCGGCCGCAATGAACTCGCGGTGATCCAGGCCATGCTCGCGGTCTATGACGCCCAGCGCGAATACGCCCGGACCGATCATGACGGCGACGGCCTGCTGGCCTACGCGGGCAAGCTTGCGAGTTCGCCGGGCAAGCAGGACGGGCTGTATTGGCCGACGTCGGATGGCGCACCGCACAGCCCGCTCGGGGCCGCATTCCTGACGGCCGGCAAGCGCAATCCGGGGCAGGGCGGCTATTACGGCTATCACTACAAGCTGCTGACCGCGCAGGGGCCCAACGCACCCGGCGGCGCGTACAGCTATGTCGTCAATGGCAAGCTGTTCGGCGGCTTCGCCGTGCTGGCCTGGCCGGTGCGGTATGGCGATACCGGCGTGAAGAGCTTCATGGTCAGCCACGATGGCCAGGTCTATGAACGTGACCTGGGGCCCGACAGCGCCGGCAAGGCCGCGGCGACCAAGACCTTCGATCCCGGCCCTGGCTGGAGCAAGGTGACACCATGAAGCATGGGCTCCGGCTCCTGGCGGGCGTTGCCGTGTTCGCCGCAGTGCCGGTGCTGACGGCATGCTATCCCTACCCTTACCCTGCCGAGGTGGTTCCGACCACCTACCCGGGGCTGCAGCCCAGCCGCTACGACCGCGCCTTTGCCGCGGCCGCCGGCGCCATGCGCGACCAGGGCGTGGCGATCAGCATCGAGGATGCCGTGGCCGGCACGGTGGAAGGGACCCGCAACAACCTGCCGGTGAGGGCCAGCGTGCGCCGCCAGGCCGACGGCACGGTGCGGGTGCAGTTCGACGGCACCGACCCGTCGGATCCCCGCCTGCTCGAGCGCATCTCGCGCAGCTACGACACGCGCATGGGTCGCTGAGGCGCGCTGCGCAGCCCTTGCCGCCAGCCACTCAAGGCTGCGCGCGCGGAATGACCGGCGCCCCCGGCGCCGGACTGGCCGGGCGCTGCGGATACACCGACGTGCCGAAGGTGTTGCCCATGCGATGGCTGGTGGCCGCCTCGTTATAAAGGCCGAGCTGGTTCGAGGGCCGCTGCGCGATCGCCTCGGCCGCCAGTCCGCTGTCAGGCCGTGCCGGCTTGCCTGCGTTGGCGGGTTGCAGCTTCTGCGTCAGGCAGGGGAACGAAGGCGCGCGCTCGCCGTTGACCTCGACTTCGACGCAGGGCGCGGGTCCTGCAGCGGCGGCGGATGCCATGTCGACCAGTCCAAGCGCCGCAACGGCGCATAGCATCAGCCAGGTCCGCATCCGATACCTCCTTCGTTGGCCGCCAGGCAGGGCGCTGGCGAAGCCGCTGCAGTATAGCCAGCATGCTGCGCTCGCGGGAACCATCCTCGCGCAGGGATTTGCCGTTGACGCGCTGTCCCCGCGCCTCCCTCTTTCTTCTTCGATGAATCTTTTGTGACAAACGACAGGCGGCGCCAGTGCCGTCCGTCTAGGCACCGTGCGCAATGCTGACATGAGGGCACGCCATCATGTCCTGCGATCGGATGCGCGCCTGCCGTGCCCTTGGTCAGGGCGTTGCGGCAGGGGCGCGGCGGCAATCGATTCGAACAAGAAGCTTGAGTCAATCCAATGCATGACGTGAAGAAGAGCGGCCCGCCTTCGTGCTGGCGGGCGGTGTGGCTGGCAGTGATTGGACTGGGAACCCTGGGAACGGCGGCGGCGCAGCAGGCGGCAGCGGAGCAGGCCGCGGCCGCTGCGCCGGCAAGCGCGCAGGCCGCCGAGGCCGAGCGGCGCGTCAACGTGAACGAGTACATCGTGCGCGGCAATACGGTGCTGGATGTCCGTTCGATCGAGCGGGCGGTCACGCCTTTCCTGGGCCCGGCCCGCACCATGAAGGATATCGAGGGCGCCCGCGACGCATTGCTGGCGGTCTACCAGGCCAAGGGCTATCAATCGGTCTACGTCGACTTGCCGGAACAGCAGGTCACCGACGGCATCGTGATCCTGCAGGTCAGCGAGACCCGCGTGGGCCGCGTGCGCGTGGTCGGTGCCGAGTACAACTCGCCGCTGGAGGTGCGCGAGCAGGTGCCGGCGCTGGCGGAAGGCGTGGTGCCTGATTTCACGCAGGCGCAGACGGAGCTGACCGCGCTGAACCGCAGTGCCAAGCGCCAGGTGGTGCCGCTGGTGCGGCAGGGCGCGATGCCGGGCACCATGGACGTCGACCTGAAGGTCGACGACAGCAGTCCGTGGCGCGCCAGCGTTGGCCTGAACAACGACTACAGCGCGGATACGAAGGAGCTGCGGGCGTTTGCCTCGCTGGGCCATGACAACCTCTGGCAGCTGGGCCATAGCGCATCCGTGAGCTTCTTCGGCGCGCCGCAGGACCTGAACCAGACCCAGGTGTGGTCCGGCTCCTATGTGGCGCCGATCCGCGGCAGCAACTGGAGCGTGGAGGCGTCGGGCTACATGTCCGACAGCAATGTGGCCACGGTGAACGGCACCAGCGTGCTGGGCAAGGGCCACGCCGTCGGTCTGCGCGGTACCTATACCGTGCCGGACACCGGGGCATGGTGGCATACGCTGAGCCTGGGCGTGGACTTCAAGGACAACGAAGAGGTCACGCGCCTGGGCAATGCCGGCGACACCGTGCCGCTCAAGTACGCGCCGATCACGCTTGCCTATGCGGGCTTCACCCAGACCGAGCGCGGCCAGCTGGGCATCAACGCAGCGCTGGTCGCCGGCACGCGCAGCTTCCTGGGCTACGGCAGCAACTGGGAACAGTTCGACTACAAGCGCTACAAGGCCTCGCCCAGCTTCCTGCTGCTCAAGGGCGATACCAGTGGCACCTACAACTTCAAGGGCAACGCGCAGCTCGCCTGGCGCCTGGCCGCGCAGATCACCGATTCGCCGCTGGTGTCCAGCGAGCAGATCGCGGCCGGCGGCATGAATTCCGTGCGCGGCTACCTGTCGGCGGAAAGCACCGGGGACTACGGCGTGGTGGGCTCGGTGGAGCTGCGCTCGCCGCCGCTGGACTTCTTCGGCGGCGTGGTCGAGGACTGGCGCGTCTATGCCTTCGTCGACGCCGGCCAGGTGCGCCTGCGCGAGCCGCTGCCCGAGCAGGACAGCCGCTTCTCGCTGGCCTCGGTGGGCCTGGGCACGAGCTTCCGGCTGGCGCGGCGCGTCAGCGGCCGGCTCGACCTGGGCTACCCGCTCAAGGACGGACAGCGCACCGAACGACACGACCCGCGCCTGAATTTCAGCGTGACCGCGAGCTATTGACGACCACGGCCGCGCGCCACGCCTCACCACCTTGCATTCCGATACAAGCCAACGGAGAACCATTGTCATGCGACGTTCCCTTCTGCTGCTGCTCGCGCTGGCGAGCATGCTCCTGCCGGGCCTGGCCCAGGCCTGGTGGCAGCCCGACTGGGCTTACCGCAAGCCCGTCACCATCGATGCCGGCCCGCAGGGCGGCGCCATCGGCGGCGATGCCGGCCGCACCCCGGTGCTGCTGCGCCTGCATACCGGCAACTTCAGCTTCGAGGGCGTGAGCGAGACCGGCGCTGACCTGCGCTTTGTCGCCGGCGACGACAAGACCGTGCTGAACCACCAGATCGAGCAGTTCGATCCGCTGCTGGGCATCGCGCTGGTATGGGTGGATGTGCCCGCGGTCTCTGCGGGCGCCAAGCAACAGCTGTGGATGTACTACGGCAATCCCAAGGCGCCTGCATCCGGCAACGGCCAGCGCAGCTTCGATCCGGACTTCACGCTGGTCTACCACTTTGCCGAAGGCAATGCGCCGGCGCGCGACACCACTGCCTATGGCAACCACAGCCAGACCGCCGTGACGTCGCTGGACGGCACCGTGATCGGCAAGGGCGCGCAGCTTGGCGTCGCCGCGCTGGCGCTGCCGGCGTCGCCTTCGCTGGCGCTGCAGGCGGGCGCGCCGTTCGCGTTTTCCGCATGGGTGCGGCCTGACCAGCTTGGTCCGCAGCAACTGGTCTATGCCCGCCGCGACAGCGCCGGCGAACTGCTGGTCGGCATCGACCAGGGCGTTCCCTTCGTGCAGGTCAATGGCCGGCGCAGCAATCCGGGCCAGCCGGTGCAGGCCGGGCAGTGGTCGCACCTGGCGCTCAACGCCGACGGCAAGACCGTGACCCTGTTCGTGGCCGGCAGCGCCGCGTCCTCGCTGGAGGCGGCGCTGCCCGCCATGAACACCCCCGCCTTCATCGGCGCGGACAGCGCGGGGCAGGGGGCCTTCACCGGCGCCATCGATGAAGTGCGGGTGTCGAAGGTGGCGCGCCCGGCCGCGCTGCTGCTGGCCGACGCCGTCTCGCAGGGCGCCGATTCGCGCCTGGTGGTGTTCGGTCCGGACGAGCAGCAGGCGGGCAAGAGCCACTTCGGCTATATCCTCGCCGCCATGCCGCTGGACGCCTGGATCGTGGTGGGCGTGCTGGGCATCATGATGGCGCTGTCGTGGGCCATCATGATCGGCAAGGGCCGCAACTTCGGCGCGGTCTCGCGCGCCAACGCGGCCTTCATTGAGCATTTCCGCGAGGCCTCCGGGGTGTCGCTGGACCACCTGGCCAAGACCAACCGGGTGCCGGCCGAGGTCCGCGAGCATTCGTCGCTGTGGCGCCTGTATGAAGTCGCCGTGGACGAGCTGCACCGCCGGCACCAGCTGGGCTACGACCTGAACGCGGTCACCGATGCCACCATCAGCGCCATCCGCGCGTCCATGGACGGCGTGATGGTGCGCGAGAACGAGCGCATGGCCAGCCGCATGAACTGGCTGTCCACCACCATCGAAGGCGCGCCCTATGTGGGCCTGTTCGGGACGGTGATCGGCATCATGCTGGTGTTCGTGGTGGCGGCCATGGCCGGCGCGGTGGACATCAACTCGGTCGCGCCGGGCATGGCGGCGGCGCTCCTGTGTACCGCCGCGGGCCTGGGCGTCGCGATTCCGGCGCTGTTCGGCTACAACTGGCTGGCCTCGCGCTCGGACGCCATCGGCGCCGACATGGCCGTGTTCGTGGACGAGTTCGCCACGCGGCTGGCTGAAGAGCAGGGCGAGGGCCGGCGCGCCCCGGTCCTGCAGCGCGCCTGAGCGGGGCCGGCAATCATGGCAAACGCAGCCAAGTTCGGCGTCAGGAAGCGCACGGGCGGCATCAATATCACGCCCTTTGTCGACGTGCTGCTGGTGGTGCTGGTGATCTTCATCCTCACCAGCAACGCCAGCATCCCCGGCATCAAGGTAGACCTGCCCAAGGCCAGCGCCTCGGTCGCGCTGGAAAAGCCCAAGACCAAGGCCATCACCATCGATAACGCGGGGCAGGTGTTCCTGGACGCCTACCCGGTCACGCTGGCCGAGCTGGAGGAGCGCCTGCGCACCGAGAAGGCGCTGTCGCCGGATTTCCCGGTGATCGTGCGCGGCGATGCCTCGGTGCAGTACGCCAAGGTGGTGGAGGTGCTCGACCTGCTGCGGCGGATCGAGCTGAACCAGATCGGTCTGGTGACCGGCAAGCCGGCATAAGGAGCGCAGCCGTGAACCATCGCGAACCCATGCCCGTGCCCGCGCAGCGCGCCGCCGCGCTGTGGCGGCGCTGGGGCGGGCTTCTTACCGGCGCGCTGGTGTTCGCCGCGCTGGCCTCGCTGATCTGGTACCTGCTGTCGGATACGGCAGCCACCCGGCGCGAGGCACCCGCCACGCCCACGCTGGTGCTGCCGCCTCCGCCGCCGCCACCGCCCGAGCCGGAGAAGCTGCCCGAGCCCGAGCCGGTCAAGCCCGAAGTGGTGGAACCCGAGCCCAAGCCCGCGGAGCCGGCCGAAGCGCCGCAGGACGACAGCCCGCCCAGCCCCTCGCAGGACCTGGGCGACCCGGTCACCATCGACGGCGCCGCCGAGGCCGGCACCGATGCCTTCGGCATCCGCGCCGGCGGTGGTGGCGGCATGACCGGCGGTGGCGGCGGGCTGGGCAGCCGGTCCTATTCCGCCTATGTCTCGAGTGCCTTGCAGCAAGCCTTTGTGCGTGACCAGCGCACCCGCCAGCTGGCCTTCGACGACATCCGCATCGAGCTCTGGCTGGACGCGGACGGCCGCGTCACCCGGGTCGAACTGGCGGGCAGCTCGGGCAATGCCACGACCGACCAGGCGGTGCTTGCCATGGTGCGGGATTTCCGTGCCGACGAGCGGCCACCGGCATCGCTGCGGTTCCCGATGCGCATGTCGATCAAGGGCCGGCGGCCATGAATGTCCTGAAGGCCTGGCCATGCGCCGGGCCGACGTTTCTCTTCATCCCAACAGATTTCCGAACAAACCGATGAACCACTTTGTCCATCCCCATCGCCATGCGGGCCGCGCCAGCGTGCTGGCCGCCGCCGTGGCAGCCGTGCTGCTCGGCGCCGCGGGTGCCAGCCATGCGCAAGCCGCGGCGCCGGCCGACAGTGCCATGGTCAAGCTGATCCGCGGCCTGATCCAGAGCGGCGCGCTCGACAAGAACACCGGCGAGGCCCTGCTGGCGCAGGCCCAGACCGAAGCCATGGCTGCGCAGCAGGCGCAGCGCGTGGCGGCGGCGCCCGCCGCGGGCGCTGCCGCTGGTGCCGCAACCGGTGCCGCCACTGCCGGTGCCGCGCGCGCCGCTGCGGGCGACGTGCGCGTGCCCTATATCCCCGAGACCGTGCGCGACCAGATCCGCGACGAGGTCAAGGGCGAGGTCATGGCCCAGGCCAAGGCCGAAGGCTGGGCCGCGCCCAACGAAACGCCGGAATGGACCAAGCGCATCCATATCGAGGGCGATGTGCGCGTGCGCAACGAATCGCGCTTCTACTCGGGCAATAACAGCGACATCCAGATCGACTGGGCCGCCATCAACGACGGCAGCGGCTTCGATGTCAACCCGAACACCAACCTCACGCTGCCGCCGCTGCTCAATACCCGCCAGAACCGCACCAACCAGTGGCGCGCGCGCGCCCGCCTGGGTGTGCTGGCCGACATCTCGGACAGCGTCAAGGCAGGCGTGCGCATCGCCACTGGCAACGACGACAGCCCGGTCTCGACCAACCAGACGCTGGGCGGCGGGCTGGCCAAGAAGGATGTGTGGCTGGACCAGGGCTGGCTGTCGTACCGGCCCGCGGAGTGGGTGAACCTGACCGGCGGCCGTTTCGGCAATCCCTTTGTCTCGAGCGACACGCTGTTCTCGAACGACCTGAACTTCGACGGCATCGCGGCGCAGTTCGACAAGGCGATTCCCGACAAGGATGTCTCGCTGTTCGGCACGCTTGGCTTCATCCCGCTGGAGTACTCGGCCGACAGCACGCCCAAGCACAGCCAGCAGAAGATGAAGAGCGAGAACAAGTGGCTGCTCGGCGCCCAGTTCGGCGCCAGCTGGAAGGTGAACACCGACAACCGACTGCGCGGCGCGTTGGCCTACTACGATTTCCGCAATGTCAGCGGCCAGGTCTCCGAGCCCTGTGCGCTGTACGCCGGCGCCGACGGCTGCAGCACCGACTGGACCCGGCCGGCCTTCATGCAGAAGGGCAATACCCTGATGCTGTTGCGCAATATCGCGCTCAACCCGCTCGATCCGGCCAACACCCCGCAGCCGCAGTACGTGGGCCTGGCCTCCGAGTTCCAGCTGATCGACCTGAACCTGCGCTGGGATACCAAGGTGGCCGGCTACGGCCTGCGCCTGGACGCCAACTACATCCGCAACCTGGCCTACAGCGAAGACGACATGTGGACGCGCGCCAATGGCGGCATCGTCAACAACTTCGGCGGCAGCGGCGGCACCACGCGCGCGGATTTCCGCAGCGGCGGCAACGCCTATATGTTCCAGGCCACCTTCGGCAAGCCCAGCCCGGCGGCGCGCGGCGACTGGAACGTGCTGGCCGGCTACAAGCGCATCGAGCCCGATGCGATGCCCGACGGCTACAACGACCCGACCTTCCACCAGGGCGGCACCAATGCCCGTGGCTATTACCTGGGCGGCTCCTATGCCTTCGACAAGAATGCCTGGGTGACTGGCCGCTGGATCTCGACCAAGGAAGTCTTCGGCCCGCCGCTGTCGATCGATACCCTGCAGGTCGAAGTCAATGCGCGCTTCTAAGGAGGATGCTGTGTCCACAACGCTCCTTTGCCGCATGAAGGCCGTGGCGCTGCTGCTGGCGCTGGCGGCAGGCGCCGCCCATGCCCAGCAGGGCCAGAGCATGGAAGAACGCCTGCGCAACCAGCTGCGCATCACCACCACGCAGCTGCAGCAGGCGCAGAACGAGCTGGCGGCGCTGAAGGCGGGCCAGCCCCGCGGCGGCGCGGGCGGCGATGCCGGGACGCTCAGGAAAGAGCTCGACGCCGCGCGCGCCCAGCTTGCCGCCGAGCGCGACGCGCGCGACAAGCTGGCCGGCAGCGCCCGCCAGGCCCAGCAGCACAGCCAGGCCGTGGCGGAGAAGGCCGGCAGCCAGATCGCGCAGTACCGCGGCGCCTACGACGAGCTGCTGCGCATGGCGCGCGGGCTGGAAGCCGAACGCCAGCGCCTGGCGGCCGAGGCCACCGCGCGGCAGACCGCACTGTCGCGTTGCGAGGTGGCCAATGCCCAGCTCTACGCAGTCGGCCAGGACATCCTGCGTGCCTACGAAACCGTGGACCTGGGCACCGTGCTGGCCGCGCGCCAGCCGTTCGCGGCGCAGAGCCGCGTGCGCTACGAGCAGATCGCACAGGAGTATGGCGACAAGCTCTACCAGGGCCGCTTCGACGCACGCAGCACCGGCGAGGCCGCAGCGCCGCAGGCGGATGCTGCGCCGGCAAAGGCCGCGGCCGAGCCCCAGCCCAAGGCCGAAGCCGGCACCGCCGCGCCGGGCCTGTGACATGAATCGCGGCAAGACGCCTTGCCTTGCCGCGCCACGTTTTGCTTTCAAGGAATTGCCATGACCGAATCCGTTTCCCTTGCCGCCGAAGCCACCGCAGCTGCCGCGCCGGCCCTGCTTGCCTCCGTCAATGCCGAACAGGTCGCCCAGGCCATCCGTGCGGCCGGCTGCGCCGTCAACATCATCGAGGAGGAGGGCGTTGCGCGCCTGCATAGCGCCAGCCACGGCATCGGCTTCCAGGTGCTGTGGGGCAACCGGCTGGCGACCGGCCAGTACCTGGACTTCACGCTGAGCTGCCCGCTGCGGGTCGAGGGCGGCACCTTGCCCGATGCGCTGCTGGCCGAATGGCATCGCAGCCGGCGCTTTGCCCGCGTTGCCGCGCACGGCGATTTCATCGTGCTGGAGATGGACGTGATGGTGACCGGCGGCGTCAGCGAGGAATACCTGTCGGTATCGCTGCAGCTGTGGACGCAGATGATGGGCCAGTTCTTCCTGCACCTGCGCAACTACCGGCCGGAAGCGCCGGAAGCGCCGGAAGGGGCCGACGGGCTGCAGCCTGCCGCCTCCGCCGGCTCCCCCGCCGTCGCCGAGGCCTGACCGCGGCAGCGGCCAGGCAGGCGCACGGCTTCGAGGGCGGCGCGAAGGAAAAGGTGTTCCGGGGGCGCGCTGTCCTCCCTTTTTGCTTTGTAATCCCAACGTCATACGGGGTCTTTACGATCCCAGTCGATATCGCGCCGGCCACACCGCCGGCCGCATCGAAGGATCCGGGCGGACACAACGCCTGCGCCGGACCGGCACGCACCCCTATGAACAGGTCACCCGATCTCCATGGCATGTCTGGTTGCCTCCACCGGTGCGCGCGCACTGGCAGGGTGCGCCGCCGCCATCGCGCTGGCAATGAGCCTGGCGTGGCCAGGCGTGGGCAGGGCCGCGGCGGAGATGGCCTTTGACCTGCCAGCCCAACCGTTGAAGGCGGCGCTTTCGCGCTACGACGCGCAGACCAATATGTCTGTCTTCTATCCCTCCGAACTGGCCGAAGGCCGCACCTCGCGTGCCGTGCATGGCACGCTGACGCCGGAGCAGGCACTGCACCGGCTGCTGCAGGGCACGGGTCTTGCCGCCCGGGCCGCCGCCGGCGACGCATTCGTGCTGGTGCCGTCCGGCGAGGAGCCGGCGTCGTCCGATGCGCAGGGCGAGCCGTCCGCGCGTCAGCCTTACGACGGCCTGGTGCAGGCGCATGTCCGCCAGGCGCTATGCGCGCGCCCGGCGCTGGCGCTGGGCACCTACCGGCTGGCGCTCGCGGTGCAGATCGATGGCGCCGGCCGCGTGCGGCGCGCGCGCTTGCTGGACACCACCGGCGACCGCGGCCGCGATGCCGCGATCGTGCAGGCCGTGCGGCAGGTCGACATCGGCCACGCGCCGGCCGAGCCGGAAAAACCGTTCGTGCTGCTGGTGCGGCCGGTGCAGTGCGAGCAGGGCCAGGCATGCGCCTCGCCATGCGAAGCGCAGCGGGACAGCCGATGAGCGAGAGCATCCGTTCCAGCCTGCGCGAGCTGCTCACCCAACGCTACGACGACCTCAAGCGGCGCCTGACCTGGCGCCTGGGCTCGGCGGAACTGGCCAGCGACGCGCTGCACGACACCTGGGTCCACCTGGAAGACCGCAACGACGCCAACGGCCCGGTCGCCAGTCCCGCGGCCTACCTGATGCGCATGGCCACCAACCTGGCCCTGGACCGGCTGCAGCGCGACCGCCGCTACATGAGTGCGGACGAGCTCGAATCCCTGATGACGGAGATCGTCGATCCCGCGCCTGGCCCCGCCCAGACGGTCGCGGCACGCGGCGAGGTCGAGGCGCTGGCAAGCCTGATCGACAGGATGCCGCCGCGGCGGCGTGCGATCTTCCTGGCGGTGCGCGTCGAGGAGCTGTCGAACCAGGAGGCGGCGGTGCGCTTCGGGGTGTCGGCGCGGCTGATCGGGCTGGAGCTGAAGCGTGCCCACGAATACTGCGTGGCCCACATGGAAAAGCATGACTGAAGAAACCGTGCCGATCCGTGGCTCCAGAACCGTCTTGTATGCAGGCGATACAGGACGGGGAGCTTGCGCAACGCCATGACATCCACCATGAATCCTCCGCTACAACAGCCACGCGGCCTGAGCCGGGTCGAGCGCGAAGCATTGCGCTGGGCGCGCCAGATTGCGACGGGAGAGATGACGCACGCCGACGGCGATGCGCTGCGGCGCTGGTGCCGCGCCGATCCCGCGCATGCAGCGGCCTTGGCTTCTGCGCAGCGCCGCTGGGAGCAGCTTGCAGCGGCCGGCCGGCTGGTGCTGGAGCGCGACCCGGACGCGGCACGCGCCGATGCCAGGCCGGCACCGGCACCGGCACGCAGGGCCACGCCGGTGCGCTGGCAGCGCCGCGCCTTTCTCGGCGGGGCGCTTGGCGCCGCGGCGGCGACCACCGCCGCGCTGATCCACCCGCCGCTTGGCCTGTGGCCGTCGGCGCGCGAACTGCGCGCCGACTACCGTACCGTGGCCGGCGAGCAGCGCCGGCTGGCGCTGGCCGGCGATGTCACCGTCGAACTCAATACGCGCACCAGCATTGCCGTGCGCCAGCAGGGCCGCGTGCCCGGCATCGACCTGATCGCGGGCGAGACCGCCATCGACATGGCCGAGGCCCGCCATCCCTTTGCGGTGGTGGCGGGCGTGGGGCGAACCATTGCCACGCACGCGCGCTTCGAGGTGCGCCACACCACCGCGGGGGTTTGCGTGACCTGCCTGCAAGGGCTGGTGCGGGTGGCACATCCAGCCGGCATGGCCACGCTGTCGGCGCGGCAGCAGGTGGCCTACGACGACCGCGCGCTGGCGCGCGTGGTCAGCGTCGACGATGCGCGCATGCCAGCCTGGCGCGAGGGCTACCTGCGCTTTGCCGACACACCGCTGCGCGATGTGGTCGATGAACTCAACCGCTACCGCAGCGGCAAGCTGGTGCTGATGAATGAACAACTGGCCGCCAGGCCGGTGACGGGCCGCTTCCAGATCCGCGCGCTCGACAAGGCCATCGCGCAGATCCAGCAATCATTTGGCCTGAGCGCGCGCCACCTGCCCGGTGGCGTGGTGCTGCTCTCCTGAACGGGTGATGCCCCGGCGGCGCTGTCACGAAATCTTCAAGGAAAAGCTTGCCGATTCGGGCGCGCCAAAAAGTCTAGATCCCAGGAGCACCGGCGGCAGGCGCCGCCGGTGGCAATGACGACAGGACCGGGCCGCATCGTTCCGAAGCGTGCACTGGTCCGCCAACTTGCTTGACGGGATTGAGGGCACCATGCAGATGCGCGTTGACGACAGGACCATGCTTTCGCGGCACAAGGCCAGGTTCAGGCTGGCCGTACCCGAGGCGAGGCCGCTGGCCCGGGCCGTGGCCTTGCTGGTGGCGGCGGGAGGAATGCTAGCCAATGCGCATGCCGCCCAACCGTTCAGCCGCGCCTGGATGGCGCAGAAGAACATGATGCAGGACAGCGCGGCCGCCACCGGCCGCCTGCCCAACGGCACCCCCGCGGCGGCGCTGACCAGCCCGCAGGCGCAGCAGCAGCGCGCCAATGAACAGCTGCAGCGTTCGATCCAGAACCTGGGCCAGGCCGCGCAGGGCATCGCCGCCATGCAGGCCGCGCAGGAAGCGGCGCGGCAGGCTGCGGCCCGCGAGCCTTCGGTGCCCGATGGCCTGGTCGAAGGCGGCCTCAAGGTCGACACCAACAGCCTTACCGCCGGCTGGATCAACGCGAACAAGCCAAGCCCGGCGGTGGTGGACGGCAAGACCCACGTCACCATCGAGCAGACCGGCGAGCGCGCCATCCTGAACTGGGAAACCTTCAACGTGGGCCGAAATACCACGGTGGAGTTCCAGCAGCGGCCCGACTGGGCGGTGCTCAACCGCGTCAACGATCCGCAGGCACGGCCCAGCAAGATCCAGGGGCAGATCAAGGCCGACGGCACGGTGATGATCGTCAACCGCAACGGCATCGTCTTTACCGGCACCAGCCAGGTCAACACCCGCAACCTGGTCGCGGCCGCCGCCGGCATGACCAATGCCCAGTTCGACAAGGGCCTCTACAGCGAGGCCAAGGGCAACGGCCATGTACCGACGCTGGCCAACGACCTGGCGGTGTCGAGCACCTCAGTGACCCATGGCAATGCCACCGCCGACGTGGTGGTGGAGGCGGGCGCGCGCATCGAGACGCGCAAGCCGCAGTCCGTCACCGAAGGCGGCGGCTACGTGCTGCTGGCCGGCCGCGAGGCGCACAACCGCGGCACCATCGTGACCCCGGCCGGGCAGACCGTGCTGGCCGCGGGCGACAGCTTCGTCATCCGGCGCGGGCTCGGGACCGACAGCAACCAGAATTCAAGCACGCGCGGCAACGAGGTCGACGTGCTGCGCCTGCCCGGCAGCGAGGCCGGGCGCGTCAGCAATAGCGGCCTGATCCAGGCCGCCACCGGCGACATCACGCTCAAGGGCCATATCGTCGAGCAAAAGGGCGTGCTGCTGTCCAGCACCTCGGTCAACACGCGCGGCACGCTGCACCTGCGCGCCGAAGGCGATGCCAGGAGCCAGGTGGTGCTGGCGCCGGGCAGCGTCAGCGCCATCCTGCTCGATGACAGCAACGCCACCGCGCTCGACGTGCAGCGCGACGCGCTGCTGGGCGATTCCGCCAGGGTCAGCGAAGGCGGCTACAACCGGCGCGACCAGTCGCTGGTGCAGATTGCCTCGGCCGGCGACGTGCTGTTCGAGGCCGACTCGCTGGCGCTGGCCACCGGCGGCCAGATCAGCGTGGCGGCAGCGCGCCGCACGCGCCTGGCCGACCGCGCCATCCTCGACGTGGCTGGCGCAGTGGGCGTCAACGTGGCGATGGAATCGAACAACGTTGAGATCAACGTCCAGGGCAACGAGCAGCGCGACGCGCCTGGCAACCGCGATTCCAAGACCCTCAACAACAACACCATGTGGGTCGACCGCCGCTATCTGGTGCGCGTGCCGGCGGGCACCAACGGCTACACCACCGACCGCTGGTACACCGGCGGCGGCCTGCTGGAGGTGAGCGGCTACCTGAACACCAGCGGCCACGGCATCGGCGAATGGGCGGCGCTGGGCGGAACCGTGCGGTTCGATGGCGGCGAACTGGTGACGCAGGCCGGTTCGGCCATTAATATCTCGGGCGGCTCGCTCAACGTGCAGACCGGCACGATCCGCCAGAGCTGGCTGCGCGGCGCCGACGGGCAGCTCTACAGCCTGGCCACGGCGCCGGCGGACATCCGCTACCTGGGCCTGTACCGCGGCTACGAGAACGAGCACAAGCGCTGGGGCAAGAGCGCCACCGAGCAGTTCTACAACCCGCTGATCGCGCCGCAGGAGCGGCTGGAGAACGGCTATACCGTGGGCCGCGACGCCGGGCGCGTGCTGGTCGGCACCGGCACGGCGGTGCTGGAGGGCGATATCCAGGCCAGGGTGTACCAGGGGCCGCGCCAGGGCGAAGCGCGCGACGCCGGCCTCGATGGCTACCGGCAATCGCAGGTGGCCGCGCCGCTGGCCGGGGAGCTGGTGCTGGGCAAGCTGGTGCCGGTGTTCGACACTGGCACCGGCATGCTGCGCGAGAGCCCGTCGGCGGTGGCGGGACAGGTCGATATCGGCGCGGTGCAGCGCATCGCGCAGGGGTTCGCGGCTGAAGATGCCCTGCCTGAAGACCTGGTTGGCAACGTCCGCCTGGATGCCGGCTGGCTGAACGGACTGGGGCTGGGCGCGTTCAGGGTCTTCGCCAGCAAGGGCATTGCGGTCGATGCACCGCTGTCGGTGGCGCCGGGCGGCACGCTGGCACTGCACGCGCCCAAGGTCGAGGTGAAGGCTGGCCTGGCCGCGCGCGGCGGCACCATTGCGCTGGGCGACATCGTCAGCAGGATGGGGCCGGGCGGTACGCTCAACTGGCTCGACATGCCCATTGCCGCCACGACGGCCGGGCTGGCGGTGGTGACGGTCGCGCCGGGCGTGACGCTGGATGCGCGCGGACTGTGGACCAACCTCAGGCAGGACGCGGGCGATATCGGCGGGCTGCCCTATGTCAACGGCGGCACCATCGCGCTCAGCAGTTCGGGCGATGTCCTGCTTGGCAGCGGCAGCGTGCTGGATGTGTCCTCGGGCGCGGCGCTGATGGCCAACGGCTCGCTGCAAGGCGGGCGCGGCGGCAATATCGCGCTGCGCTCCAACCAGTATGACATTGACGGCAACGGCTCTGGCACCCTGCGCATGGACGGCGAGCTGCGCGGCTACGGCGTGCGCGGCGGCGGCACGCTGACCATCGATTCGGGCCTGGGCGTGGCCATCGGCGGCGGCCTGCTGGCCGAGGCCGGGCGGCTGAAGGCGGGCGAGTCGGTGCCGGTGCACCTGACGCTGGATCAAGCCTTCACCATTGCGGCAGGCACGGTGCTGCCGGTCGACTATACCTATGCGTCGGATGTCGCCGCGCCGGGCGACATGGCGCCGGGGACGATCCAGATCACGGCCGAGCGCACGCTCAAGCTGGGGGCGGACTGGGTGGTGCCGCAGGGCGTCAACTGGAACCCGTTCGTGGTCTATGACGAGTCGGGACGCTGGTATTCATCGGGCATGACAGTGCCCGCGGGCACGGTGCTGACGCGCACGCAGAGCGATATGGCGCCGGGCTATGTCGTGCCCGCAACCGTGTTCCCCGGCGGCATGCCGGTGGCCGAATTCAGCACCACCATCAAGGCCGGCACGCCGTTCGGCAAGGGCCGCGTGCTGGCTGCGGGGGACCGCCTGCCCGCCGGTGTGGTGCTGTCCGCCGATGTCGCGGTCAAGCCGCTGCTGGTGCTCGATGCCAGCCTGTTCCAGACCGGCTTCGGCCGCTATGAGGTGGCCGGCCAGCAAGGCGCGCAGGTCGCGGCAGGCGCCACCATCGACGTGAACATGCCGGTGCTGCGCCACGACCAGGCCAGCGCCCACGCGGTGCCCACCGGGGCCGCGCCGGAACAGGCGCTGTGGCGCGAGCTGCCGCCGCTCTGGGAGGAGGATGCCGGGAACGCCGTGCTGACGCAGCGGCGTGGCGCCGACCTGGTGCTGACCGGCGGCAACGTGTACGGCCAGGCCCCCGTGGTGGTTGGGCGGGGCGCCACCGTGACGGTGGATCCGGGCCGCGCGCTGAGCTTGCGCGGCAATGGCCAGATCACGGTCGACGGCACGCTCAATGCCTGGGGCGGCAAGATCGCCGTGCTGCAGACCGCGCTCGGTGCCACACCCGACACCGTGGCGCCGAACGGCCAGCCCGATACCAAGTCGATCTGGATCGGCAGCGGCGCCGCGCTCGATGTGGCGGGCCGCGCCGTCACCGCGCGCGACACGCAGGGCCGCACCTACGGCGTGGTCGCCGATGGCGGCACCATCGAGATCGGCGCACGCCATGTCGAAGGCGCGCGCGAGGTCGATGCCGCCGATGCCTTTGTGATCGTGCGCCCAGGCGCGCGGCTCGACGCGTCCGGCGCCATGGCGGTGCTGGACGTGCCCGGCATGGGCGCGACCCGGATTGCCGGCAACGGCGGCGTGATCGCGGCCAGCTCGATGCGCGGGCTGTACGTGGAAGGCGATGTGCGCGCGGCCGCGGGCGGGCAGGGCGCCGCCGGCGGCACGCTGGCGCTGAACCTGGAGACGCCGGTCTACCTGAACGTGGACCGCAACACCCTGAAGGGCGCGGCGGCGGATGACGAGGTGCGCGTGCCGCGCGAGCTGGTGCTGGCGCAAGTGCAGGGCGACAGCGGACTCGCCGCCGAGCTGCGGCCCGGCATGCGCGACGACGCCCTGCGCTATGGCACCGCCCGCATCGGCGTGGACCGCATCCAGGCCGGCGGCTTCGACAACCTTGCGCTGCTGGCCAACGGCCTGATCAGCTTCGAGGGCGATGTGAACCTGGCCATGGGCCAGAGCCTGCGCCTGACCGCCAGCGCCATCGGCCTGGCGGACCAGGCCGCGCCCGCCACGCGCGTCAGCCTGGCGGCGCCCTATATGCGGCTGGCCGGCGATACGCGCAAGCAGGCGGACAACACCATCATGCCCAACCCGGTGCGCGGCTCGAAGAATGCGGGCGCGGCCGCCGGCACGCTGGGCGTGCCGCTGGTGGCCGAGGGCTCCAGCTTGCTCGCGGATGCGCAGTTTCTCGACCTGGTGGGCGAGCTCGGCATCGGCGCGCGCGGCGAGATCATCCGCAACGCCGGCGACCCGCTCAAGGTGGAGCGCGGCGCGTTCGACCAGATGACGCTGCGCAGCGCCTCGGATATCCGCCTGTCCGGCGCCGCGGTGCTGTACCAGCCCGGCAACCTGACGCTCGCCGCCACGCAGGTCTACCCGGCCATGCACGACAGCGGCAAGGTCGTGGCCGGCCTGCGCAACATCATCGATCAATGGGGCAATCCGGCGCGCGGCTTCGACCCCACCCGTAGCCTGACAATCGAGCGCGTGGGCGAGGCGCTGCCCGCCATGCCGTATTCGGTGTTCGGCAGCCTGATCCTCGCCGGCCCCACGGTCAACCAGGGCGGGGTGCTGCGGGCCCCGCTGGGCACCGTCTCGGTGGGATCCAAGCTGCATGGCGAGGAAACCGGCCAGGTCAACCTGCTGCCGGGCAGCGTGACCTCGGTCAGCGCCAACGGGCTGGTGATGCCATACGGCGGCTCGCTCGACGGCCTGAGCTATATGCACAACGGCACGGATGCGGAGTTCGACCGCGTGGGCGCGGGGCCGGCCATCGTGCTGTCGGGCCACGCCATCGACGTGCAGAAGGATGCGCTGCTCGACCTGCGCGGCGGCGGCGAGCTCAAGGGTGCTGCCTTCCTGGCGGGCCGGGGCGGCTCCACCGACGCGCGCCTGCATCCGCTGGCGCAGGTGTCGCTGAAGGGCGGCTTCACGCTGCCGGGGCTGGCCACCAACCCGGTCTATGCCATCGTGCCGGGGGTGCAGGCAGGCTATGCGCCGATCGTGGTCGAGAAGGGCGCCAGCGATCCGGCCATCGGCCGGCAGATCACCATCGGCGCGGGCGTGCCGGGCCTGCCCGCCGGCACCTATACCCTGCTGCCTTCGACCTTCGCCCTGTTGCCGGGCGCGTTCCGCGTCGAGCTCAACGGCATCGGCAGCAAGGCCGTGCCGCCAGACCAGGCGTTGGCCATGCGCAATGGCTCGTATGCCGCCGGCGCGCAGCTCGGCACGGTCAACACCGGCATCCGCGACGCCCTGCCTGTCCAGGCGCTGGTGACGTCCGCCGATGTGCTGCGCCGGTATTCGCAGTACAACGAGATGAGCTACGCCGATTTCGGCGTGGCCCGGGCCGAGCGCGACGGCGTGCCGCGCAGCATGCTGGAGCGCGACGCCAAGACACTCAGGCTGGACTTCATTCCCGACACGTCGAAGGGCAAGCTCGGCGACGCGCCGCCGCTGCGCTTCGCTGGCTCGACCGACTACGGCACGCCGCAGGGCGGCCACGGCGGCAGCGCGCTGGTCCTGAGCGACAGCGGCAACTACGAGATCCTGGCCGCGGGCGCCGCGCCCACCCCGGTGGCCGGCACCGGCCTGATGAGCCTGATTTCCCTGCGCGCGGACGACCTCAACGCCATCGGCGCGAACCGCCTGGGCATCGGCGGCCTGCCCGCGGTGGCCGTCAGCGCCACCGGCAGCACGCAGCGCGACAACGTTGCGGTCTTCTCCAGCAACAGCAGGAACATCATGCTGCGCGAAGGCGCGGTGCTCAGGGCGGGCGAGGTGTTCCTGGTCACCAGCAACAAGCAGGGCGGCATCGTCATCGAGCAGGGCGCGGGCATCAATACGCTGGGCCGGGGCAAGGCAGCCTGGGATTCGACCCATGGCTATGTGTACGAGCCCGGGCCGATTTCGGTGCTGGCGGTATCCAACGGCTGGCTGGACGTGCTGGCGCCCACGGCCTCCAACGATCCGGACCGTGGCCCGGGCCGCATCGACATCGGCGCCTGCAAGCCCGGGGCCGTGTGCAACGGCACCACGCAGCTGTACTCCGAAGGCACCATCGCCGCCGTCACCGATCAGAGCTTCGACTTGCGCGACACGGCGCGCTATGGCACGCGCAATCTGTCGCTGGCGGTTGGCGGCATCAATGTCGGCAGCGAGGCATCGCTGGCCGCGGTGGCGGCGCGCAATGCCCTCGCGCCCGGGCTCACGCTCAACCAGGGCGTGCTGGACCGGCTGCTGCGCGGCGACACCAGCACGGGCGCGCCGGCGCTGGAAAACCTGGTGCTGACCGCGCGCGATGCCGTCAATTTCTACGATTCGATCGAGCTGTCCACCATCGATCCGGCCACCGGCAAGTCCTCGCTGGAGCGCCTGGTGCTGACCTCGCCGGCCATCTATGGCCTGGGCGATGCCGATGCGCAGGCGCGCATCCGCACCGACGTGCTGGTCTGGAACGGCGCCAATGCCGCGCCGGGACAGGTGGCGGCCGGCGGCGCCGGCACGGGCAGCGGGCGTCTTGCCATCGACGCCCGCCGGATCGAATTCGGCTACGGTCCGGGCTCGCGGCCCGATACCGTCCACGACATGGACCGGCTGGTGCTGGGCTTCGGCCAGGTGGAACTCAATGCCAGCGACCGCATCACGGCCAACCAGAAGGGCTCGCTCTCGGTCTACCAGGCGCGCGGCGCATGGGATGCGGCCACCAATGGCTACCAGTACAGCGGCGGCAGCCTGCAGGTCAACACGCCGCTCCTGACCGGCCAGGCTGGCTCGGTCAACAAGATCCGCGCGGGTGAGGAGATCCGCGTTGCCGCGCCGGCCGGCGCGGCCGCGGCGGCGCTGTCCAGCCAGGAACTGGCGGCGGCGCTGGGCGCCGAGGTGGCGCTCGACGGGCGCAGCGTGGTGCTGGACACGGCGGTGGCGCTGCCCAGCGGCAAGCTCACGCTGTCGGCCACGGGCGACGTGGTGCTCGGCGACCGCGCGCAGCTCGACCTCGCCGGACGCAGGATCGATTTCTTCGATGTCAGCAAGTACAGCTGGGGCGGCGACGTGGTGCTGGAAAGCCGGGCCGGCGATATCCGCCAGGCGGCGGGCTCGCGTATCGACCTGTCCGCCCAGGAGAACCGCGCCGGCAAGCTCACCGCCGTGGCCGTGGGCAGCGGCGCCGGCACGGTGGACCTGCAAGGCGCCATCGCGGGCGCCAGCACGGGCCACTACGATGCCGGCGGCACGCTGGTGCCGTTCGCGGCCGGCGGCGCCGATATCCGCGGCCAGCATATCGCCGACTTCGCCGGGCTCAACCAGCGCCTGAACGAGGGCAAGGTGCACGGCAGCCGCAGCTTCCAGCTCAAGCAGGGCGACCTGACGGTGGGCGACGAATTGAAGGCGCGCGAGATCAGCGTCTCGGTGGACGGCGGCCGCCTGGTGGTGAACGGCACGGTCGACGCCAGCGGCGAGCAGGTCGGCAGCATCCGCCTGGCCGCGCGCAACGGCGTCACCATCGGTGGCGCGGCGCTGCTCGACGCGCACGGCCGCGTGCTGCGCGTGGACAGCTACGGCAAGCTGATCGAGGCGCCCAACCGCGCCGTGATCGACATCAACGCCGGCCACGGGCGGCTGCTGCTGGCAGACGGCGCGCGCATGGATGTGCGTGCCGGCACCGACGGCGCGGCGCAGTCGCTGGGCACGGTGGAGCTGAGCGCGCGCCGCCTCGGCGGCGCCACCGGCAACGATATCGACATCGACGCGGCCGGCACGGTGCGGATCGACGGCGCACGCGCGGTCACGGTCAACGCCTTCCATACGTACAACGATGCGCCGCTGGTCACCGGCGGCACCGCCGACGGACGCGGCTACCAGTCCGTCACCCAGGCCTACCTGAACGAGAAGCACGACGACAGCGTCGGTTTCATGGCCCACGCGCTGGCCAACGGCGACCTGATGAGCCGCAGGCTGGCCGGCCTGCGCCGCTACGCGGACGCCTTCCATCTGCGCCCCGGCGTCGAGATCGTCAGCGCCACGCCGGACGGCGACCTGCATATTGACGGCGATATCGACCTGTCAGGCTTCCGCTACGCCAGCGTCAATCCGCATACGCAGCAGAGCGCCGCGCGCGGCTCGGGCGAGGCGGGCGCGCTGGTGCTGCGCGCCGGCGGCGACCTCAAGATCTTCGGCAGCGTGTCGGACGGCTTCGACGGCGCGGCGCTGCCGGTCACGCCGGACGACCAGGGCTGGATGCTGCTCAAGGGCCGCGTGCCCTGGGGCGGCGACGTGGTGGTGCCGGTCGACGGCACCGTCACGCTTGCCGACGGCACCTTCTTCAACCCAGGCCGCGCGCTCAACTACGCCTTGCCGATGCAGGCCATGAGCCTGCGCGCCGGCACCGAGCTGGCCACGCGCGCCACGCTCACGGCCGACCTGCTGCTGCCGGCCGGCACGGTGCTGGGCGGCGCCATCCGCGATGGCCAGGGCAATGTGATCCACGCCGCCGGCACGGTATTGTCCGCGGCGCTCACGCTCACGAGCGGCATGCAGCTCGATGCGGGCAACCGCCTGCCGGGCGCGGCCAGGGTGGCCGCGATGACCTGGCCGGCCGGCGTGCCGCTGCCTTTCCCCGACGGCGCCGTGAGCGACTCGGGCGCCTGGAACCCCGTCAACGGCGTGGTGCTGGCGGGCGACCTGCCGCTGCGCAAGGGCGCGATGATCCCCAGCGAAACCGTGGTGAAGCTGCCGGGCGATGCCCAGAGCGTGCTGCTGCGCCCCGCCGATGCCAGCGGCAACCAGGGCCGCACCTGGGCACTGGCGCCGATGCTGGCCGAAGGCTCGCAATCGTGGTCGATGCGGCTGGTGGGCGGCGCCGACACGGCGGCGGCCGATACGCGCGCGCTGCTGCCGCGCAGCACGCGCGGGCAGATCCTGCTGGCCGATACGCACTACGGCCCCGGGCCGGAACGGGTGCTCAGGCCGGGCACTGGCTTGCCGGGCCAGTACGTCTGGGGGCCGGACGCCGAACCCTTTTTTGGCGAGCCCGCGGGCACGCCGATCAACCTCGACGACTGGGGCGGCGAAGCGTCGGTGGCCGACTTTAACAACGCGGGGCTGGGGGTGCTGGTGGTCAAGGTGGCCGACGGCACGCCGCCCGAATACGACGACAAGATGACACCCGCGCGCCAGCAGCTGTTCAGCGTGCTGCGCACCGGCACCGGCGACCTGGACCTGCTCGCCGCCGGCGACTTCACCATGACTTCGCCGTTCGGCGTCTATACCGCCGGCACCCAGGCCGCGGGCGTCGATGCCGCCTACAACCAGCGCCGCGCGGTCGGCAACGGGGGCACGCTGCTGGGCGCCAACGGCGGCTTCCTCGAACCCTTCATCGACGGCGGCAGCCAGAGCCTCTACCGCGCCTGGTATCCCGAGCATGGCGGCAACGTGCTGGTGCGGGCCCAGGGTGATGTGCGCGGCGACGTGATCGGCGTCAAGCCCGGTACGCAACGCATGGACGATGCGCTGGGCGTGATGCGTGGCCACTTCGACACCTCGGCCGTGGGCGGATGGCTGTGGCGCCAGGGTACCGGCAGCGCAGCGGCGGCGGGGGAGGGCGTGCCCACGGCGTGGTGGATCAACTTCGGCAGCTATGTGGAGGCGATTCCGGACACCAGTGCGCTGCATGGCACCGCGCCGTTCCTGGTGGGCTTCACCGGCATCGGCACGCTCGGCGGCGGCAACCTCGTGCTGGAAGCTGGCGGCAATGCCGGCATGCTGGAGTCGCGCATGGGCAATGGCGCCGGCTTCCTGTCGCGCAGCCAGGGCCTGAACCTGGCCGTGGCCAGCACCGGCCGCGTTTCGGCCGATGGCAGCCAGCTGACGCTGACCGGCGGCGGCGACCTGGACATCCGCATCGGCGGCGGCCTGAACCCGGTGGCGGAAGTCCGCGCCCAGCCCGATTCCGGTGGCGAAATCCGGCCCGAGACCCGCTTCCAGAGCCCGCGGCTGGACCTGAACAGCACCTTTGTCAACCTGCGCGGGGCGATGCGCCTCGAAGCCGGCGCGGTGGGCGGCATCGAGCTGCGCTATGACCGTGCCGATCCGATGGAGTCGCGCGCCTACCAGCCTTATGTCTCGACCTCGGCGATCGCGGGCGGCGGGCCGGTGCTGGTGCCGGGCGACGCCGGCGTGCGCATCGACGCGCGCGGCGACCTGGCGCTCGGCGGCGTGGGCGATCCCGGCCGCGTGCCCCAGTTCCACAACGGCACCCCCTTCACGCTCAGCGGCACCGCCCACGATGGCGAAGGCTGGAGCTGGTTCTCGCTGTGGACGCCGGCCACCGCCATCGACCTGTTCAGCGCGGGCGGCAACCTGACGCCATCGATGGCCTGGATGGACCAGCGCGCGCGCAGCAACCACAGCGCCACCGACGGGCGCTTCGTGATGCCGGCTATCCTGCGCGCGGCGGCGCCCAGCGGCAGCCTCTACTACGGCAACGCGAGTTCGGGCCAGCTGAACAACGGCCGCCCGGACCAGTCTCCGGTCGGGCTGGTGCTGGCGCCGTCGCCGGTGAGCCCGCGCTTCGCCGTGCAGGGCACCGGCGCGCTCGAACTGCTGGCGGGCGATTCCATCTACGCCGCAGGCTATGCGGTGACCCAGTCCGGCGCCGACCCCACGGCGTTGCCCAGCCCGTTCAACCCGGCCTTTGTCGGCGTCGTCGGGAAGGCCTGGTTCGGGGCCCACAATGTCGGCAACCTCGACCCGCAGGCGCTGGCGCCCAGCCTGATGTTCTGGAAGGGGCTGGAGAGCGCGCAGCTCTATCCGCTGTTCAGCCTCACCCCGCCGACGGCATCCGGCTACGCGCGCGTCGGGCAGCCGCCCGCGCGCTTCTATGCGAGTGACGGCGATATCGTCGGGCTGCGCACCGGCACCATCGTCTACCGCGGCAATTTGAATGGCGCGCCGGGCAACCATGAAACCTGGTACGAGGGCAGCGGACCGGTGGCGATCCGTGCCGGGCGCGATATCGTCAATGCCGGCACGCCCCTGGGCAGCTTCGAGCTGGCGCCGGAAAATGCGCTGGGCTGGCTCGGCGAGTTCTACAGGGGCGAGCCCGACGCGCCGCTGCGGCCCACCCCGATCTCGGGCGGCAGCGCGCGCGGCAACCTGATCGTGCATAACAACGCGGACGATGTCTCGGTGGTCTCGGCCGGCCGCGATGTCCGCGGCGGCAGTTTCTACGTGGCCGGCTCCGGCCTGCTGGAAGTGACCGCCGGGCGCGATCTCTACCTGGCCGACAAGGGCGAGCTCAAGAGCATCGGCGCGGTGGCCAATGTGACGCCGGGCGACCGCTCCAGCGGCGCCGGCATCGCGGTGGCCGCCGGGGTGGGCGCCAGGGGCCTCGACGGCCTCGGCTTCCAGGCCTTCGCCGCGCGCTACCTGGACCCGGCCAACCAGGCCGACGCCGGCCGCCCGCTGGCCGGGCAGCCGGGCAAGGCGGTGACCATCTACGGCGGCAAGCTGACACTGGCCGACTGGCTGCGCGCCGAATTCGGGTACGGCGGCGACGAAGCGGGCGCGCCCGCCTTCCTGGCCGGCAAGCAGGCCGAACTGGACCAGGCGCGCCAGCAGGCGCAGGCCGCCGGCACCAGTGCGGCCAACCGCGACCTGCAGCGCGAATACGGCCTGGCCGGCCAGCTGCACCTGGTCAACTGGCTCACCGGCCGCTTCGGCGGCAGCAATGGCCTGGGCCTGCATTTCGACGCGGCCACCATGGATGCGCGGCAGTTCTTCGCCGCGCTGCCGCCCGAGCAGCAGCGCGCCTACCTGCGCAATGTGTACTACGCCGAGCTCAAGGCATCGGGCCGCGAGTACAACGACGCCGAGGGTCCGCGCGCCGGCAGCTACCTGCGCGGCCGCGAGGCCATCGCCACGCTGTTCCCGGAGCAGGACCGGCAAGGCGCCAGGCTGGACTACCAGGGCGACCTGACCATGTTCAGCAGCGCGCGGTACTACATGAGCGGCATCAACAACCAGGATGGGATTTACACCACCCGTCCCAGGGCGGGCGTGAAGTACCTGACCAAGGCCGAGTGGGTGGCCGCGGGCAGCCCAAGCTACGAGGTGCCCTACTACGATGTGCTTGATGCCGGCATCCATACCAACTTCGGCGGCGACATCAGCGTGCTGACGCCGGGCGGGCGCACCCTGGTCGGCGTGGACGGCGGCTTCGTTCCGGGCGAGGGCTCGGGGATGCTGACCCAGGGCGCGGGCGAGGTGCAGATGTACGCGAAGGACAGCATCCTGCTGGGCCAGAGCCGCATCTTCACCACCTTCGGCGGCAATATCCTGGGCTGGTCCGAGCAGGGCGACATCAACGCCGGGCGCGGCTCCAAGTCCACCGTGGTCTACACGCCGCAGCGCCGCGTGTACAACGACATGGGCCTGGTCACGCTGTCGCCCACCACGCCGAACACCGGCGCGGGCATCGCCACGCTCAACCCGATCGCAGAGGTCCCGCCCGGCGACATCGACCTGATCGCACCGCTGGGCACCATCGACGCGGGCGAGGCCGGCATCCGGGTATCGGGCAACGTCAACCTGGCCGCGCTGCGGGTGGTCAATGCCGAGAACATCCAGGTGCAGGGCAAGTCGACCGGCATCCCGGTGGTGGCGGCGGTCAACGTCGGCGCCCTGACCAATGCCAGCGCCGCCGCCTCGCAGGCAGCCAGCGCCGCGCAGGATGCGGTGCAGCGCGACCGGGCCGCGGCGCGCCAGGCACTGCCGTCGGTATTCACGGTACGGGTGCTGGGCACCGGCACCGAGCCGGCCGAAGGCACGCCGCGCCCCCGCGAAGGCGCGAGCGCAACGCCGGCCAGCTACGATCCGAAGGGGCCGGTGCAGGTATTGGGGCAGATGGCGTTGAGCGAGGCGCAGCTGAGCCAGCTGACGCCGATCGAGCGCAGCAATCTGCGCTGATGGCGCCCTGACGATCGAGGGAGCGCTTTGGGGAGGCTTGCCTGGGCTCGGTACGAGCTCAGGCAAGCCTCCTCATTTTTTATCCGCTCATGGGCCATTGTCGGCCGGCCCAGGTGCCGGCGACAAAGGCCTGGGCTCGGCACGTGGCCAGCCGGCTTGCATCACGCCACCTTCGCCGCGACCGCCTCCGCCTGGCCGTCCGCCGCTTCGCGCTGGAGCGCTGAAGCGCGCTGCACCAGCTTGCTCAGGCTGGGGTTCATCGGCTTGAGCTCCATGCGCTCGGCTGCGAGCGCGCAGGCCAGGTTGGCGCGTTGGCCTCGCAACGCCGCCTCGATCAGCGTCAGGTTGATGAGATCGCGCTGGGCGTGGCTGCCGCCAAAGCGATGCGCGATCTGGCGTGCCGGCAGCAGCAACTCGATGGCGTGGTCGTAGTCTTGCCGCGAGAAGGAGAGCAGGGCTTCGGTCACCGGCAGGCCGACCTCGCGGGTCATCATCGCGTTGGAGCCACTGCCACCTGCCGCAGCGCGCATGCTGGCAAGCAGGCCGGCCAGGGCGCTGTCGCGCCCGGCGCAGAGATAGGCCATGGCGGCATGGGTGTCGTTGAAGGCGTAGTAGCCTTCGGCGCCGCGCGCCTGCCAGGTGTCGGCGACTTCGTTCCAGCGCTCGCCCACGTCGATGCCGCGCAGGTGCAGGCGCCACAGCATTGCGCAGGCATCGATCAGCTCCAGCGCCACCGCGGAGTGGTTCTCGCGGATGTGCGCGTCGTAGATGTCCAGCACCTGCCTGGTATGGCCGAGTTCGAGATGGAACAGCGCCAGGTGCCACCAGTTGTGCACGGCCATCATATTGTCCTGCGACCAGTCGGCGGCGCGCCCGCTCAGCCAGTCGATGCCTTCGTCCTGGCGGCCCTGCATTTCCATCACGTGGGCGACCGCATGAATGGCCCAGGGATCGCGCGGATTCAGTTCCAGGGCGAAGCGGCCGCGTTCCTCGGCTTGCTCGTACAAGTGCGTTTCCTCCAGGCCGAACGCATGCATGCCCAGGACGTAGCTGAAGCCGGGTATGCGCGTAGTCCAGTGGGGCAGCACCTGGGCGATGCGGTCGCGCAGCAGGGTGGACTGCCCGAGCAGGAAGTCGCCGATATGGGCGATCTGCAGCGCCAGGCTGTCGCGCGGATAGTCGACCACGATGTCGCCGTACAGCTGGATCGAGCGCGCGAAGTGGCCATCCAGCCAGGCGCGTGCCGCCGCGATATGCCGGCGCTCGCGCTCGTTGGCGCTGGCGGACAGCGCTTCGCCTGCCTCAATGCTCTGCCTGAGCATCGGCTCCACGCAGCCGTCGCCAGCCGTGATCATCATCCCCGCGCGCATGGCATGGCCCATCACGAAGCCCGGATCGTCGGCCAGGGCATGGTCGATCACCGTGAGCGGGTCGCCATAGTAGCCATGCAGCAATTCCAGGGCGGCTTCGAAGCGCTCCATTGAGTTGGTGTTGGTGCTCGAGACCGAAACACCGCGCGAGTCAGTATGTGTCATGACGCAATCCTTCCAGTGTGACCAAGGCAGCCCTTGCCTCGATGGCAGCCCCTGTTCGTCCGCTATGTCGGAGCCACGCGGCCCGGGGTTGTCGTCATACTAGGTAGCGGGCGTGAACGGGCCCGGCAATCCAGCGTGAAAGAAGCGTGAAAATTGCGGCAGGCCAGGAAGTACCGGCTTCGTATCTTTGCGCTGGCAAGGTGCGCGTGATCCTGTGCCGTCGCCTATAAATGATGGGCTTTCAGGTTTCCATATCATGGCCCGCGCCCGTCTTGACCTGTTCGGCGGCTTCCAGCTGAGTTCTGCAGGAGGAACGCCGATTCCGCTTACTGCCCGCAAAGCGCGCGCAGTGCTGGCCTATCTCGCGCTGGCGCAAGGGCGTGCCCAGCCGCGCGACAAGCTGGCCGCACTGTGCTGGGCCGAAAGCAATGCCGAGCAGGCGCGCAGCAGCCTGCGCCAGGCGCTCAGCGCGGCGCGGCGCGCGCTGGAAGAGGCTGGCCAGCACGTGGTGCTGGCAGAAGGCGACTGCGTGACGCTCGGCGAAATCGAGGTCGACGTGTGCGAGTTCGAGCAGTGTGCCCGTGAAGCCACGCCCGCGTCGCTGGCGCGCGCCGCGGCGCTGTACCGGGGTGACTTGCTGGATGGTTTTCATGCTGCCGCGCCGGCGTTCGACCACTGGTTGGCGATCGAACGCGAACGTCTGCGCGGCGTGGCATTGGGGGGCATGGCCAGGTTGCTGGCGCACCACGAACAGGCCGGCGAGACGGAGCAGGCCATCGCCAGTGCCACCCGCCTGCTTGCACTCGATCCGCTGCAGGAAAGCGTGCACCGGGCGCTGATCCGGCTGTATGAACGCCAGGGCCGGCAGGCGCTGGCGCTCAAGCAATACCGCTTGTGCCGGGCGGCACTGCAGCGCGAACTCGGGGTATCGCCTGAGCCCGAGACCGAGGCGCTGTACCAGGCAATGCTGCGGGCCCGCCGCGAGCCGGTGGCTGGCATGGCTGCGGCCGGTGACGACGGTGCCGCGGTGCCACCTGCTTCCGCCGTGATGGCTGCCGAGCCGCAGTTGCGCCACGCCGTGGTCCTGGTAGCCAGCCTGGACGATAGCAGCGCTGGCCTGGAGCCCGAGCCATTGCACGATGCCCTTGCGCGCTGGCGCCAGCATGCCAGGGCATTGGCCAGCGCCTGCGGCGGCCATATCACCGATGAAATCGGCACCCGGCTGACCATCGTGTTTGGCGTTCCGGTGGCGCATGGGAACGACGCCGAGCGCGCCCTGCATACCGCCGGGGCGCTGCATGCCGGTCTGGCGCGGCTGGCGGAATCCGCCAACGCCAGGCTGCTGGCGCGCGTAGGCCTGGCCAGCGGCCAGGTGCTGGCCGCCTGCGGCGCAAGCGGCATGACGCTGACCGGCGGGCCGGTTAGCGTGGCCTTGCAGGCGATGGAGCGCGCCGAGCCTGGCGCAACCATGGTGTCGAATCGGGTCTACCAGGCGCTGCCCGGACGCCTGGAAGCGGACTGCGTGGCGCACGCCGTGCTCCCCGGCGTGGCCGAACCGATTCCGCTCTGGCGCGTGCGGCGCTTTCTCGGGGTGGAACAGGCGCCGGCGCAGCACGCCTTCGTCGGGCGGCAAGCGGAACTGGCCCAGCTCGCCGGCGTTGCCGACAGCTGCCTGCGTTCCGGCCATGGCCGGGTCGTGCTGATCCGCGGCGAGGCCGGCATCGGCAAAAGCCGGCTCGCCGACCGCTTCGTCGCGCTGGCGCGCGAGCATGGCCTGGAGGCACACCGGGCGCTGGTGCTCGACTTCGGCGCCGGCAGCGGCGGCGATCCCTTGCGCATGCTCGCGCGCAGTCTGCTGGGCGTCGCGCCTCGCACGGGCGCGGATGGCGCCGCCGCCGAAGACGCGACAGGCGCGGCCATCGAGCAAGCGCTCGCGGCCTGGCAACTCGGCGAGGATGAGCTTGTGTTCGCCCGCGGCATGTTCGAGCAGCCCCAGTCCCAGGAGCAGGCCGCTGCACTGGCCGCGATGGACGCCGCCAGCCGGCAACGCGGCGCACAGCGATTGATGGTGACGCTGGCCACCCGCCGCAGTGCGGTGCGCGCGCAGTTGATCGTGGTCGAAGACGTCCACTGGGCCGAGCGCACGGTGCTCGATTGCCTGGCCCAGCTGGCCGCGGCAACCCGCAGCCATGCGCTGATCCTGGTGCTGACCGTACGTCCCGAGCACGACCCGCTCGATGCGGCCTGGCGGGCGACCAGCCAGGGAGCATCGCTGACCACCATCGACCTCGGGCCGCTCGACGATGCCGAGGCGCACGAACTGGCAGCCTGCCATCGGCAGGTCGATCCTGGCGTGGCCGCTACCTGCATTCGCCGGGCTGAGGGCAATCCGCTGTTTCTCGACCAGTTGCTGCGCGGCGCGGAGGCGGGTGCGGACGAGTTGCCCGGCACGCTGCAGAGCATTGTGCTGGCGCGGATGGACCGGTTCTCTACCGCCGACCGCCAGGCGCTGCAGGCCGCTGCCGTACTGGGCCAGCGCTTTGGCCCGGCCGCGCTGCGGCATTTGCTCGAGGATCCCGCGTACGCTTGCGAGCACCTGGTGCAGGAGGCCATGGCCCGGCCGGAAGGCGACGACTTCCTGTTCATGCATGCGCTGATCCATGAGGCGGTGTACGCGTCGCTGCTCAAGTCGCGGCGACAGAATCTGCACCGGCGCGCGGCCGCCTGGTACGAAGGGCGGGACCCGGCGCTGACGGCCGAGCACCTGGATGCCGCAGGCGATCCCGGCGCGCCCGAGGCCTATGCCGCCGCGGCGCGCCATGAGGCGGCGCACTTCCGCGGCGAGCGCGCATTGCGCCTGGTCGAGCGTGCGCAGCGCCTGGATAGCGACGACGCCTGCAGGCACACGCTTGCCTGCCTGCACGGCGAGCTGGCACTTGACCTGGGCCTGCCGACGCAATCGCTGCAGGCGTTCCGGCAAGCGCAATTGCTGGCGAGCGATGCGGCACAGCGGGCCCGGGTGTGGCTTGGCACGGCGGCCGCCTTGCGCCTGCTCGACCGCTATGTCGAAGCCCTGGCGGCGCTGCGCGAGGCGGAGCAGGCCGCCGCTGCGCTGGGCCAGCCCGAGCGGCTGGCCGAGATCGAATCGCTGCGCGGCAATCTCTATTTCCCGATGGGCGACATGGACCAGTGCCTCGCCGCCCACCAGCGCGCCCTCAGCCATGCCAGGGCGGCCGGATCGGTGCTGGGCGAGGCGCGTGCGCTGGGCGGCCTCGGCGATGCGTACTACCAGCAGGGCCGCATGCTGACCGCGCATGCGCATTTTGTCCGCTGCGTCGAGCTGGCGCGGGCGCACGGCTTCATCCGCATCGAATGTGCCAACCTGCCGATGGTGGGCGCGGTGGAACTGTTCCGCAACGAACTTGCGGCCGCGCAAGCCAGCTGCGAGGAAGGGCTGCGCCTGGCGCGGCGCATCAGCGATGCGCGCAGCGAGATGCTGGCCTACGACGTGATGACATCGACCGCACAGCTCGCCGGCGACTGGCCGCGAGCTGAAGCGCACGCGCGGCTGGCACTGGCGCTGACGCGGCGGCTGGAGGCCCGGCGCTTCGAGGCTGAAGTGCTGGCACGCCTTGGCCTGGCCATCGGCGCGCTCGGCCAGGTGCAGAAGGCAGAGTCCCTGCTCGACGAGGCGCTGCAGCTGAGCCACGCCAGCGGCGTGCGGTATTCAGGGCCAACCGTGCTGGCGTTCCTGGCGCGCACTACGCCCGATCCGGACAAGCAGCTCGACGCCCTGCGCCAGGGCGAGGCCATTCTGGCCCAGGGCTGCGTGAGCCATTGCCACGTCGACCTGCTCGAAGCTGCGATCGACGTTTCACTGGCGGCGCGCCGGTGGCAGGAAGCCGAACGCTACCTGGCAGCGCTGCAGGATTACATGCAGCATGAGCCGTTTCCCTGGGGAGACTTCCTGATCCGCAGGGGCCGCGCGTTGATCTGCGCCGGACGTGAAGAGGGTGGCGGGAGCACGCCGCCGCTTTGCGCCCGCTTACGGCTGCTCAGGGACGAGGCACACGCGGCCGGTCTGAATGAGTCCCTGGGTGCCATCGATGCGACACTGGAGCGGCTGACGGCGACATCGCGTATCGAGTAGGACGCATCAGGCCTGTCCTGATAGGTGCACGAAGCCGGCAAGGTGTGCGGGGGTGCCCATTGCCTGGTAAGCCGCGCAGAGCCCCTCGATCATGAGAGCGTTCCAGCCGGTGAGAATGACAGGGCGCCCGGCAAGCGCGTGGCTGGTTTCCGGCATCAGGCCACCCCAACCCCTTGTGACCAGCACTGGTATCGCCAGGTAAAGCCATCGCGCGGTGGCATGGTGTCGGCGGGTGCCCCACCGCCACGATAGGCGAAGGTGTACAGCACCAGCGCGGTGCGCCGCGAAGAATACCGGTCCCGCAGGGGCATGGCCTCCCTTGCGGGCCACCAGCGCGGTGCAAGCAGCGCGCCGCTGACATAGGCCAGGCCGCAGTGCCCCCAGCCGGCGGCCGACAGCTGCCACAGCCAGCGGTAGCCGGCGTCGGGAGGGCGTGAGCGAGCGCGCATGCGACTCCTTGTTTCAGTTCGGATCAGGTACGGCTCTGATCCGATCCGTCCACTTTTGCATTTCCGGACGGTTTGCCGAGCAGGGACTGCGATTGGTTAAGGCGACTGTGGCAAAAAAAGCTGTCCGGGGCAATGCAAGTTACAGTGCGCCTGCGGCACGTCACCAGCAGGACACCTAGAGGTTTGTCGTCAGCTTGGGCCCCGCTCAGATTCGGCAACCCGAATCACTCAATGGCGGCGCCCGCGAGGCGAGCGGTCAACGTCGTCCTGTATGCCGCCAATAAAAAAAGCACCTTCTTCAGGTGCTCAGCTTTCAACCATCGGGGTGAGTCCGAACCGGCTCAGCAACTTATGATCCGGTTCGGGCCTGCAGGCATATGTGGCCTGCACGATCACGCTTCATCTGGTAAACCTTCCAGGAAACATGATCGTTTCGCTGACTTACCTTCGCTTTATCAGAGCGTGTCTCAGTCAGCACTTTGATTATAGGGCAGCCGACGGTCAGGTCAACCTGAATTCGGATGTCCTGCCGTGCGAGCAGCCTGATCCATCGAGCTCCGCTACAGGGACGAGATGAACTCGTCCCACGGCGTCGCTTGCAGTGTCTCGGTCGCGGCGTGTCCATAGCCTCGGATGATCAACGCCGCCCGCTCGAGTTGCTTCAGGTCGTCCGTCTCAACAATGTCCACGACGTCAAAGCGCCCGAGTGTCAGATAGCTGTCCTTCCAGGTGACGGCGGGGCATTCGGCCTTGATTTTCTCGGCCACCGTGGCGGCGAGTTTCTTCATGTCCCTGGGGTCCGTGAACGCGTCAGGAGCGAGACGGCTCAGGATGACGTATGTAGTCATGGCATACCTCCGTGCAAGAAATTGCTCCGCAAACCGGCACGGCAGTCATGCGGGAACAACCAACCGGCCGCAGGTCTTTCAGTCTATGTCATCGTCGCTCGCCTGCTGCGACGTGTCCCCGAGCCCCGTGGGCCGGGCCATCAACGAACTCCCCGCGGCCATGGCTTTGATCAGCCATGCGCCTGCGAATGCAGTTCCACCACGTCTCGATCGGCTACCGGATGATCGGCGCCCACCTGCTGGCCGCTGAACTTGCCACTCCCCCAAATGCGGGCGAACTTGAACGTACGCGCGAGATCAGGGTGCACCTGCAAGGCGACATCCAGCACGGTGTCGCCGCGGCGCATCGTAAAAGGCCGACGCTGGTCGACGGGTTTCCCGGGTGCCTTGGTGTAGACACGCACGATGCCCAGAGCCTTGAAAAGGAACGGACCGACCTCGGCCAGTCCTCGCCCGCCGGTTGCCGAGGTTGCGAGCGCCGGAAAGCGTACATCGAGCAGGTCTTCGAGCACGGCCGCGTCTTCCGGGTTGGCGAGATCAGTCTTGTTGGCCAGCAGCAGCGCAGGGAGGTGAACACTGAACGGGTCAGCCGCCGGTTCCGCCGTCGCCCCAGGGCTGTCGGCCTGACCCGGCCAGCGCTCCGACAGGATGATCTTTGCCTCGGCGAGCCGCCGCAGAATCAGCGCCAACTGTTCTGTACAGTCTGGCGCACTCAGATCGGCCACGAGCAGTACGCCGTCTGTCGCCCGCAATATGTCAGTGAGCCCGGGTTGCATGAATACGACGGATACCGATGGCAGATCCACCAGCTGAAAAGCAATGTCGTCGAACGGCAACATGCCGGGGACCGGCAACTGCGTAGGGTGGGCGTAGGGCCCGACCTCGCTGCCCGATCCTGTCAGCCTTGCGTGCAGGCTGGATTTTCCCGCGCTGGGCGGGCCGATCAGACAGAGCTGGGCCGCACCTTCGGGATGCACCGCATGTGCCGGCCCTCTGTGAGCGGCCTTCCCGTGGCCCGCAGATGCCTGGGTGAGTTCCCTGATCCGCGACTTGATATCGGCCTGCAGATGCTCCGTCCCCTTGTGTTTCGGGATGACACGGAGCATCTCCTTCAGGCATTCGAGCTGCTCGCGCGGCTGGCGTGCCAGCCGATAGGCTTGTTCGGCCTGCTTGTACTCTGGAGTGAGGTTTGCTGGCATGGGCTGTCGCCAGAGTTTCAGCGTCCGGAAGCCGAAAGAGCGATCCAATCGCCAAAGGGCAGTTTGATTCTAGTCTGTCATCCGCGCTGCTAATGGCAGGCGGGGCCGGCAGTGGCGGCGCCGTAGCCGGTCTCCAGCCCGACCTTTCGCTCAGCACGCAAGGCAGCCCGCCGGCCCCGTACGGTGTTGACCCCGCACAGCAGGCCCAGCCCGACGACGAAGTAGCTGCCGGTGACCAGCAGCGCCTGCCGGTGATCGCCACCCGTCAGCCAGCTTGCCATGCCATAGGTCAGTGGCCCGGCAATCGAGGCCAGCTTGACCGCCAGGCCCCAGAGCCCGAAGAACTCGGCCGCGCGCGAGGGCGGGGCCAGCAGCCCCACCATGGCCCGTCCGGCGGACTGGGCCGCGCCCAGGCACAGGCCGGCCACGTTGGCGGCAAGCCAGAACAGCGGCGCTTCGCGCGCGGCGTGCGCTAGCACGATGGTCAGGATCCAGCCCAGCAGCGTCAGGGCAATGGCGCGCACGTGGCCGATGCGGTCCTGCACAGGTCCGAACAGGAAGGCGCCGGCCGCCGCCGTCAGGTTGACCACCAGCACCAGGGTCAGGGTCTGCTGCATGGTGAAGCCCATGGCCTGGTTGGCGTAGATGGCGGTCAGCGTGATCACTGCCTGGATGCCGGCCTGGTAGAACAGGGTGCACAGCAGGAAGCGGCGCAGGTCGCGGAACTGGCGCAGGTGGCCCAGGCGTTGCCATACCCTGGCCCAGGCCATGCCAGTCCCCTGTTCGCCAGCCGGCATGGCCGCAGCGACCTGCGCAGCGCCGCGGTCGCGCAGCAGCAGGAAGGTCGGCAGGCTCGCCAGGGCAAAGATGGCCGCCGTGATCAGCATGGTGACGGGTACGAACTGGCTGGCGACGTGGCCGCGTGCGGTGGCCCAGTTGACATAGAGCAGGCATGCGCCCAGCGTGACCAGGCCACCGATATAGCCAAGGCTCCAGCCCCAGCCCGATACCCTGCCCAGGGCGCGGGTGTTGGAGAGCGACGGCAGGAAGGCGGCGATCAGGTTTTCGCCGCTGCCGAAGAAGAAGTTGGACAGGACCACGCACAGGATGGCGACGCCAAGGGTGCCGGGCTGCGCAAAATAGAGCAGGGCGGTGAACACCACGCAACCCGCCGTCGTCACCGCAAGCAGTGGCTTCTTGGCTGCGCGCAGGTCGGCGTAGGCACCGACCAGGGGCGCGCTGAGCACCACCAGCCCATAGGAGAGCGAAAGTGCCGCGGTCCACGCCAGCGTGGCCCAGGGCGCATTGCCGGCCACCACGGCGACGAAGTAGGCATTGAACAGCGCGGTGATGACCACCGTGGTGTAGCCCGAATTGGCAAAGTCGTACATGGCCCATGCCCACACTTCGCGCGGCCGTACGTCGACGCCCAGGGCAGAGGGCACGCGGGGCGCGCGAGCGTGGCCACCCGGTTGGGGCACGGTCATGTTCCTTCCTCCACGATGCGGCGCCGCTTCAGCCGAAGCAGGACGCCATAGACGGCCAGCGCCGCGAACACGTGCTTGAGCGTGTGCCCGCTGACCAGCCCCGTCAGCGCCGCGATCTGGTGGTCCAGCACATCGCAAACCAGGGCCAGCACATAACAGCCGGTGATGGCCAGCACATCCCGGTCGCCAGTGTAGCGCGGCGCATAGAGGCAGAGCAGCAGCGGCACCACCAGCATGGCCAATGCCTGAACCAGGAGGTATGGGCGCAGGTCGCCGATGCCGCGCGCTTCGCTCCATGCCCAGTAGCCGACGCTGGCCGGCGCCGCGATCAACAGCAGCGGCAGCAGCCGCAAGCCCGCCTTCAGGCTGACCCGCTCGCACAGGTTGGCGCCCAGCCAGGACATCAGCGCGAACGCCAGCGGGGCCCTGTCCCACACCAGCCGCTGATTGTCCGGTGCGAGGTGGTAATAGCCGGAGCCCAGGCCAACCAGGAAGACGGCGCAAAAAAGCAGCCGGTAAGGCCAGGCCTCGGCCGGCGCGATGAAGGCGCGACTGGCAGCCGTGGTGCCCAGATAGCGCAGGCCGGCCGCGCCCGCGAGCAGGAACAGCAGATTGGAGCCGATGTCGAGGCAGTGGGGCGTGCCGAAGCACACGTAAGGGTCGGCATAACGATGGTATTGCGGCGGCTGCGCGATGCGCGGCAGCAGCCAGGCCGCGGTGGCCATGGCCGCGACCAGCAGCCAGACTGCTGCGGCCCTGGCGGCAGGGCGGGCTTGTCGGCAGGCGCGCATGATGGCCTCCTTCCGCTGGTGGGCGTCCCCGAGATTTCCATGCAGATTACGACGGTAGCACGCCGTGGCACGCACGATAAGACCTCAAGATATCCTGAGGTCAATGCATGAGGCGAGAAGGCATGCGGGATGTGCGCCACGGCCGGCCGGTGGCGCGGGTGCTCGCTGGCATCGTTCCAGCCACAGGACACTGCATCGCAATCCCACCGTCTACCGCGCGGCGGCCGCTGAATCTATCATTGGCCCATGGATCATTGCCTGCCACTATCGGCCGGCATACTCGGAGATCAGACATGAAGCGCATTCTGGGCGTCTACAGCGCACCGCGTCAGCACTGGGTCGGAGATGGCTTTCCGGTGCGCTCGATGTTTTCGTACATGAGCCACGGCAAGCAGCTGAGCCCGTTTCTGCTTTTGGACTACGCCGGGCCGGCCGACTTCACGCCGACGCAGCGCCCGCGCGGGGTTGGCCAGCATCCGCACCGCGGTTTCGAGACCGTGACCATCGTCTACAAGGGCGAGGTCGCGCATCGCGACTCGACCGGGCAGGGTGGCGTGATCGGCCCCGGCGACGTGCAGTGGATGACGGCGGGCGCCGGCATCCTGCATGAGGAATTCCACTCGCCGGCCTTTACGCAAAGCGGCGGCGCGCTGGAAATGGTGCAGCTGTGGGTCAACCTGCCGGCGCGCGACAAGATGACCACGCCTGGCTACCAGGCAATCGTCGACCGCGATATCCCGGTGGTGCCGATGCCCGATGGCGCCGGCACGGTGCGCGTGATCGCCGGCGAGTACGCGGGCAAGGCCGGTCCGGCGCGCACCTTCACGCCGATGCAGGTGTGGGATATGCGCCTGAACCAGGGTGCCAGCACGCGGCTGGCGCTGCCGGAGGGCTGGCATACCGCGCTGGTGGTGCTGCGCGGCAAGATCACGGTCAACGCGGAGGCGACGGTGCGGGATGCCGAGATGGTGGTGCTGGACGGTGCCGGCGAGGATGTGAACATCGAAGCCAGCACTGACGCGGTGGTGCTGTTGCTCAGCGGCGAGCCGATCGACGAGCCGATCGTCGGCCATGGCCCGTTCGTGATGAACACTGAAGAGCAGATCGCCGATGCCTTCCGCGACTTCAGCAGCGGTCACTTCGGCAGCATCGCGGCGGGCGGCCGGTAGGCGCCCGCTGCTGCAACGGGGCGAGGCTTGCGGCTCGCCCCGCTCCGGCATCAGAAGATCTGCCGGATCCCCACGGTCACGCCCACCATGCTCTTTTGCCCGGCCATGGTCGGGTACTTGAAGGCAAAGGCGGTGGCCGCGCCGTCGAAGCTCAGGCCGCCGTTGCGCGCATAGCCGGCCGACAGGTACACGTCGGTGCGCTTGCTGAAGTTGTAGTCGGCGATAAAGCTGACCTGCTGCATGTTGGACGGGTTGGTTTCGGCGGCCGTGGCGGTGGCGCGTGCGCCCTTCACGTCGGCGTAGTAGTAGGCCAGCGACAGGCCCAGTGCGGGCGTGGCCTGGTAGTTGACGCCGGCCCACCAGTAGTCGTCGCGCAGCAGCGTGTTGCCGTTGGCGAACTCTCCCTTGTTGTAGCGGTAACCGAGCGTGAACTTGAACGGCCCGGTGTTGTACAGCGCCGCCGCGCCCAGCTTGGTCATGGTCCCGGGCTGGCCGGTGACCGCGGCAGGGCGCCAGATGTCGGCAGCGATCGAGGCGCCGAAGCCGCTGCTGTTCAGGTACATCAGCGAGCCGCCGTAGGCGATGTTGTCGCTGAAGTGGCCCGGCACCTCGCCGGCACCGCCGTTGGCCAGCAGCACGGTGGCATTCTGCACGGCCACGCCGGCGCCGAACGAGAAGTGCGCGGCGGCCTGCAGCGGCCCGAACTTGCCGGTGTACTTGACCATGTTGTCCTGACGGTAGTTCAGGCCCATCCACCAGATGCCCGGCTCATAGGTGGCGGCAAAGCGCATCGGCGCGAAGTTGGCCATGCCGTCGAAGAACGACGTGTACTGGCGGCCGAAGGTCAGCTTGCCGAAGGTGTTGTTCTGCACGCCGACATAGGACTGGCGATTGAACAGCGGCGCGCTCTGCAGGTTGCCGCTGTCCCACTGGAAGCCGCTTTCCAGCACGAACAGCGCCTGGTTGCCGGCGCCAAGGTCTTCCACGCCGCGCAGGCCCCAGCGCGAGGCGGACAGGCCGCCGACCTGCGGCATGCCGATGCGCTTGCCGCCCTGCGTGGGCGTGGCGGCGGATGCGGCCACGCGGTTGACATACTCGATCGATCCGTCGATGACCCCATACAGCGTCACGCTGGACTGTGCATTGGCGCTGCCTGCAGCCGCGCCCAGTACAGCCAGCGTGATAAGCGATTTCTTCATGCTAAGTCGTCTCCTGTTGGTTTTTTATGGAAGGCGCTGGCCGGTTGCTACGCCCGGCTCTGTTCCATTAGACCTTTGTGCGTGGTGTCAGGCCCCCTCCTAAAAGGAGTGAATCGGGGTCTGGGTGTTGCCATGCCGCACGGTTGATGGCAGGAGGAGAGTCCCTATTGACTTAGAACCCGTTTCAGAATGAAAACGGGGCGCGAAGGCAGCTGCTGGCGAAGCACAAAAGAAAACGGGGGCTCGCCAATGCGAGCCCCCGCTTCGGTGCGGCTGGATTTACTGCACGTTGCCGGCGACCGCGATCACCTGGCCGGTGATGTAGTTGGAATCCGGCGAGCAGAACAGGTACACGCCGCCCGCGGCTTCTTCCGGGGTGCCCCCGCGGCCAAGCGGATTGCGCTGGGCGTGCGACTTCAGCATCTCCGGATTCAGCCCGACGCGGATTTCACGGCCTTCGATATTGACCGTGGCGCCGGCCTTGGCGTCGGCCGAGGTCATGCGGGTGTGGATCAGGCCAAACGCCACCGCATTCACGTTGACGTTGAAGCGGCCCCACTCGCGCGCCATGGCGCGGGTCATGCCGATCACGCCGGCCTTGGCGCCGGAGTAGTTGATCTGGCCGGCATTGCCGTTCAGGCCCGAGGTCGACGAGATATTGACGATCTTGCGGTACACCTCGCGGCCGGCTTCCTTGTCGGCGGCGGCCAGTGCCTTGATGTGCGGGTAGGCGGCGCGCAGGATGCGGAAGGGCGCGGTCATGTGGCAGTCCAGGATGGCGTACCACTGCTCGTCGCTCATCTTCTGCACCACGTCGTCCCAGGTAAAGCCGGCGTTGTTGACGATGATGTCGATGCTCTTGAAATTGCTCATCGCCGTGTTGATGAAGCGGTCGGCAAAGTCCGGTGCGGACACGTTGCCCACGCAGGCCACGGCTTCGACGCCCATTGCCTTCAGTTCTTCGACGGTCTGTTGCGCAGGCTCGGCGTCCAGGTCATTGATGACCAGGCGCGCGCCTTCGCGTGCCAGCCGCATGGCGATGGCGTTGCCGATGCCGCGGCCCGAACCGGTGACCAGTGCCACCTTGCCTTCAAGTGCTCCCATTTCAGACTCCTTGTGCTTGATTGGATTTACAGGGCAACGACGGCGTCGCCGAGGATCTTGCTTTCGCCATACTGGTTGGCGGTCTGGATTTCCAGCTTGACGCGTTTCTCGCCGTCGACTTCCAGCTTCTCCACCACGCGGCCGGTGCAGGTGATGCGATGGCCCAGGTGCGTGATGCCGACAAAGCGCACGCCGAACTGGCGCAGCTGGCGCTGGTCCACCCACTGCGTCAGCAGGCGGCCCAGGTAGGCCATCGACAGCATGCCGTGGGCAAACACGTCGGGCATGCCGGCCTTGCGGGCGTAGTCGGTGTCGATGTGGATGGCGTTGTGATCGTTCGAGGCGCCGGCAAACAGCGCCAGCGTGGTGCGGTTGATCGGTTCCAGCGTCAGCGGCGGCAGGGTGTCGCCCACCTTGACCTGGTCGAAGCTCAGTTTGCTCATGGGGGTTCTCCGGTTCAGCCGTTGCGATGCACCAGCACGCTGCGCAGGTCCGCCACGTGCTCGCCGTCCTGGTTGGCGACGCGCGTCTCGCGCACCACGAACTCCAGCGCGCCACCCTTCTTGTCGTAGATGTCGGTGATGGTGGTCTTGAAGTGCAGCGTGTCGCCCGCATAGGCCATGCGGTGGTAGTCGAAGGACTGCTCGCCGTGCAGGATGCGGTCCGGCCGGATGCCGAGTTCCTGGCGCCAGGTGCTGGGCGGCTGCGTCAGCTCCAGCGAGAACAGGAAGGTCGGCGGCAGCGGCAGGCCCGGGTGGCCGGCGTCGCGCGCGGCGGCCTCGTCGATATAGACCGGGTCGGTCTGGCCGGTGGCCTTGGCGAAAAAGCGCAGCTGGCTGGCCGGCGCGGAGGTGCGGAAGTCCGCAATCACCCGGCCGATATGTTTCTTGTCGATCATGGATGGGCTCCTGTGTCGGTGTGGGCTCAGGCGTGCTTCTGGTACAGCGTGACCACGCAGGCGCCGCCCAGGCCGAGGTTGTGCGTCAGGGCCAGGCGTGCGCCTTCGACCTGGCGCTGGTCGGCGGTGCCGCGCAGCTGCCGGACCATCTCGTAGCATTGCGCCAGGCCGGTGGCGCCCAGCGGATGGCCCTTGGACAGCAGGCCGCCCGACGGGTTGACCACCCACTTGCCGCCGTAGGTGTTGTCGCCGTCGTTGACCAGCTTCTCGGCGCCGCCTTCCGGGCACAGGCCGAGGCCTTCATAGGTCAGCAGCTCGTTCTGCGCAAAGCAGTCGTGCAGCTCGATCACGTCGATGTCCTGCGGGCCGACGCCGGCCTGCTCATACACCTGCTGCGAGCCTTCGCGCGTCATGTCGAAGCCGACCACGCGGATCATGTCGCGTGCGTCGTAGGTGCTGGGGCGGTCGGTGGTCAGCGACTGGCCGGCGATCAGCACGTCGGTCTTCAGCCCCTTCTCGCGGGCGAACTCCTCCGACACCACGATGGCAGCAGCGGCGCCGCAGGTCGGCGGGCAGGCCATCAGGCGCGTGAGCACGCCTTCCCACAGCGCCGGCGCGGCCAGCACGTCCTCGGTGGTCAGCACATTGCGGAACACGGCCAGCGGGTTGTTGGCGGCGTGGCGGCTGGCCTTGGCGCGAATCCTGGCGAAGGTTTCGAGCTTGGTGCCGTACTTGTCCATATGGGCCTTGCCGGCGCCGGAGAACTGGCGGATGGCATTGGGCAGGTCCTTGCGGTCGACCAGTTCGTCCACCAGGCCGATGGCGCGCTCCAGCGCCGGGGCGCGGTCGTCCCAGCGCGACTTCAGCGCGCCGGGCTGCATGAACTCGAAGCCGACGGCGAGCGCGCAGTCCACCGCGCCGCTCTGCACCGCCTGGCGCGCCAGGAACAGAGCCGACGAGCCGGTGGCGCAGTTGTTGTTCACGTTGATGACGGGGATGCCGGTCATGCCGACCTGGTACAGCGCCTTCTGGCCGCAGGTCGAGTCGCCATACACGTAGCCGGCGTAGGCCTGCTGCACGTCCTCATAGCTGAGGCCGGCGTCTTCCAGCGCCTGGCGCACGGCCGTTGCGCCCATCACGTCATAGGTGTCGCTGCTGCCCGGCTTCTTGAACGGGATCATGCCGGCGCCGGCGACGAAAACCTTGCGAGTCATATGTGTGCTCCGATGAGTGTTTGTTTTGGGGCCAGTGCTTACAGCTTGCGCGCGATCAGTTCGCGCATCACTTCGCTGGTGCCGCCGTAGATGCGGGTCACGCGCATGTCGGCAAAGGCGCGCGCCACCGGGTACTCCATCATGTAGCCGTAGCCGCCGTGCAGCTGCACCATCTGGTCCAGCGCGGTGCCCAGCACTTCGGTCGAATGCAGCTTGGCGATGGCGGCTTCTTCCAGCGTCAGGCGGCGGCGGATGTGCTCGCCGAGGTAATGGTCGACCAGCAGCCGCACCGAGATCGCCTGCGTCTTGATGTCGGCCAGCTTGAACTTGGTGTTCTGGAAGTCCCAGACGGTCTGGTTGAAGGCCTTGCGGTCCTTGACGTAGGCCAGCGTGTGTTCCAGGCAGACCTCCAGCTTGGCGGCAGCGCTGACCGCGATCGACAGGCGCTCCTGCGGCAGCTCGGCCATCAGGTAGGCAAAGCCCTTGCCCTCCTCGCCCAGCAGGTTGGCCACCGGCACGCGCACGTTGTCGAAGAACAGCTCGGCGGTGTCCTGCGCGTGCTGGCCGACCTTGTCCAGCTTGCGGCCGCGGCGGAAGCCCTCGCGGTCGGCTTCGACCACGATCAGGCTGACGCCGCGCGCGCCGGCGGCCGGGTCGGTCTTGCAGACCATGATGATCAGGTCGGCGTTCAGGCCGTTGCTGATGAAGGTCTTGCTGCCGTTGATCACGTACTCGTCGCCATCGCGGAGGGCGGTGGTGCGGATCGCCTTGAGGTCGCTGCCGGTGCCCGGCTCGGTCATGCCGATGGCGAGGATGTATTCGCCGGAGCAGACCTTGGGCAGCCAGCGCTGCTTCTGTTCCTCGTTGCCGATGCGGGCGATATACGGCGCGATGATGTCGGAGTGCACGCCGAAGCCGACCCCGCTCAGGCCGGCGCGGGCATACTCTTCGGCATAGATCGCGGAGTGGCCGAAGTCACCGCCGCCGCCGCCGTACTCGGTCGGCAGCGTCACGCACAGCAGGCCTTCGCGGCCGGCCTTGAGCCAGGTCTCGCGGTCGACCTTGCCGGCCTTGTCCCATTCGGCTTGCCTGGGCAGGCATTCGCGTTCCAGGAAGCGGCGTACGGTGGTACGGAACATCTCGTGGTCGTCACGATAGATGGTGCGGTTGATTTCCATTGGGTGACTCCGGATATCGGTCTGCGGGAGGTTGCCTCGGCCAAGGTATGCGGCCACTGGTATGGCGCTAAGGTACCGGGGAGGAGGGGGCCGCGAACACCACCCGCATCAGGTGGCCGGAGACAGCAAAGAGGGGGCCGCGCATGGGTTGCGCGGCGTTGGGGGGAGGGAGAGGGGGAGCGAGGGAGCGGCGGCGCCGTCAGTGCGGCGCGTCAGGCGGCTGGGCGCCGCCGGCATGGTTCAGCTCGCGGTCGCGGGCGCGGGCCACGGCCTCGTCGCGGCTGCTGACGCCCAGCTTGCGGAAGATGTTGCGCAAGTGCCATTTCACCGTTTCCGGCGACAGGCCCAGGGTACGCGCGATCTTCTTGTTGGGCAGGGCCTGGCCGAGCAGGCGCACGACATCGGCTTCGCGGTCGCTCAGTTCCTCGAAGCGCGCATCGGCCCTGGCCGGGCTGCCGGCGGGCGCGGCAGCCGCGGCGGTGCCGCCCGCTGCGCCCGCTTGCGCGGCGCGCGGCGGCACGGTGGCCTGCAGGCGTTCGACATAGAAGGCCAGCACCGGGTCCAGCGTGGTGTCCGCGGCCACGCGCACGATCTCGCCGAGTGCGCCGGGGCAGGCATCGATCACGCTGCGCATCAGGCCGAGCCGGTGGCCCCGGCGCAAGCCTTCCAGCACATGCGCGCGTGCCGCCTCGGCCTCGCCGCGGCGCGATGCCACCACGGCCGCCAGCATGTGCATCTGTGCCACATGACGTTGCCAGCCGCGCGCCTCGCAGTACGCGATCAGCGCTGCCGTGCGGGCCTCGGCCCCGCGCATGTCGTCATGCGCCAGGCTGAGCAGCAGGTGGGCGCGCTCGGTCACCATGTGGATGGCGTCCAGCGAGCCGCGCGGCGCGTTGCGATGGCGCGCGGCAATGGCGTCCAGGCGCGCCAGCGCGGCCTCGGCGGCGGCAATGTCGCCGCTGGCCAGGTGCAGCCGGATCTGGTTGGCCAGGCTCTGCGCGACCAGCCGGTCAAGGCGCAGTTGCGTGCCGTAGTCTTCCAGCCGCTCCAGCTGTGCGAAGGCATCGAGCCGGTGGCCGCAGATCCAGTGCGCGGCTGCCAGCACGGTGTGCACCCGCAGCACCGAGTCGGGGATCGATACCCGTTCGAGCACGTCGACCCGGTCTTCCAGCAGCCGGCGCGCGGCCTCCAGGTCGTTCTGCTCATACAGCGCCTCGCCCAGCAGTGCCGCGGCGAAGTACTCCGGCTCGGCGCCGGCGCCGCCGTGGCCCGCTTGCTCGACTTCGCGCAGCACGTCGCGGGCGACGCGCTCGGCCTGGATCATGTTGCCTTCCAGCGCATGGCTGAAGCCGATCATGCAGCGCCCGTTGAGCATGCCGCTGGCGGTGCCCAGCAGCGGCACGCCGTCGATCACCAGCGGCGGCGCCTCGGTCTGGATGCGGCGGGCGCGCTCGTAGTCGCCCAGGTGCATGTAGAGCCACGACAGCAGGTTGTTGCGCGAGCCGATAAACAGCGCCGGCATGTCGGCGGGCGCGCTCTCGATCTGCGGCAGCAGCGCCAGCGCGCCCTGGCTGTCGTCGCGCAGCAGCACCAGGGAAAAGCGCAGCAGCGCGAGCCGGTAGCGCAGCGAGGCGTCGCCCGGCGGGATATCGGCCTCCAGCCGGTCCGCGGCCGCGGCGCACGCGTCCAGGTCGCGCGAGAACATCTGCGTGCGCAGCGCCAGCAGGCGCAGTTCCGGGCGCGCCTGCACCTGGTCGGCGGGGATGGTGCGCAGCAGCCCGAGCGCCTTGCGCACCTCGCCGCGCATGATCAGGGTGTCGGCATAGCGCTGCACCAGGTCGGCGGCGGTGTCGGCATCGCCGGCCAGCACCGCATGGCGCACGGCCTCTTCCAGCATGCGATGGTCGCGGAACCAGCGCCAGGCCGCCGCGTGCACGGCGCGCTGCTGGGCCTCGCTGCGCGAGCGGAAACGCTGGGCCAGGGTTTCGCGCAGCAGCGGATGCAGCCGGTACCAGGATTCGCGCTCGGGGCCCTGCGCCGGGGTGATAAAGAGGTTCTCCTGTTCCAGCCGCGCCAGCAGCGCCAGGATCTCGCCTTCGCCCAGCGCCTGCTCGCCCAGGGCCTCGCACAGCGACGCGGTGAAGCGTTCGCACGCGGCGGCACGCACCAGCAGCTCGGCTTCGTCCGGCGCCAGGCGCGACAGCACCTCGCGTTCGAAATACTCGGCGAAGGCGCCGGCATCCTGCACGCTGGCCTGCACGAAGCCGGTGGCAAAGGTGAGGCCGCTGGCGTTCGCCTTCTTGCGTTTCCAGTGCGCGGCAAAGAGCTGCAGGCCGGCTACCCAGCCGTCGGTCAGCTCGTGCAGCATGCGCGCATCGCGCGGGCTGATGTCGCCCAGCTGGGCGCGCAGGAAATGCTGCGATTCAGCCAGCGTGAAGCGCAGGTCGCGCTGGTCCAGCTCCAGCAGCATGCCCTGGTCGCGCAGACGCCCGAGCGACAGTGGCAGCGCCACGCGCGAGGCCAGCACCACATGGAAATTGGCCGGGGCATAGTCGAGCAGCCACTGCAGCGGCTCCAGCACGCGCGGCGCCGTCAGGTGGTGCACGTCGTCGAGCACCAGGGTCACGTCGCGCGGGTGGGCGGCGATGCCGCGCACCAGCGCGATGATGGCGCGCTCGACGGCTTCGTCGTCCGGGCCGCGGTCGGCCAGCACCATGGCTTCCCGCGTCAGCGCGGGGCTGACCTCGGACAGGCAGCCGAGCAGGCGGTCCAGCCAGCGCTGGCGCTCGTTGTCGGCCGGCTCCAGCGTCAGCGCGGCCATGTCGAAGCCGAGCGCCAGCAGGTCCAGTCGCCATGCGGTCAGCAGCGCGGTCTTGCCGTAGCCGGCCGGGCCCTGCAGCACGATGCAGCGCCGGCGCCGCGCCTCGGTCAGCTGCGCCAGCAGGCGCTCGCGCGCGACCACACGCGCCGCGCTGCGCAGCGAGGCCGGCCGGGACGGCTGCGAGACTGGCGCGGCGGGCTGGCTACGGGGAGCGGCTGGCGGATTGGCTGGCGTCTGGGGCATGGGCGAGGCTGGAGGACGGTGCGGGTGAGGTGCGGAGGAAATGCGGGTGTGGCAGCGCGATGCGCGGCAAAGGCGGCACGTTGTCGCGATTGTACTGGCAGACGCGGCGCTGCAGCCAAGCCACGCCTGGCCAGCTGCCCGGGTGGCCAGGGTGAGACGCGCACAGCACCCGCAGGCCACCCGGAACAGGTGGGGAAGGGTTTGCCGGGTGTCAGGTCACAAGGCGTCCCCTTATATTCGCGCAGCGGCTAGCCCGCTGGCGAAGCGCGTGCCGTTTCACGCCTGCACGCCTTCGCCCCTTCGTTGCTTCGCCGCTTCGTCCCTTTGCCCCCGCTTCGATTGCGCACCGCTGGACGCCCATGGAAACCATACATGCTGCCGTCGCGACCCGCCTCGTACCGCCGCGCCAGAACCGGCGCTCGATTACGCGCGAGGTCCTGCTGCAGCGCCTGCACGATGCCAGGCATGGCCGGCTGATATTGCTGACTGCGCCTGCCGGCTATGGCAAGACCACCGTCATGGCGCAGTGGCGCCACCGCCTGCTGGCCGGCGGCGCGCGCGTGGCCTGGCTCACGCTCGCGCCGGAAGACGACGACCTGAGCCAGTTCCGCGCCAGCCTCGACGCCAGCCTGCGGCAGGCCGGCATCCGCCTGTGCCGCCCCGGCCCGGAGTTCGGTTACGACCCGGCGCATCCCGCCGCGTTGCTGCCCGCGTTCGTCGCGCTGCTGGACGGCGTGCCGGGCGAGGTCTACCTGATGCTGGACGGGCTCGACCGCCTGCGCCACCCGGCCACACTGGCCTTCCTGCAGGGCGTGCTGTGCGCGCGCCTGCCGCACCTGCATATCGTCGCCGCGGCGCGCGGCGAGGCCGGGCTGGCCCTGGCCCGGCTGCGCGCCGGCCGGGAGCTGGCCGAAGCCGGCCGCGCCGAGCTGGCCTTCAGCGTTGCCGAAACCCTGGCCTTCGTGGGCCAGCGCGTGGAAGGACGCACCGCGCGCCGGGAGAGCTCGCAAGCCGCCGTCGACACGGCGGTGGCGCTGCAGGAAGTCACCGAAGGCTGGCCCGCCGGCCTGGAGCTGGTTGCCGCATCGCTGCGCACGGGCCAGGTACCGGCGTGGCCGCATGCGCAATCCGCCGCCCTGCATGCCTACTGGCAGGAGGAAGTGACCGCCGGATTGCCGCCGGCGTTGCTGGACTTCATGCGTTGTCTCGCGGTGCCGCGCCGCATCCATGCCGAGCTGGCCGCGCTGCTTGCCGGCTGCGCGCAGGCGCCCGCGCGCCTTGCCGAGATCGCTGCGCGCGGCCTGTTCCTGGAGCCAGCCCCGGCCGAGCCGGATGAGGTTGCCGATGGGAACGGGCAGGGCTGGTACCGCTTCCACCCCTTGTTCCGGGCGTACCTGCTGCATGACCTGGAGCACGGCACGGGTCCCGGGCCGCATGGACTGCCCGAGCTGCAGCGGCTGCACGGGCTTGCGTCCGCGTGGCTGGACCGTTGCGGCAAGCCGGCGGAGGCGATCGGGCACGCGCTGCGCAGCGGCGACTTTGGCCGTGTGCTGGCGCTGGTGGAGGCCACCGCGGCCCACTTACCCGGCGTCAGTCCGCTGCGGGACTTCCTGCAGTGGGCCGACGGCATCGCACCCGCGCGGCTGGCGTTGCACCCGGCGCTGCTGCTGGCCTCGGCATGGGCGTGTGTGGTATCGGTGCGGCCGCAGCACGCCGAGCACTGGATCCGGCGCTGGGAAGCCAGTGCCGGGCCCGGCGTGGATGCCGTCGCGCACGCCACGGTGATGCGCGCGACCATTGCCGCGCAGCAGGACGATCACCTGCGGGTGCGGGCGCTGCTCGACAGCCTGCAGGGCAGTCCGCTGGGCAACCCCGCGCTCGAGCAGATCCGCGTGAGCCTGGCGCTGCGCTACGGCACCATGCTGGGCTGCCAGCCCCGCTCGCGCGCGCCGTACCGCTGCGCGGCGCAGCCGGGCGACACCGAGATCGCACTGATGGGTGCCGCCACGCTGGCTCTGGTGGCGTGGGTCGAGGGCAATGCCTACGAGACGCTGCGGCTCGGCACGGACGTGCTGGCCGCCGCGCAGCATGCCTATGGGCGCCGCTCGATCGCGGCCAGCATGTGCGCGGTGCCGGTGGCTGCCGCGTTGTACGAGCAGGACCGCATCGCCGAAGCCAGCGAAGCGCTGGCGGGCCGGCTGCAGACGCTGCGCACCGGCACCCCGGACGTGCTGATTGAAGCGGCGCTGTGCCATGCCCGGCTGCAATGGCTGGCCGGCGCGCGCCATGAAGCCCTGGCGGAACTGGTGGAAGCCGAAGCCATGTTCCACCGCCGTGGCCTGCCGCGCGGGGTGGCGCGCGTGGCGGCCGAGCGCCAGCGGCTGGCGCTGTTGGGCAAGGACCTGCGCCACGCGCAGCGGCTGCAGGCCTCGCTCGAGGAACTGGGCCGGCAGGATCCGGGCGATACGCCGCGCGCCCAGGAAATCGCCGCTGTGGCGGCGCTGGCCCGCGCACGGCTGGCGCTGGCGCAAGGCGAGCCCGCGCAGGCGCTTGCTGCGCTTGGCACCGTGCGTGGCCTGTACGTGGCTTCGGTCCGGGAACCGCTGCTTGTGACCGTCGACCTGCTGCAGGCCACCGCGCTCGACGACCTCTATCGTCCCGATGAAGCGGCGCTGTATCTTGAAGCCGCGCTGGCGGCGGGCGAGCGGCTGGGGCTGGTGCGCACCTTCATCGACGAAGGCGAACGTACCTTCGGCTTGCTGGCAGACATGGCTGGCAGGGAGGGCGGTGGCACGCCGGGGCGCGGGGCTTACCTGGCGCGCCTGCGCGAGGCCGCCGCGATGCCGGCGCCGCCGCCCGGGCCGGCCGAGCCCAGCGCCGAGCCTGCCGCGTTGCCGCCGGCCGACGTCGGCAAGGGCCGGCTGCTGACCCCGCGCGAGCGCGAGATCCTGGCGTTGCTGGAGCAGTCGATGTCGAACAAGCGCATTGCGCTGGTGCTCAACCTGAGCGTCGACACCGTCAAGTGGAACCTGCGGCAGATCTACGGCAAGCTCAATGTGTCGCGCCGCTACGATGCCATCCTGGTCGCGCGCAGCGCGTTGCAGCGGCCGGGCTGACCGCACTGGCCACCCGGCTGCGCGCTTGCCTTATTCCGCGGTGGCGCCGCTGGCCTTGATCATCTGGGCGACCACGGGCTCGGTCGCGTCGAACTCGCGCCGGAACTCCGCCGGCGAGTTGCCCACCGGATCCATGGCCAGCGCCTCGAGCCGCGCGCGCATGGTCGGCGACTGGATCGACGCCCGCGCTTCCGCTTCCAGCCGCGACAGCACCGCCGCCGGCGTGCCGGAGCGCGCGAACAGGCCAAGCCAGGCGGGCGAGCGCAGTTCCTGCTCTTTCAGCCCGGCCTCGGCCATGGTCGGCACGTCGGGCAACTCCTTGATGCGCTTGTCGCCCATCACGGCGAGGGCGGTCAGCCGGCCGCTCTTGATATGCGGGCCGAGCGTGCTCATCGAGCCGATCGCCCAGGCGACGTTGCCGGCGATCATGTCCTGCGCCATTGGCGCTTCACCCTTGTAGGCCACGTGCGCCATGTCCAGGCCGCGCACCTGGTTCAGGTGCGCGCCGACAAGGTGGGGGAAGGTGCCGACGCCATAGGAGCCAAAGCTGACCTTGCCCTTGTTCTTCGCGGCCCAATCGAGAAACTGCTGCACGTTTTTCGCCGGCACGTCCCGGTTCACGGCCAGCACGATCTTGCCGATGCACACCTCGGTGATAAAGGCCAGGTCCCGGCGCACGTCGTACGGCACGTTGCGGTACAGGTGCGGCGTGTTGATCAGCGGCGAGGAGTGGGTGAGCAGGATCGTGTAGCCGTCCGGCGCGCTGCGCGTGATGGCCTGCACCGCGATCACGCCCGCGCCGCCGGGCTTGTTGTCGACGATGATGGTTTGCCCGAGACGCTTGCCCATGTCCTCGGCCAGCGCGCGCGCCACGGTGTCGGTGGCGCCGCCGGGCGGGCCCGGGACAACAAAGGTGATGGGACGCGACGGGTAGCTCTGGGCACCGCAGGCGGCGCTCCACGCCATCGCAGCCATCGCGATCAGGGACTTCATGCGCATGATGTGATATCTCGGGAAAGGGAGTAGGAGACTGCGCAGCAAGAAGGGCTGCATGTGGGAAGTTATAGGATGCCCGGCACCTTGCCTGCCCCCCATTTCGGCTGGGCGGGATTGCCCTAGGTGGCGGTGCCAGTCAGCGGGGCAGCCATAAAAAGAAAGCTCCGGCACGGGGCCGGAGCAAAATACGCAGCCGGACGATGCCGGCCAGGTGGAGATTGCGTTGTACAGCGCGGCGCCTGCCGCGCGGGTGAGCCTTAGCGCTCTGCCATCAGCCCCAGGCCCTGTGCCTGCAGCTGGGCCACGCCATCGGCATCGAAGCCCCAGTCGCGCAGTGCGGCGGCGCCATGCTCGCCGCGCGCCGGCGCGGGCCCGGAGATCTCGGACGGCGTGCCGAGGAAGCGCGGCGCCGGTGCCGGCTGCACCACGCCCGCGACTTCGACGAAGCTGCCACGTGCGCGGTGATGCGGGTGGTTGGGCGCTTCGCTGAATGCCAGCACCGGTGCGATGCAGGCATCGCTGCCTTCGAACACGGTGCACCATTCGTCGCGCGTGCGGGTCAGGAAGACGGCCTCGAACTGCTCGCGCAGCACCGGCCAGCCGTTGCGGTCGTACTGGGCCGGCAGGTCCTTGCCGGCAAGGCCCAGCTTGTCCAGCAGCTCGGCGTAGAAGCGGCCCTCGACCGGGCCGATCGACATGTACTTGCCGTCGCGCGTGCGGTAGTTGTCATACCAGGGCGCGCCGCCGTCGAGCACGTTGGCCTGGCGCTCTTCGCGCCAGTTGCCGGAGGCCAGCAGGCCCCAGAACACCGCGCCCAGTTGCGCGGCGCCTTCGGTCATGGCCGCGTCGACCACCTGGCCCTTGCCGCCGCGCTGGACGTTGAGCAGTGCCGCCACCACGCCGAGCGCCAGCAGCATGCCGCCGCCGCCATAGTCGCCGACCAGGTTCAGCGGCGGCACCGGTGCCTGCCCGGCGCGACCGATACCCGACAACACGCCGGACAGCGCGACATAGTTCAGGTCATGGCCGGCACGGTCGGCCAGCGGGCCGGTCTGGCCCCAGCCGGTCATGCGCGCATAGACCAGCTTCGGGTTGAGCGCCAGCGCGGCGTCGGGCCCCAGGCCCAGGCGTTCCATGGTGCCCGGGCGGAAGCCTTCGATCACCACGTCGGCGCGTTCGACCAGCGCCAGCGCCGCGCGCTGCGCTTCTGGCTGCTTCAGGTCCAGCGTGACCGAGCGCCGGCCGCGCCCGGTGATATCGACGCGTTTGCCGGTGGCCGACTTGGGCCCCAGGTCGGCCGGTGCCGCCGGGCGGTCGACGCGCAGCACGTCGGCGCCCATGTCGGCCAGCAGCATTGCGCCGAACGGGCCCGGCCCGATGGCTTCGAATTCCAGTACGCGGATTCCGCTCAGTACACCCATGGTGGTTCTCCTCTTGCCCAGTCCTGTTTGCATGGGACGCACCCATGCCCTTGATTGCGCTTTTGCACTGGTTGCAAGTAGACCAAAAGCGGGCGCCCCCGAGCCCCACCCGTATCAGGTAGGAGGCCGCCCCCCTCCCTGCAGTGCACAAATGCGCTCCTATAATCGGTTCACCATGCGGCCGCAGTGCAGGCCGGAAGACGAAGTGAGCCGGAGCCAGAAGTGAGCAATACCCAGCGCGCAATCGCATCGCCAACGCGGGCACGGCAGGCCGCACGCCTGTTGCCGGTCCTGAGCGAACTCAGGCAGGAGGTGCGCTCGCTGAGCCGGCGTGCGCATCGTCTCGCGCTCGCGCAGGCCGACGGTGATGATGACGCCTGCCGCCATCAGCTGGCGCAGTTGTTCGAGCGCTGGATCGAAGACGGCTCGCCACGCGCGCAGGTGGTCTGCTTTGCCTCGGCCGCCGAGTTCGGCCTGCCGCTGCACCGGCATGCCGAGCGCTGCCGCGCCGCGGCGATGTGCGACGGCTCCGATGCGGTGCGCGCGTTGTACTGGGCGGCGCTGCACCGCACGCGCAGCCGCGTCGGCATGACCGCGCAGATGGAAGATGCGCAGGCCGCAGTGCTGCCCGCGGTGGCGCCAGCGCCCCCGCCTGCCGCGCAGCTGCGGGTGCTGCCCGCCGCATCGGTGCGGCCGCTGTGCCGCCGCTGCGAGCGGCTGCGCCTGGATGCGCGCTGCGCCAACGGCCACGGTGCGTTGCGTCCGCTGGGCGACATGCAGTGGCGCAGCCTGGCCGCCGGCGTGCAATGCCAGACGCGCGAGCACCAGTGCGACACCTGCAGCACACACTGGACCCAGCACCGCAGCGCGGCGGATCCCTTTACGGCCTGGACCATCAGCCGGCGCGGCAACGCAATGCCGGCAAGGGACGCATTGACGGCCTGAAAGCGATGCAACGGCCATGCTAGAACGGCGCGCCGGACCTTTCGGACCGGCGCGCTGTTTTATTTGCTGTGGTTCGGCAGCGGAGCGCCCTGCATCTCCTGCTCCTGCAGTTCGCGCCACGCGATCTTGCCGGTGGCGGAGCGCGGCAGGCGCTCGACAAACTGCACAATGCGCGGCGCCTTGTACGTCGCCATGCTGGTGCGGCACCAGGCCAGCAACTCTTCCTCGGAAATGCCGGCGCCGTCACGCCGCACGATCACCGCCTTCACGGTCTCGCCCCGGTGCGGATCGCGCGCGGCGATCACGCAGGCTTCCAGGATCGCAGGGTGGGTATGCAGGACCGCCTCCACCTCGGCCGGCCACACCTTGTAGCCAGAGGCATTGACCATGCGCTTGAGGCGGTCGCGCATGACGAAGTAGCCGTCGGCATCGACGCTGGCAAGGTCGCCGGTACGGAAAAAGCGCTTGCCGTCGATGCCGATAAAGCTCTCGGCATTGGCGCAGGGCTGGTTCCAGTAGCCCAGCATCACCTGCGCGCCGTGCACCACGATCTCGCCGACCTCGCCGCGCGGCACTTCGGCCAGCGTGGCGGGATCGATGACGCGCGCATCGACGCCGTAGGTCGGCACGCCCAGGTGCCCGGAGCGGCGAGCGGGTTGGCGATGATGAACGAGGCGGTCTCCGTCAGGCCGTAGCCTTCGACGAACTGCAGTCCGTAGCGCTCCTTCATCAGCCGCGCGGTGCTGTCGGGCACCGCCGCGCCGCCACCGACCACGCAGGCCAGGCTGCTCAGGTCAAATGACTCGATATCTGGCTGCGCGAAGAACTCAACCAGCATCGGCGGCGGCGCCGCCCAGAACGTGACGCGATGGCGCGCTACCAGCTGCGCCGCGGTGCGCCGGTCCCAGCGCGGCAGCAGCACGATGGTGCCGCCCATGTAGACCGGCGCGTTGACGCCGTTCTGCAGCCCGAGCAGGTGGAACATCGGCGCCACTGCCAGGAAAGTCGACTCGGCGTGCGAGCGCCGCCACAGCTGCGAGCCCGCCACCGACACCATCACCGTGCGGTGCGTGTGCATGCAGGCCTTGGGCGCCCCGGTGGTGCCCGAAGTGTAGGGCAGCATGCACAGGTCGTCCAGGCCGGCGCTTCGCGGCGATGGCGTGAAGCCGGCGGTCATGGCTTGCTGCCAGTGGACTGCGCCGGCCGGCAACGCCGCGCCGGACGAGCGCTGCTGCACCCAGTCCGGAATCGCGAGTCCGTCGTCGGGCTGCGCGGGCAGGGCATCGCCATAGTGATGCACGATCACGTGGCGCAGCGGCGTGGTGCCGACCAGCGGCGCCACCTGGCCGACCAGCTCGCTTGCGGCAAATGCGGCCACGGCACCGCTGTCGGTGACGATATGGCGCAGCTCGTCTTCCAGCAGCATGGCGTTGGCCGGCACCACCACGGCATCGGCGCGCAGGATCGCGTAGTAGGCCACGATGAACTGCGGGCTGTTCTGGCTGAGCAGCACCACGCGGTCGCCGCGGCGCACGCCGCATGCGTGCTGCAGGTAGCCGGCCATGCGCTCCACCTGCGCCAGCAGTTCGGCATAGCTGGTGGCGCCGTGGTAGAACTGGACCGCGACCTTGTCGGGAAAGCGCCGGGCCGAGATCTCAAGGTTCTCGGCCAGCGTGGTGTGCGGCATATGGAAGACGCGCGGCACGTCGCCGAGCACCACTGCGGCATCCACCGCAAGCGGGCCCGTGGGGGCGGTGGCGACGCCTGCCTCGGGCAGATGGTTGTGGGTCATGGTTGTCTCTTCTGTCATGTTGCAGTTGCCGTCAGAACGCGGTATCGCCATGCAGCAGCCGGCGGCCGTTCTCGTCGTAGATAGTGCGTTCGCTGCCGCTGCTCTCCTTGATAGGTTCAGGCCGGCCTCAGGCCAGCGTGAAAGTCGGTACCGGGGCGCCGCCATCGCTGGGCGAGAACTTCACCTGCACCGCCTGCCCGATCCGCACCGTGTCGAGGTCGCAGTCGACGATATGGGTCATCATGGTCACGCCTTCTTCCAGCTTCACGTAGGCGATGCAGAACGGATTGGGGCCGGCGCGGCGCGTCACGCTGAAGGTGTAGATGGTGCCGCGGCCGCTGGCCTGCTTCCATGAGGTGGTGCCCATGCAGAACGGGCACAGCACGCGCGGATACCAGTGGGGCTTGCCGCAGTCGTCGCAGACCTTGACCAGCAATTGCCCTTCGCGCGCGGCCTGCCAGAAGGGCAGGTTGTCGGGCTGTTCGTCGGGCGCCTTGTAGACGGTGGTGATGTGTGGGGTGGTCATGTCATTGCTCCCGCGCATTATTCACGTTCAAGGATCAGGGTGGCGCTGCCGTGGCGCGAGCCCAGGTAGCCGCCGGTGCCTTGCGCCAGCGCCAGGTCGCAGTTGGCGACCTGCACCGCCGGGTGGGCCTCGCCGCGCAGCTGGCGCACGGCTTCGATGACCTTGGTGATGCCGCCGCGGTTGGCCGGATGGTTGTTGCACAGACCGCCGCCGTCGGTGTTGAAGGGCAGCTTGCCGACGCCGGAGATCAGGTTGCCGTCGGCGACGAACTTGCCGCCTTCGCCCTTTTTGCAGAAGCCCAGGTCTTCCAGCTGCATCAACACGGTGATGGTGAAGCTGTCGTAGATCGACGCGTACTTGATGTCGGCCGGCGTAACGCCCGCTTCGGCAAACGCCGTCGCGCCCGAGAAGCGCGCACCGGACCAGGTCAGGTCGACTTCGCCACCGAGCTGGCCCTTGATGGTCTCGCCGGCGCCGCGGATCTTCACCTTGGGCCGCTTCAGGGTGGCGGCGATTTCCGGGCGCGCCACGATCAGCGCGCCACCGCCGTCCGATACCACGCAGCAGTCGAGCTTGTGCAGCGGATCGGAAATCATCGGCGAGTTCAGCACGTCTTCGACCGTGACCACGTCGCGCAGCATGGCATGGGGGTTGTGCTGCGCGTGGTGCGACGCGGCCACCTTGACCCAGGCGAGCTGCTCGGCGGTGGTGCCGTACTCGTGCATATGGCGCATGGCCGCCATTGCGTACAGGTTGACGGTGACCGGGCTGAAGGGGCTTTCGAACGGCGCGTCGGGCAGGTTGGCGCCCCAGTTGCGCGCCTGGGTGCCGCTGGAGCCTTCCGAGCGCGGACGGCCCGCCAGCGTGATCAGGGCCACATTGCACTTGCCGGCCGCGATGGCCTGCGCCGCGTGCGAGACATGGACCAGGTAGGCCGAGCCACCGGTGTCGGTGGAGTCGACATGGCGCACCTTGAGGCCGAGATAGTCGACCATGTTGACCGCGCCCAGCCCCGGCGCGTCGCCGGCGCAGAAGTAGCCGTCCACGTCAGCCAGCGTCAGGCCCGCGTCTTGCAGCGCGCCCTTGGCGCTTTCAGCGTGCAGCTGCGCCACCGACTTGTCCGGTGCCTTGCGGGTCGGGTGCTCATAGGCCCCGACGATATAGGCCTTGCCGTTGATGCTCATCATTTCTCCTCTCGTGCGTCAAATGGTGCTACGCATGGATATTGCAGCGGTTTGGTCATTCTGTCCCGAGGGACCTGGAGACCGGCCTACCGGATGGCCCCCGCCGCGCGCATGTCCACGATCTCTTGCTTCCCATAGCCCGCCGCCAGCAGGATCGCGTCGGTGTGCTCGCCAAGCATGGGCGCGCGCTGGCGCACCGCGCCGGGGGTGGCGCTGAGCTTGATCGGCACGCCGGCGATCCTGACCGGCGTGGCCGAGCCCGGTTGCTCAACGTCGACCAGCATTTCGCGCACGCGGTAGTGCGGATCCGCGAAGATTTCCGCCGAGGTGTAGACCGGACCGAACGGCACCTTGCCGCCCAGGCACTGTGCGATCTCGTCCTTGGTGCGCGCCGTGCTGAAGGCTTCGATGGCGTCGATCACCTGCTGCGCGTTGCGCACGCGCGCGGCGTTGGTGGCGAAGGCCTCGTCGGTGGCCATGTCGGGGCGGCCGATGGCGTGGGCCAGCTTGGCCCAGAACGCGTCGGTGGCGCAGGCGATCGAGACGTGGCCGTTGCGGGCGCGGAACAGGCCGAACGGGCACATCAGCGGGTGGCGGTTTCCTTCCGGTGCGGGCACGGTGCCGGTGTAGGAGGTCTGGTAGACGATGCGCTCGCACATGGCCAGCACGGCGTCGGTCATGGCCACGTCGACGAACTGGCCTGCGCCGGTCTCGCGCGCGCGATGTACGGCGGCCAGGATACCGATGCACAGCATCAGCGCCGGCACGGTGTCACCGACGCCGGGGCCGATCTTGGTCGGGGTGTCGCGGTCCGGGCCGGTGATTCCCATCATGCCGCCCATCGCCTGCGAGACCACGTCATAGGCCGGCCATTGCGCATAGGGGCTCTCGCCGCTACGCGGATCGCCGAAGCCGCGCACGGTGCCGTAGACCAGCCGCGGATTGGTCTCGCGCAGGGTTTCATAGGCCAGCCCGAGGCGTTCCATCACGCCGGCGCGGAAGTTCTCGACCACGATGTCGGCGCCGTCGATCAGCTTGCGCACGATCTCGCGGCCCGCGTCGGTCTTCAGGTCGACGGCGATCGATTGCTTGTTGCGGTTCACGCTCTGGAAATAGCCGCCAAAGTCGCGCAGCGTGTCGTCGGCGCAGAAGGGGCCAGTGACGCGCGTGCCGTCGCCAGTCATGGCTTCGACCTTGATGACTTCGGCGCCGTGGTCGGCCAGCACCTGCGTGCAGAACGGGCCGGCCAGCATCTGGGTGAGGTCCACCACGCGCAGGCCGGCGAGGGCGCCTTTGGTCATGGGAACGGACGGTTGGGGTTGATGCATGCTTGGCTCCGTGGGGGCGGCTGGCTCCGGCGTTCAGGCTTCGACCTTGCCCAGCATCGCATCGGAGATGATGCGCATCTGGATCTCGGAGGTACCCTCGAAGATCTTGGTCAGGCGTGCATCGCGCCAGTAGCGCTCGGCCGCGAAGTGCGTGGTGTAGCCGGCACCGCCGTGGACCTGCAGGCCTTCGCTGGTGACGCGCTCCGACATCTCGCTGGCGAACAGCTTGACCATGGCCGCTTCGCTGGAGCAGCGCTGGCCGTCGTCGATCTGCTCGCACACGGCGTAGAGCAGCGCGCGCGAGGCTTCGATCTGCGTGGCCATGTCGGCCAGCTTGAAGCGGATCGCCTGGAAGTTGCCGATGGGCGAGCCGAACTGGGCGCGGTCGCGTGCGTACTGGATCGCATCTTCCAGGCTGCCCTGGGCCAGCCCGATCGAGCGCGCGGCGGTGTGGGCGCGGGCGGTTTCCAGGCCCGCAGTGGTCAGGTAGAAGGCTTTGCCTTCCTCGCCGACCATCTTGTCGGCCGGCACGCGGCAGTTGTCGAACGCCAGCTCCCAGGTGCTCCAGCCGTAGTAGCCGATCTTGGGGATGGGGCTGCCCTTGACGCCCTCGGGCAGCTGGCCGCGCGGCTTTTCGATCATGAAGGCGGACAGGCCGCGGTGGCGGGCCTTGGGGTCGATCACGGGGTCGGTGCGGCAGACCACCAGGATGAAATCCGCCTCGTCGGCGAAGGTGCACCAGTACTTGCTGCCGGAGATGACCCAGTCGTCGCCGTCGCGCACGGCGCGGCACGAGATATTGGCCACGTCGGAGCCGGCGTTGGGCTCTGACAGCGAGAACGCGCCGAGGAATTCACCGCGTGCCATGCGCGGCAGGTAATCGGCCTTCTTCTCGGGCGACAGCCCCTTGAGCGCGCCGATCAGGCCGTTGCCGCGCGCGATCAGGCTGCCCACGCTCATCCAGCCGCGCGACAGCTGCTCGGCCACCAGGCAGTACTCATAGGCGCCCAGGCCCAGGCCGCCGTATTCCTCGGGAATCAGGATGCCGAAGTAGCCCAGCTCGGCCATTTCATCGATCAGCTCGCGCGGGATCTGGCCTTTCTCGGGGTCCAGCTTGTTGGCGATCGGCAGTACGCGGTCCATGGTGAATTGCCTTGCGGCTTCCTGGATCATGCGCCGCTCGTCAGTCAGTTTTTGCACGTTGCGCTCCTTTTATCGGTCCCTGCGATGTCCTGAATCGGACGATATGTACGTACATAGTAACGGATCTGAAGGGTTGGGAGGCAAGCCGAATCGGTGCGCCCACCCGGATCTGGTGGGAGAATGTGGCTTACATGTTGCGAACTACCGAGTTCTCCCGCCACGGTTGACATAGCCTGGTGTGTCATTCACTATGTACGTACATATAGACTGCGGAGGACGAGGTCTTCCGCCAGCCGAGGAGAGAAGGACCAATGCAGAAGAACCGGAGCGGCAACTTTTTTGAGGACTTCCGCGTGGGCATGCGCATGCGGCACGCCACGCCGCGCACGCTGACCGAAGGCGACCGCAGCCTGTACATCGGCCTGACCGGCAGCCGCGTGGCGCTGGGCACGGCCGACACCAATGCCGCGCAGCTCGGGCTGGCGCGCCGGCCGCTGGAAGACCTGCTGGTGTTCAACACCGCGTTCGGCAAGACCGTGCCGGATATCTCGCTCAATGCCGTGGCCAACCTGGGCTACGCCGATGTGCGCTTCCTGGCCCACGTCTATCCGGGCGATACGCTGTCGGTGGACAGTGAGGTGATCGGGCTGAAGGAGAACTCGAACCGCAAGAGCGGCGTGGTCTATGTGCGCTCCACCGCGCACAACCAGCACGGCGAATCGGTGCTGGCCTGGATCCGCTGGGTCATGGTGCACAAGCGCGACCACGCCGCTGCCTGTGGCGAGGCCGTGTTGCCCGCCACCGGGCCGGTGGTGCCGGCAGCGCGGCTCTGGCATGGCGGCTACGGCCCCGGCGTGCGTGAGATCTGCGCCATGACGGGCGTGGACGACCTGTGGGAAGACTACGCGGCGGGCGAGCGCCTTGACCACCCCGGCGCGATGACGGTCAACGACAGTGACCACAGCATTGCCACCCGGCTCTACCAGAACACGGCCCGGGCGCATTTCGACGGCTTTGCGATGGCGGCCAAGGGCGGCCAGCGCCTGGTCTATGGCGGCCACATCATCTCGCTGTGCAAGGCCCTGTCCTATGACGGCCTGGAGAACGGCCTGTCGATGCTGGCGATCAACGGCGGCAGCCACGTCAATCCCACCTATGCCGGCGACACCATCGCCTGTGCCACCCAGGTGGTGGAAAGGCTCGACCTCGGGCTGACGCATGTCGGCGCGCTGCGCCTGCGCACCATCGGCATCAAGAACGCTGCAGCCGGCACGGTGGTGTTTCCGCCCGCCGCCGACGGCAAGCCCGCGCATCCGGCCAACGTGGTGCTGGACCTCGACTACACCATCGCCATGCCGCGCCGCGGCCGCTGAGCCGGCTTGCTCACCCATTCCAATATCCGCTTCCAGGAGTCATCCATGACCACCACCCATCCGCGCGACGCGCTGTTTGCCGGCGAGAAATCCTTCCCCGTGCTGGCCGCGTGCGAGCACTTTGCCGGCAGCGAGAAGCTGATTGGCAAGGCCTTCGACCTGCAGGTCGAGTACGGCCCCGTCTTTGACGTGACCTGCGATTGCGAAGACGGCGCCGCCGCCGGCCAGGAGCGCGAGCACGCCGCCATGGTGGCGCGCATGATCGCGTCGGAGCGCAACCGCCATGGCCGCGCCGGCGCGCGCATCCACGATCCCGCGCATCCGGCCTGGCGCCAGGACGTCGACATCATCGTAGGCGAGGCCGGTAGCCGCCTGGCCTATATCACCGTGCCCAAGGCCACCAGCCACCAGCAGGTGGCCGAGGTGATCGAATACATCGGCCAGGCCACGCGCAAGGCCGGGCTTGGCCGCGACATCCCGGTCCACGTGCTGGTGGAAACGCATGGCGCGCTGCGCGATGTGTTCCAGATCGCGGCGCTGCCGCATATCGAGGTTCTGGACTTCGGCCTGATGGATTTCGTCAGCGGCCACCACGGCGCCATCCCGGCGGCGGCGATGCGCAGCCCCGGCCAGTTCGAGCACGCGCTGCTGGCGCGCGCCAAGGCCGACATGGTGGCCGCGGCGCTGGCCAACGGCATCGTGCCGGCGCACAACGTCTGCCTGAACCTGAAGGACGCGGAGGTGATCGGCGGCGATGCCACGCGCGCGCGCAATGAATTCGGCTTCCTGCGCATGTGGAGCATCTATCCCGCGCAGATCCTGCCCATCGTCAATGCCATGCGCCCCGATTTCACCGAGGTGGAGGACGCGGCCGGCATCCTGTGCGCGGCGCAGGATGCGGACTGGGGCCCGATCCAGTACAAGGGCGAGCTGCATGACCGCGCCACCTATCGCTATTTCTGGGGCGTGCTGGAGAAGGCCAAGGTCACCGGCATGACGGTGCCGGCCGAAGCCGACAAGCGCTTCTTCGCGGCCTGAGCGGCGCGGCTCCGGGTGCCGCTGCCGCTTGTCTTACAATGCGCGGACCCACTTCATGGAGCGGCCTGGGGCCAGCTCATCGCCATGCGCAACCAACTGAACGACAAGCGGACGGAAGCACCGGTGGCCCCTGGCGGGACGGCCTCGACCCGCTATGCCGAGCTGGCCAGCACCCTGGTCCGGGATATCGTCGAGGGCCGCCGCGTGGTCGGCAGCCTGCTGCCGACCGAGCATGAGCTGGCCGAACAGCATGGCGTCAGCCGCCATACCGTGCGCGCGGCACTCAAGCTGCTGCAGGACTGGGGCTATATTTCGCGCAAGAAGGCGGTGGGGACCATCGTCGAGAGCGCCAACCCGGACGCGTCGTACACCCAGTCGTTCGGCACTGCCGAAGACCTGGTGCGGGTGGCAGCCACCGAGATCCGTAGCATCGAGGCGGTGCGCAGCGTCACGCTGGACCGCGCCGAGGCCCGCCTGCTGGAGGCGCCGATCGGCAGCGAATGGCTGCGTTTTTCCGGCACGCGGGTCGATGCCCGCAAGGGCAGCACGCCGGTGGCGCACGCCGACATCTACATCGACGCCTCGCTGGCGCACCTGGCGGATACCATCCGCAACAACCCCAGGCTGCTGGTCAGCGCGCTGATCGAGCGCGATTGCGGCGTGGCCATTGCCGAGATCCGGCAGGTCATCCACGGCGTGCTGATCGATGAGCGGCTGGCAAGGGTGTTGGGCGCCGAGCTGGGTTCGGCCGGCCTGCGGCTGATCCGCCATTACAAGGACGCGCAGGGCAGGATCCTTGAAATTACCGACACGATCTACCCGGCGGACCGGGTGACCGTGGCGTTCCAAATGAAGCGCAGCCGGGTGCAGGCGTAGGCAGGATTGGGGGGGCGCGGCGCTCAGTTCACCGCACGCGTCTTGCCTTCCCAGTGCGGTGCGCGCAGGTCGCGCTTGAGGATCTTGCCCGCGCCGGACAGCGGCATTGCCTGGCGGAACTCCACCGTCTTGGGGCATTTGTAGCCGGCAATATGCGCGCGGCAATGTTCCTGGATTTCCGCTTCGGTCGCCTGCATGCCGGGCTTGAGCACCACTACCGCGTGCACGGCCTCGCCCCATTTCTCATGCGGCACGCCGATCACGGCGCTCATCGCCACGGCGGGGTGGCGGCCGAGCACGTTCTCCACTTCCGCGGAATAGACGTTTTCGCCGCCGCTGACGATCATGTCCTTGAGGCGGTCGACGATAAAGATATAGCCCCGGTCGTTCATGTAGGCGCCGTCGCCGGTGTGCAGCCAGCCGTCCTGCAGGGCTTTGGCAGTGTCTTCCGGACGGTTCCAGTAGCCAGGCGTGACGCCGGCGCTGCGCACCAGGATCTCTCCCACGGTGCCGCGCGGCACCTCATTGCCCTCGGGGTCGACGATCTTCACTTCGATGCCGATGCCGGCGCATCCGGCGGACAGGTGCAGGCCCTGCGCGCGCGCCGCGGGGCTGTGGTTCTCGGGCGGGTTGGTGGTGACGATCATGGACTCGGTCATGCCGTAGGAATGGGCGAAGTCCACGCCGGGCAGCTTTTCCATGGTCTGCTCCAGCACGGCTGCGCTGATTGCGGAAGCGCCATAGCCGAGCCGGCGCACGCTGCCGAGATCGTGCTTCGGGAAATCCGGGTGGCTGATCAGCATCTGGACCATGGTCGGCACCAGCGCCAGTTCGGTGATGCGCTCGCGCTCGATGGTCTCCAGCATCTCGCGCGGCTCGAACATCGGCATGATCACGTGCGTCTCGCCCGCCAGGAACTGGTTCAGCACGCGTGCCATCGACGCAACATGGAAGAACGGATTGACATGCAGCGCACGGCCGCCGCGCAGCGGCGGAGTATCCGCCATGCGCTGCAGGCAGCCGCACCACAGCGTGCTGTGGGTCTGCATCACGCCCTTGGGGAAGCCGGTGGTGCCGCCGGTGTACATGATGACGGCAAGGTCGTCGCCGCCGCGCTGGGCGTCGGGAATCGGGGCGCTTTGCGCGACCAGCTGCTCGAACGACAGCATGCCGTCGGGCGCATCGCCGTCGCCGGCGTGGATCAGCACCGGCGTGCGTTTGGCCGTGTCGCGGATGCCCGCGGCCATCGGCAGGAACTGGTCGTCGATCACCAGGATGCCGGTATCGCAGTCATCCAGCGAATAGACCACTTCAGGCACGCTCCAGCGCACATTGACCGGATTGAGCACGCCGCCGCCCCACCAGGCAGCCATGGCGTATTCGAGGTAGCGGTCTGAGTTCAGCGCGAGGATGCCGACGCGGTCGCCCGGCCGCATGCCGAGCGTCTGCAGTGCACCGGCCAGGCGCGCCACGCGGTCGCCGAATTCACGGTAAGTGCGGTGCCGGCCGCGGAAGATGGTGACGACTTGGTCGGGCTGTTGCTGCAGGGAGCGGTGCAGGGCTCTGGTCAGGTACAAGGTTGTCTCCGTTATTTCTGATCTGTGCACGAAGTGCCGCGAGGATTGCCGATCATAAGCCGGGGTTTGGATTCGGAATTGCCAGATTGTGGAAGGCGCAGGTGATGCCCCCATGGCCAGAGGCTTCTGTCTGATTCATCCTTCTTCGCGGCGCTCGTGCATCGCCTGTCGGTGTGACGCAGTGCATACCGAATGTTTGCTGCGACCGCTACAATTCGCGATGGGACATTTACGAACATGGCGAAGAAGGATCGATGACCTACATCGTTGAAGCGGTGGACGAAGCCCTGGGCTTGCTGATGCTGGTGGCCGAGCACCCATCGCTGGGCGTGACCGAACTGGCGCGGCGTGCCGGGCTGACCAAGGCGCGCGCCTTCCGCCTGCTGACCACGCTGGAGCACCGCGGCCTGATCGCGCGCGAGTCGCCGGCGGCGCTCTACAAGCTCAGCTACAACGCGCTGCTGGTGGGCAATGCCGCGCACGAGCAGTTCGACCTGGTCAAGCTGGTGGCGCCGCGGCTGGCGGCGATCGGCGCGGCCTGCGGCGAGAACGTGATCGTGCGCGTGCGCGACGCGCTGGAGTCGGTGTGCGTGGCGCGGCATGAGTCGACCCAATCGGTGCGCGTGCATACCGAGATCGGCAACCGCCGGCCGCTGCATGTGGGGGCCTCCGGCAAGCTGCTGCTTGCCTTCGCCGCGCCCGAGGTGCTGGACGCCGTGCTGGCGCACCAGCTTGAACGTTTCACGGCCAAGACCATCATCGAGCCGCAGGCCCTGCGCGACGAGCTTGCGGCGATCCGCGCCGCGGGCTATGCGGTGTCGCTTGGCGAGCGCGATGCCGATGCCGTCTCTGCAGCCGCGCCCCTGCGCGACCACGGCGGCGCGGTGGTCGCGTCGCTGAGCATCGCCAGCCCGGCCAGCCGGACCACGCAGGAGGCGCTGGACCGGCATGTGGCGATGGTGGTGGCGGAGGCCGCCCCGCTGTCACGCGCGCTCGGCTATACCGGCGGCTGAACCCGGCTGGGCGCGGCCGGGCCGCGCAAATCCCCGATATCTCAAAAGCGGCGCTTCGGCGCCGCTTTTTCTTTGCCCGCGCGGATCACAGGGGGTAAACCCGGCTTATCGATATCGACCTTGATGTCTTATCCTTCGATACGCGGTATCACTGAATGAAACATTGTTTCGAGAAACGAACCAGATCCCCATGTCTCACCTTGCTGTCCACCTGGCGTCACGTATCGCCGCTGCCCTGGCTGCCTTCGCGCTGCTCGCGGCCGGCCACGCCGCGCATGCCGCCGACCTGCGCATCGGCTACAAGGCCGAGATCAGCGCCGCCGATCCCCACGTCCTGGACGCCGCCGGCCGCAACCTGTGGGGCCACGTGTACGAGACCCTGGTCGGCCTGGACAATGCGCTGCGCCCGGTGCCCCAGCTGGCCACGGCATGGCGCCAGCTGGGCGACCGCAACTGGGAATTCCAGCTGCGCCCGGGCGTGCGTTTCAGCAACGGTGAGCCATTCACTGCCGAGGACGCGCGCTACTCGATCGAGCGCGCCATGAAGCTGCCCGGCGCGCGCACCTTCCGCACCTACCTGAAGTCGGTCGCGGCGGTGGAGGTGACGGGGCCGCTGACGCTGCGCGTGCGCACGCGCTCGCCCAACCCGGTGCTGCCGCAGAACATCGGCATGGTGGCGATGCTGCCGCGCTCGCTCGGCAAGGCCGTGCGCGAGGCCGACTTTGCCCATGGCAGTGCCAGCATCGGCACCGGCCCTTACCGGCTGGTGGTTTGGGAGCACGGCCAGCAGCTGACGCTGGCGCGCAATCCGGGCTACTGGGGCGGACCGCAGCCGTGGCAGCGGGTGGTGTTCCAGTTCATCCCGAAAGAGCCGGCGCGGGCCTCGGCGCTGCTGTCGGGGCAGGTGGATGTGATCGACGCCTCGTCGGCCAGCATCGCCGAAGCCTTTGCGCGCACCAACGGCCGCATCCGCACCGTATCGGCCACCTCGTACATGCTGAACTACCTGCAGCTGGACCAGGCGCGCGCGGTGTCGCCTTATGTGCAGGACAACGCGGGCCAAGCGCTGGCGGCCAATCCCTTGCGGGACGCCCGGGTGCGCCAGGCCATCAGCCTGGCCATCGACCGCGACCTGATCGCGGCGCGCGTGACCAAGGGCGATTCCGTGCCGGCCGGGCAGATGGTGCCGCAGGGTTTCTTCGGCTTTGCCCCGGCCGTGCCGGCGCCGCGTGCCGATGCCGCGCGGGTGCGCCGCCTGCTGGCCGAGGCCGGCTATCCCCAGGGTTTTCGACTGACGCTGCATTGCCCCAACGACCGCTACCTGAACGACGCCAAGACCTGCGAGGCGGTGGGGCAGATGCTGACCCGCGCCGGCATTCGCACCGAGGTGCGCACGCTGCCGTATTCCGTCTACATCACCCGCGCCACCTCGGGTGGCGAGGGCGGCAAGCCTGAGTTCAGCGCCTTCCTGCTCGGCATCGGCGCGGTCAGCGGCGATTCGCTGGAGCCGCTGGTGGCGGTTGCGCATGCGCAGGACAAGGGCGCCGGGCTGGGCGCCAACAACCGCAGCGGCTATGCCAACGCGGCAGTGGATGCGCTGATCGAGGAATCGATGCACACCATGGCGCCGGCGCCGCGCGACCAGGTGCAGCAGCGCGCGGCCGAGCAACTGGCCGCCGATGCGGGCATCGTGCCGCTGCATCACCTGCGCGCGGCGTGGGCCTATCGCGACGGGCTCGCCGTGCAGCCGCGCAGTGACGGCTTCACCTATGCCAGCAATATCCGCCCGGCGCCGCTTGCCGCCCCGCAACGCTGATCCGCGCCACGGACTATCCCGCCCTTAACCATCATGCTCGAAACCCTTCTCAAACGGCTGCTGCAGAGCCTCGTGGTGCTGTGGATCATGTCGGTGCTGACCTTCTGCGCCGTCAACCTGATCGGCGACCCGGTGCACCTGCTGGTCAGCCCCACCGCCACCGAACAGGAGATCACCGAGGCGCGCCACGCGCTCGGCCTGGACCTGCCCATGCCGCAGCAATACCTGCGCTTCCTGCAGGGCGCCCTGCACGGCGACCTGGGCGATTCCTTCATCTACAACCGGCCGGCGATCGAGCTGATCGTCAGCCGCGTGCCGGCCACGCTGGAACTGGCCGTGACGGCGCTGCTGCTGTCGCTGGGCATCGGCATCCCGATGGGCGTGTTTGCGGGCCTCAAGCCGCATAGCCGGCTGGCGCGGATGCTGATGGCGTGCTCGCTCGGCGGCGTGATCATGCCGACGTTCTGGATCGGCATGATCGGCATCCTGGTGTTCTCGGTGAACCTGGGCTGGCTGCCATCGGGCGGGCGCGGCCCGGTCAGCACGGTGCTGGGCGTGCCGCTGTCGGTGACCAGCTGGGAAGGCATCCGCTTCCTGCTGCTGCCGGCGCTGACGCTGTCGCTGTTCAAGATCTCGCTGGTGGCTCGGCTGACCGAGGCCGGCACGCGCGAAGTCGCCGGGCAGGAGTACATCAAGTTTGCCCGCGCCAAGGGCGTGGGCGGCGCGCGGCTGGTGCTGCGCCACGTGGTGCCCAACGTGCTGATCCCGATCGTCACCGTGGTCGGCCTGGAGTTCGGCCACCTGATCGCGTTCTCGGTGGTGACCGAGTCGGTGTTCTCCTGGCCCGGCATGGGCAAGCTGATCATCGATTCGGTGCTGGCGCTGGACCGCCCGGTGGTGGTGGCCTACCTGCTGGTCACGCTGGTGCTGTTCGTGGTGCTGAACCTGGTGGTCGACCTGCTCTACGTGGTGCTGGACCCGCGCCTGCGGCACAAGCCGGCCTAGGCGCCGCGTCCGCTGCCGCTTTTCTCCCGACAAAAGAACGAGACTGAACCGATGTCCCTGCCTCTGCCTGTATCCGAAACCGGTGAAGCCGACACTGCCGTGCCCGCGCTTGCGCCGGCCGCGGCGGAACCGGCACCTGCCGCCGCGCCGCCCGCGGCACGGCCCTCGCTGCTGCGGCGCTTTTGCGCCAAGCGCGTCTCTGCTGCCGCGCTGGCCTTGCTGGTGGCGCTGCTGCTGGTGGCCGTGCTGGCCCATGTGATCAGCCCGCAGAATCCCTATGACCTCGCCACGGTGTCGGTGATCGATGCCGAACTGCCGCCGGGCAGCGTCGGCTACGAAGGCCAGTCGCACTACTGGCTGGGCACCGACGGTGCCGGGCGCGACCTGCTCAGCGCCATCTTCTATGGCATCCGCATCAGCGTGGGTGTTGGCGTGATCAGCGCGGTGGTGGCGTTGATGGTGGGCAGCGCGGTGGGCCTGGCCGCGGCGTACTTCGGCGGGGTAGCGGATGCCGCCATCATGCGCGTGGTCGACCTGCAGCTGAGCCTGCCCGCGGTGCTGGTGGCGCTGATCCTGCTGGCAGTGCTGGGGCAGGGCGTGGACAAGACCCTGCTGGCGCTGGTGATCGTGCAGTGGGCCTACTTTGCCCGCACCGTGCGCGGCGCGGCGCAGGTGGAGCGGCGCAAGGAATATGTCGAGGCCGCGCTCGGCCAGGGTCTGCCGGCGCTGCGCGTGATGTTCCACCATATCCTGCCCAACTGCATGGCGCCGCTGGTGGTGACCGGCACGCTGCAGATCGCGCATGCGATCACGCTGGAGGCCACCATGAGCTTCCTTGGCATCGGGCTGCCGCGTACGCAGCCGTCGCTGGGCATGCTGATCGCCAATGGCTTCGAATACATGCTGTCGAACAAATACTGGATCAGCATCTTCCCGGGCGTGGCCCTGGTGCTGCTGATCGGCTCGATCAACCTGGTGGGCGACCGCCTGCGCCGCGTGCTCAATCCGCGGCTGGAAGGGTAAGGAGCCCGGCATGGCACTACTGGAAGTTACCGGCCTGAGCACCAGCTTCGCGTTCGCGCGCGGGGCGGTGAAGGCGGTGGATGGCGTGTCGTTTGCGCTGGAGCCGGGCGAGATCCTCGGCATCGTCGGCGAGTCGGGCTCGGGCAAGTCGGTGACGGCGTTTTCGCTGATGAACCTGCTGGACCCGCCCGGGCGCGTCACTGGCGGTTCGGTCCGCTTCAAGGGCCAGGAGCTGCTGGCGTGTTCGCCGCGCCAGTGGCAGGCGCTGCGCGGCGACCGCATCGCGATGGTGTTCCAGGACCCGATGATGTCGCTCAACCCGGTGATGCGCGTGGGCGACCAGCTGGCCGAGACCGTGCTGGTGCATCACCGCCGCACCCGTGCGCAGGCGCACGCGCAGGCAGTCGACGCGCTGACGCGCGTGGGCATCCCGGCGCCGGAGGAGCGCATGCGCGCCTATCCGCACGAGCTGTCGGGCGGCATGCGCCAGCGCGTGGCGATCGCCAATGCGCTGATCAACCGCCCGGACCTGATCATTGCCGACGAGCCCACCACCGCGCTGGACGTCACCATCCAGGCGCAGATCCTCTACGAGATGAAGCAGCTGGTGCGCGAGACCGGTGCCGCCGCGATCTGGATCAGCCATGACCTGGCCGTGGTCAAGGACCTGGCCGACCGCGTCTGCGTGATGTACGCGGGCAGGGTGGTGGAGCAGGGCCCGGTCGCGGCGCTGATCGAGCGGCCGCTGCATCCCTATACACGCGGGCTGCTGGATTCGCTGCCCACGCCGGCCATGCGCGGCGAAACGCTGCGCGCGATTCCGGGCGCGGCACCGGCGCTGGCCGCGCTGCCGCCGGGCTGTGCCTTTGCACCGCGCTGCCCGCGCGCGCAGGACGCTTGCCGCCATGCCCCCCCTGAAACCACCGTGCGCGGCCGGACGTTGCGCTGTTTTTTTCCTCTGGAGGCGGCATGACAGTCATGCTCGAAGCGCGCAACCTGCAGAAACGCTTCTCGCTGAAGCCCGGTCTGCTCGGGCGCATGGCTGGCAAGCCGATGCAGGCGGTGCATGCCGTCAATGATGTCTCGCTGCAGGTGAGGAAGGGCGAGGTGCTGGGCGTGGTCGGCGAGTCCGGCTGCGGCAAGTCCACGCTGGGGCGCATGCTGGCGGGTCTGCTGCCGCAGACAGGCGGCGAGATTGCGTGGGAAGGCAGGCGCGCCGATGTCGCGTCGCCCGGCTATCACCGCGCCGTGCAGATGGTGTTCCAGAACCCCTATGCCTCGCTCAACCCGCGGCTGCGCATCGGCCAGGCCATTACCGAAGGCGCGGTCTACCACGGCATGGTCAAGCGTGCGCGCGCCGCGTCGTTCGCCGGCGACCTGCTGCTGCAGGTGGGGCTCGATCCCGGCTATGCCGAGCGCTTCCCGCATGAGTTCTCCGGCGGCCAGCGCCAGCGCGTGGCCATTGCCCGCGCACTGGCGCTGCGCCCGCGCCTGCTGATCTGCGATGAGGCCGTGTCCGCGCTCGATGTCTCGGTGCAGGCGCAGATCATCAACCTGTTCATGCAACTGCGGCGCGAGCATGAACTGACCTATGTCTTCATCAGCCACAACCTGGCGGTGGTGGAGCATATGTCGGACCGCGTGGTGATCATGTACCTGGGCCGCATTGTCGAGAGCGGCGCTGCGCGCGAGGTGTTCGCCGCGCCCAACCATCCCTATACCCGCGCGCTGCTGGCCGACGCGCCGCGCCTGGGCGCCAGCCCGCCCACGCACCAGCCGATTCGCGGCGAGCTGCCCAGCCCGCTGGCGCCGCCCACGGGCTGCGCCTTCCATCCGCGCTGCCCGCATGCGAGCGCGCGTTGCGCGGCCGAAGTACCGGTGCTGCGCGATATCGGCGGACGGCTGTCCGCCTGCCATCTGAATGACTAGATAGCCGCCGCCCGGCGCGGCCAGCTCACGCTCCCCTGTGCATCGATGCCATCCCGCCCCGCGCGGGGAGGGCGGGGAGCGTGCGCGCTGCGCGGGCAGATAACGCGGCAGTTGGGACCACCCGAGGGGGACTTGTGCGTTGGCACACAACAAGAGAGGGAGCAGAAGCATGAAGGGTATCCAGACCAAGAGCGCGCTCGGACGCGCCTGCATCGGCGGCGCGCTGGCGATGCTGTCGGCGGCGGCCGACGCATCGGTGACGCTCTACGGCCGCCTCGACACCGATATCGAATACCAGAAGGGGCCGGACGGCCGCGCTACGCAGATGATTGACAACGCCTCGCGCTGGGGCATGCGCGGCAGCGAAGACCTGGGCGGGGGCTTGCGCGCCGCGTTCGGGCTGGAACAGGGCTTTGCCGCCGACAGCGGCACAGCCACCAACCCGCAGTTCCGCAACGCCTTTGTCGGCCTGCAGGGCGGCTTCGGCGCGATCGCGCTGGGGCGGCTGGATTCGGCGACGATCGTGGGTTCGCCGATCTATTCGCAGGTGACGCAGAATATCGACTTCGCCATCCATGATGCGGGCGCTACCGCCATCGGCACCAAGGTGCTGAACGCGCGCAACCGCGTGTCGAACGCGCTGGGCTACATGACGCCGGAGTTCGGCGGCTTTTCCGTGCGGGCGCGCGTGAACCTGGCGGGACCCGATCCGGCCACGCCCAACGCCAGGTCGCCGGTGCAGGCCGAGGACGATTTCCGCCAGTACGATCTTGGCCTCAATTACGCCGCCGGCAACTTTGCCGCGGGCGTGGGCTATTCGCGCGATGCCAAGACCGGCGGGCTGGTGGCCAATGATTTCCGCGACAAGGTGCAGGCCGCGGCGTCGTACGACTTTACCGTGGTCAATATCTACGGCATCTACGGGCGCGACCGCTACGCAGGCACTGCCGCCACGCGCACCGACGTGCCTTACTGGCTGGTTGGCTTCACCGTGCCCTATGGCGCCCACAAGCTCACCGTGAACTACATGGAGCGCGCAGTACAGCGCGACCCGCAAGGCAGGCTCAAGAAGGTGCAGGCCGGCTACGGCTACAGCCTGAGCAAACGCACCATGCCCTACGTCTTCTTCGATCGCGAGGATCCCAACTCGCGCAAGCCCGGTGACACCGTGACCACGGTCGGCATCGGCATCCAGCACAAATTCTGATAATGGCTTTTCCTTATTCGCTGACCGAACCGGCTGGCGCGGCACTGCCGCTGGTGGTGGATTCCCCGCACAGCGGGCTGGTGCATGCCGAGACCCTGCCGCTGGCGGCGCCCCCCGAAGCCCTGCTGACGGGGTGGGACGCCTATGTCGACCAGTTGTTCGCGCATGCGCCGATGGTGGGCGGCACGCTGCTGTGCGCGGGCTTTCCGCGCTGGATGGTGGATGTCAACCGCGCCCGCGATGACATCGATCCCGCGCTGATCGACGGCGCCATGCCCTATGCCGTGCAGCCCAGCGACAAGTCCGGACGCGGCATGGGCGTGCTGCGCCGGCTGGCGCTGCCGGGCGTGCCGGTGTACGCCGCGCCGCTGTCGCCGGACATGGCGGAGTACCTGCTGAAGACCTACTACGATCCCTACCATGCCGCGCTGTCCGGCCTGCTGGCGCAGCGCCATGCGCGTTCGGGCGCGGTGTGGCATATCGACTGCCATTCGATGAAGTCGCGCGGCAATGCGATGAACGTGGACAATGGTGCGGAACGGCCTGACTTTGTGATCAGCAACGGCGACGGCGCCACCTGCTCGGACGCGTTTATCGACCTGGTGGCGCAGTGCCTGCGCGGCTACGGCTACCGGGTAGGCATCAACTGGCCGTACAAGGGCGCGGAGCTGATCCGTGCCTATGCCGACCCGGCGCACGGCCGCCACAGCCTGCAGATCGAAATCAACCGCGCGCTATATATGGACGAGACAAGGTTCTCGCCACACGAAGGCTTCGCCGTGCTGCGCGGCCATCTCGACCAGTTGCTGGAGGAGGTGGCGGCATATATCCGCGAGGCACTGGCGCGATGATGGCGCGGCGCGCTCAGATCACCTTGCCCGGATTCATCAGCCCCTGCGGATCGAGCGCCCCCTTGATCGCGCGCATCATCGCCAGCTCGACCTCGCTCTTGTAGAGCCGGTTTTCCTCGCGCTTGAGCTGGCCCAGCCCGTGCTCGGCGGAAATCGAGCCGTTATGCGAGCGCACGCTGTCGTGCACGATGCGGTTGACCTGGTCCTGGTGGGCCAGGAAGGCGTCATGGTCGACGCCTTCCGGCGGCGACACGTTGTAGTGCAGGTTGCCGTCGCCGAGGTGGCCGAAGGTCACCATGCGCGCGCCGGGGAAGGCGTTCTGCAGCAGCGCGTCGGTGGTCTCGATAAAGTCCGCCACGCGCGACACCGGCACGGCGATATCGTGCTTGATGTTCTTGCCGTCTTCCACCTGCGCCAGCGGGATATGCTCGCGCAGGTTCCAGAAATCGCGCGACTGCTGCACCGATTCCGCCACCACCGCGTCGGCGACCACGCCGGCATCGAAGGCGGCCGACATCATGGTTTCGAAGATGCCGCGCGCATGGGCTTCGCTTTCGCTGTCGGACAGTTCCAGCAGCACCAGCTGCGGGTGGATGTCTGCGAACGGATAGCGCAGCTGCGGGAAGTGCCGCGTCACCAGCGTCATGCTGAGCGCGGACATCAGCTCGAACCCGGTCAGCATGGCGCCCGCATGCGATTGTGCGATGGCCAGCAGCGCCAGCGCGGCGCGCGGGCTCTGCACCGCGGCCAGCGCGGTGACCGAGACGCGTGGCAGCGGGAACAGCTTCATCACCGCCGCGGTGATGATGCCCAGCGTGCCTTCGGCGCCGATAAAGAGGTCGCGCAGGTCGTAGCCGGTGTTGTCCTTGCGCAGCCCGCGCAGGCCGTGCCAGATCTCGCCCGACGGCGTCACCACTTCCAGGCCCAGGCACAGCTCACGCGTGTTGCCGTAGCGCAGCACCGCGGTGCCGCCGGCATTGGTCGACAGGTTGCCGCCGATGGTGCAGCTGCCTTCGGCCGCCAGGCTCAGCGGAAACAGCCGGCCGTGCTCGCGCGCCACCTCCTGCAAGTGCTGCAGCACCACGCCGGCCTCGACCGTGATGGTGTTGTTGAGCGGATCCACCTGGCGGATGCGGTGCAGCCGTTGCAGCGAGATCACCACCTGCTCCTGCCCGGCCACCGGCGTGGCGCCGCCGCACAGTCCGGTGTTGCCGCCTTGCGGCACCACGGCGATCTTGTGCGCATGGCAGGCATGGACCACCTCTGCGACCTCCTCGGTGGTGCCGGGGCGCAGCACCGCCAGCGCCTCGCCGCGATAGCGCTTGCGCCAGTCGGTCAGGTAGGGTGCCTTGTCGGCTGCGTCGGTCAGCACGTGCTGCGCACCCAGCGCGGCGCGGCACAGTGCGAGGAAGGAGTCTTGAGGCGAGGTCATGGCGATGGCGGAATGGGGGTCAGGACTTGGGCGGGGCGGCCTTGCTGGCCGCCCGGGCGCGGCGCTTGTAGGGGCGCAGGTACAGGATGGTGCTGGTGAAGAACACCAGCGTCAGCGCCACCTCCACCCACGCCAGCGTGGACGAGGGGGCGCGGTCGCTGGTGGCGCGCACGATGCCCTCGGTGAAGAACAGCAGGATCAGCATCGACGACCACTGCATGGTGTAGCGGTTGCGCGTCAGCACGCCGCGCAGCGGCAGCAGCAGGGGCAGGAACTTGATGATCAGCCACGAACCCCCGGGGCGCAGCGGCGCCAGGAACCATTCCCAGGCAATGCACAGCACCATCAGCGCCAGCAGGCTGCCCACGCTGAACCGGTACAGCCAGGGACTGTGCAGCGCCTGGTCGCTGTTGGCAACGGGGGTCATGCCGCGTCTCCCGCCAGGCGCAGCGCGGTCTGCGCCAGCCGCCGGCCCATGGCGATGGCCAGTCCCGATTCGTCTTCCGTGACCGGGCCGCGGTTGTCGCCGTGGGCATGGTGGCTGGGGCCGTAGGGCGTGCCGCCTGAGGCCGTGGTCATCAGGCCCTTCTCGGAATACGGCAGGCCCAGGATCAGCATGCCGTGGTGCAGCAGCGGCAGCATCATCGACAGCAGCGTGGTTTCCTGCCCGCCGTGCAGGCTGCCGGTGGCGGTGAACACGCAGGCCGGCTTGCCGGTCAGCGCACCCGACAGCCACTGCGCCACGGTGCCGTCCAGGAAGTACTTCATCGGCGCGGCCATGTTGCCGAAGCGGGTGGGGCTGCCCAGGGCCAGGCCGGCGCATTCCTCCAGGTCGCGCAGCTCGGCATAGGGCGGGCCGTCGGCCGGGATATCGGACGCGGTGGCCTCGCACACGGTGGAAACCGGCGGCACCGTGCGCAGCCGGGCCTGGGCGCCGGGGACGCTGTCGATACCGTTGGCGATCAGTTCGGCAAGTTTGCGGGTGCTGCCGTGGCGGCTGTAATACAGGACGAGGATGTCGGTCATGGAGCGGGATGGCCGGCGGTGGCGGGGTGGTGTTGCGCAAAGGGTGCCGGAAGCAATGCGCGTATTATAGATGCGCCCCCCGCGCCATCTCCCATCGGCTTCGCGCCCCCGGTGCCGCGGGCCGCCTGTTTATCCGTCAGAACCAGATCCAGGAGGTTGTTTGCGCATGATTGGACCCCGCGTTGCCCGCCTGCGCCGGGAATGGAACCTGCAGAAAGTACGCGCCCTGGCGCGCTATGCACTGCGCCGCGCCGGCGAAGACCGGCTGCCGCAGGTCTCGGCCAGCCTGACCTTCACCACCGTGCTGGCCGTGGTGCCGGTGTTGACGGTGGCGTTCGCGCTGCTGGCCGCGTTCCCGGTGTTCCGCGACTTCCGCAACGCCATCGAGGCGTTCCTGTTCCAGAACCTGATTCCCGGCAACGTCAGTGAATCGATCCAGCGCTACCTCGGCATGTTCGCCAAGAGCGCGCGCGGGCTGACCGCAATGGGCCTGGGCGGACTGATGGTCACCTCGGTGCTGACCATGCTGACCGTGGAAGACGCGCTCAACGCGATCTGGCGCGTCAAGCAACGCCGCCCGCTGGCGCAGCGGGTGCTGGTGTTCTGGGCGGTGCTGACCTTCGGGCCGGTGCTGATCGGCGCGAGCCTGTCGATCAGCTCCTACCTGATCTCGGTCTCGGCCGGCTATGTCGGCACCATGCCGGTGGGGCTGGGGCTGCTGGTGGGCGCGACGCCGGTGCTGCTGTCGGCGCTGGCCTTCGCCTTCCTGTACACGGCGGTGCCCAATGCCTATGTCGAATGGCGCGATGCCATCGTGGCCGGCCTGGTGGCGGCGGTCGCGTTCGAGTTTGCCAAGCGCGGCTTCGGCTATTTCATCACCGAGATCCCGGCCTACACCGCGGTCTATGGCACCTTCGCCGCGCTGCCGCTGTTCCTGCTGTGGATCTACCTGAGCTGGCTGGTGACGCTGCTGGGCGCGACCATCGCCGCCAACCTGCCGGTGATCCGGCAGGGCTACTGGCGCCGCCGCACCTTTGCCGGCAGCGAGTTCTTCGACGCGCTGGGCGTGCTGCTGCTGCTCTACCGCGCGCGCGACGAGGTGCCGCGCAGCGTCGGCGAACTGGATCTGGGCCGCAAGCTGCGGGTCGAGGCTGATTACCTGTCGGGCCTGCTGGGCAAGCTCAAGGCCATGCATCTGATCGGACGCCTGCAGCAGGAGCGTGGTCAGGCCCACTGGGCGCTGCTGTGCGATCCGTCGCAGGTGACGCTGCGCACGTTGCATGACCGGTTGGTGCTGAACCTGCCGCGGCTGCCGCGCACCGCGCTGGCACAGCAGCTGCGCGGTGCCAATGCGCTCAAGTCGATCCTGGACAATCCGCAGCTGGACCAGACGCTGGAGGCGGTGTTCCGGCAGCAGCCGGCCGATCTGCCGCCGACTGAAGGGGACGGGGGGAGCCACCCCCAGCGGCGCACGCTGGAAGTGGTGCCGCCGGGCTGGCATGGGCAGGTGTAAAGGCTCGGACCACCCCTGCGACAGTGAAGTTGCTTAGAACGGAATCCTGCCCCGCCAGATATCGGCATACATCACCCAGTCTCCCATCAGGCTGTAAACCGGATGCCGGAACGTCGCCGGCCGGTTCTTCTCGAAACCAAAGTGCCCGACCCAGGCAAAGGCGTAACCTGCCAGCACAGCGGCGAGCAGCCACCACGCATTGCCGGTAACCACCAGCGCCACCAGGCACAGCAGCGTTACCGTCGACCCGGCAAAATGCAGCCGCCGGCAGGTACGGTTCTGGTGTTCGCTCAGGTAATAGGGATAAAAGGCCGCGAAGTTCTCGAACTCGCGCGCGCGGGCGTGGGCCATGGCTGTCTCCGGCAGGTCTTGTTTTGTGCAGTGTAGACCTTCCGCGCCAAGGTGTCGGGAGGATGGCCGGCGTGGCCGGCCAGCCATCCGCGGCCAGGCTTAGCCGGCCGCGACCACCTTGCGCGCAAAGGCCGCCAGCGCGTCCAGCACTTCATCCGGGCGTTCGCCCATCAGCGCGTGGCCGCACGGCACCGTGACCAGGCTTGCCTTGGCCATCTTGCCGGCCAGCGCCTGGGCCGCCTTGGGCGACGTCATCATGTCCTTGGTGCCGGTGATGAACAGCGCGGGGCAGGCCACCGCGGCCGCGGCCTCTTCGCCATGGGCGTAGGCATTGCAGGCCGAGAAGTCATTGTGGAACACATGGGCCTGCGGGTTGTTGCGCGACACGCGCTCCATCAGCCGCTGGCTGCCGCCGTGCATCCACGCGCCCGGCCCGGGCGAAGACGGCTTGTTGGCCAGGCTCGAATGCGACCAGGTGGTGACCATGGCGATGGCGTCGCCTTCGCGGTTGAGCGAGGCGTCCAGCAGCGCGTCCGAGACCTTCATCGGGTAGGCCGTGGCCAGCAGGCCGATGCCGCGCACCGCCTGCGGATGCCGCGCCGCGCATTCCAGCGCGATCAGCGAGCCCATGCTGTGGCCGAACACGAAAGCCGGCGTCTTCACGCCGGCGGCCGCCACCAGCGCCATGACCCAGTCGGCCATGGCCTCGACGGTAGCCAGCGGCGCGCCCTTGCTGCGGTTGTGGCCCGGCAGGTCCACCGCCAGCACCGAGAAGCCGTGATTGGCAAACCAGCGCGTCTGCAGGGCCCACACGCTGTGGTCGTTCTGCGCGCCGTGGACGAACACGGCACAGGGCAGGGCGGGATCGAAGGGTTTGCCGCCGGTATAGGCGTAGGCCGGCTGGCCTGCAATGGTCAGTTCCATCAGGCTTGCCCTCCCTTGCCGCTCATCGCCTTCTCGGCCGCCTTCAGGCCGCGCTTGAGATCGTCGATCAGGTCATCCGGGTCTTCCAGCCCGATCGACAGCCGGATCGTGCCCTCGGTGATGCCGGCCGACTGCAGCGCCGCCGCGTCCATGCGGAAGTGCGTGGTCGAGGCCGGGTGGATCACCAGCGAGCGCGCGTCGCCCACGTTGGCCAGATGCGAGAATAGCGACATGCTTTCGATAAAGCGCTGGCCGGCGATGCGGTTGCCCTTCAGGTTGAAGCTGAACACCGCGCCGCAGCCGCGCGGCAGCAGGCGCTTGGCCAGTTCGTAGTCGGGGTGCGATTCCAGTTCCGGGTAGGACACCGATTCCACCATTGGGTGCGAGACCAGGAACTGCACCACCTTGCGGGTGTTGTCGACATGCCGGCTCATGCGCAGCGGCAGCGTCTCCACGCCCTGCAGCAGCTGCCAGGCGGCCATCGGGTTCATGCAGGCGCCGAAGTCGCGCAGGCCCTCGCGGCGCGCGCGCAGCAGGAAGGGCGCCACCGTGCTTTCCTCGGTGAACACCATGTTGTGGAAGCCCTCATACGGCTCGGACAGTTCCGGGAAGCGCCCGGAGGCCTCGAAGTCGAAGGTGCCGCCTTCGACCAGCACGCCGCCGATGGTGGTGCCGTGGCCGCCCAGGAACTTGGTGGCCGAATGGTAGAGCAGGCCGGCGCCGTGGTCGAACGGGCGCAGCAGGTAAGGCGTGGTGAAGGTGGAATCCACCAGCAGCGGGATGCCGTTGTCCTGGCCCAGTTGCGCCAGCGTGGGGATATCCAGCACGTCCAGCCCCGGGTTGCCCAGGGTCTCGCCGAACAGCAGCCGGGTGTTGGGGCGGATCGCGGCGCGCCAGGCGTCGATGTCGCGCGCCTTGACGAAGGTGGTCTCGATACCGAAGCGGCGCAGCGTGTAGTGCAGCAGGTTGTGCGAGCCGCCATACAGCGCCGACGAGGCCACCACGTGCGAGCCCGCGCCCATCAGCGTGGCCACCGCCAGGTGCAGCGCGGCCTGGCCCGAGGCCGTGGCGACGGCGCCGGCGCCGTTCTCCAGCGCGGCGATGCGCTCTTCCAGCACGGCCACGGTGGGGTTGGAAATACGGGAGTAGACGTGCCCCGCTCGCTCCATGTTGAACAGCGACGCGGCGTGCTCGCTGTCGCGGAACACGAAGGACGTGGTCAGGTGGATGGGGGTGGCGCGGGCCCCGGTGGCGGGGTCTGGCGCGGCGCCGGCGTGCAGCGCCAGCGTGTCGAATCGGGTTCCGGACATGGTCGGTCGGCCTTGAGTTGTCTCCGGCCAGCATCGTAGCACCGTGCGCCCGCCGACGCCCGCAAACCGGCCTCCCGCTTTACTTTGACGGCGGGTTTGGGCTAGGATCGGCCAACGGGGCGCTACGATGCAGAGTGCGCCCGCACACCCATAGACAGATAACAATGTGACCGGTATCGCCCCCTGTGCCCCCGGCCGGAGCGATGCCCTCAGTTTGAGCGCAGGCAGCGGAGACCAACATGAAAGTCAGCGACATCCTCCAGATCAAGGGCAATACGCTCTATACCGTGACGCCTGACGCCTCCTTGCTGGTAGCCGTCCACACCATGGCCGAGCACGATATCGGCTCGCTGGTGGTGATGGAATACGGCGACCTGGTCGGCATGCTGACCTTCCGCGAGATCATCGAAACGCTGGCCCGCAATAATGGCAACGTCGGCACCACCAGCATCCGCAAGGTGATGGACGATGCGCCGCTGACCTGCACCATGGAGACCGACGTCAACGAGGTCCGCCGCATGATGCTGGAACGTCACACCCGCTACCTGCCGGTGCTCGACAACCGCACGCTGATGGGCGTGATCTCGTTCTATGACGTCGCGAAGGCCGTGGTCGAGGCCCAGAGCTTCGAGAACAAGATGCTCAAGGCCTATATCCGCGACTGGCCGGAAGAGCACGCCGAGTAATTGCGCCGGGCCGCCCGGGCTGAAGCTTCCTTCGGAAATACCCTCGGTTGGCGCCACGCGGCCGTGGCGGGGTGGCGGCCGAACGCCGGCTCCGGCACACTAGCCGGCGTTCCCATTTCCGCGGTCCCTGACCGACCGGCCCATCCATGAGCCAAAACAGCCAGTTCCGACTGCTCGGCCTGCGCCGCTTCGCCCCGTTCTTCTGGACCCAGTTCCTGGGGGCGATGAACGATAACGTCTTCAAGGTCGCCTTCACCTCGCTGGTGACCTACCACACGGCGCTGTTCGAGGGCGTGGACGCGCGCAGCGCGGCCTTTCTGATCTCGGCCATCTTTATCGCGCCGTTCGTGCTGTTTTCCGCCACCAGCGGGCAGATTGCCGACAAGCTGGAGAAGTCGCGCCTGATCCAACTGGTCAAGTCGCTGGAAATCGCCATCATGGTGCTGGGCCTGGCCGGCTTTGCCTGGCACAGCGCGCCGCTGCTGTACGCCGGCACCTTTCTGATGGGGCTGCATTCCACGCTGTTCGGCCCGGTCAAGTTTGCCTACCTGCCGCAGCACCTGGATGAAAGCGAGCTGGTCGGCGGCAACGGCATGGTGGAGATGGGCACCTTTGTCGCGATCCTGATCGGGACGCTGATCGGCGGCGAACTGGCCGGGCTGCAGCAGGGCGGCACGATCGTGGGGCCGATGTACGTGGGCGCGGTGTGCGTGGTGATCGCCGTGGCGGGGCGCCTGGTGTCGGGCCGCATCCCGGTCTCGCCGGCGCCGCAGCCGGACCTGCGCATCAACTGGAACCCGTTCTCCGAGACCTGGCGCAACCTGGTGCTGGCGCGCGGCAACCGCACGGTATTCCTGAGCATGCTCGGCATTTCGTGGCTGTGGTTCCTGGGCGCCACCTTCCTGACCTCGTTCTTCAGCTATGCCAAGGATGTGCTGGGCGGCGACCAGAACGTGGTGACGCTGCTGCTGGCGGTGTTCTCGCTGGGCATCGGCACCGGTTCACTGCTGTGTGAGCGCTTGTCCGGGCGCCATGTCGAGATCGGCCTGGTGCCGTTCGGCTCGATCGGCATGACGGTGTTCGCGGTCGACCTGTACTTTGCCAGCCAGGGGCAGGCACCCGTGGCGCTCAGCGGCATCGGCAGCTTCCTGGCCGAGCCGCGCCACTGGCGCGTGCTGGTGGACCTGTTCCTGCTGGCCATGTTCGGCGGCTTCTACAGCGTGCCGCTGTACGCGCTGATCCAGAGCCGCAGCGCGCCCACGCACCGCGCCCGCATCATCGCCGCCAATAACATCCTGAACAGCTTCTTCATGATTGCCGCTTCGCTGCTGGGCGTGGCGATGACGCAGGCGGGCTACAGCATCCCGCAGCTGTTCCTGGTGGTGGGGCTGCTCAATGCCGTGGTGGCGGTCTACATCTACTCGCTGGTGCCGGAATTCCTGCTGCGCTTTATCGCGTGGATCCTGGTCCATACCCTCTACCGGCTGCGCCGCGTCAATGCCGAGCGCATTCCCGCCGACGGCCCGGCCGTGCTGGTCTGCAACCACGTCAGCTTTGCCGACGCGGTGGTGCTGATGGCCTGCAGCCCACGCCCGGTGCGCTTCCTGATGGACCACAACATCTTCAAGGTGCCGCTGCTGTCGTGGTTCTTCCGCCAGGCCCGCGCGATCCCGATCGCGCCAGCGCACGAGAATCCGGACATGCTCAAGCGCGCCTATGACAGCGTGGCGCAGGCGCTGGGCGAGGGGGATCTGGTCTGCATCTTCCCGGAAGGCAAGATCACCGCCACCGGCGACATCAACCCGTTCAAGCAGGGCGTGCAGCAGATCATCCAGCGCACGCCGGTGCCGGTGGTGCCGATGGCGCTGCGCGGGCTGTGGGGCAGCTTCTTCTCGCGCAAGGGGGCACCGGCGATGTCGCGGCCGTTCCGGCGCGGCATCCTGAACCGGCTGGAACTGGTGGTGGGCGAGCCCGTGCCGCCCGAGGCCGCCACCCCGGAAGGGCTGCAGCAGATGGTGCAGGCCCTGCGCGGCGACTGGCGTTAAATCCGTTGTGCGGAACCCGAAACCACGATGATCACGCTCTACACCTTTGGCCCCGCCTTCGGGCTGCCCGACGCCAGCCCCTTCGTCACCAAGGCCGAGATGCTGCTCAAGCTGGCCGGCCTGCCTTACCAGGCCCGCCGCGGCAGCCTGCGGCGCGCGCCCAAGGGCAAGCTGCCCTACCTGGACGACATGGGCCGGATCGTGGCGGATTCCACCATGATCCGCTGGCATATCGAGAAGACCTACCACATCGACTTCGACGCCGGCCTGAGCGCGGCCGAGCGCGGCATCGCCTGGGCCGCCGAGAAGTTGATGGAAGACCACCTTTACTGGGCGGTGGCGCGGGTGCGCTGGCTGGACCAGGCCAACTTCGACAAGGGGCCGGCCCAGTTCTTCCGCGGCGTGCCGGCGCCGGTGCGCGGCCTGGCCGAGCGGCTGGTGCGCTACAAGGTGCGCAAGACGCTGTGGGGGCAGGGCCTGGGCCGGCATAGCGAAGAAGACCTGGTGGCGCTGGCCAGCAAGGGCGTGACCTCGATTGCCGACATCCTGGGCGACAAGCCCTACCTGATGGGCAACCTGCCATGCGGGGCCGACGCCACGCTGTTTGCGTTTGCCGGCAGCCTGCTGTGCCCCGTATTCGACACTCCGATCCGCACCGCGGCCGAGGGGCATGCCAACCTGGTGGCCTATATGGAGCGGATGCGCGCCGAGTTCTACCCCGAACTGGCGCCGGAAACCGCCGCCGCCTGAGCCTGCCGGGTCGCCCTGCGGCCGCCCGAGGCCCGCCATTGGCCTTACAATGGAGGCCTTCCCCAATTCCTGTGCGGTTTCCACCATGTCCGGCAACACCCTTGGCCTGCTTTTCACTGTTACCACCTTCGGCGAATCGCACGGGCCCGCCATCGGCGCGGTGGTGGACGGCTGCCCGCCGGGCATGGCGCTGACCGAGGCCGACATCCAGGGCGACCTGGACCGCCGCCGGCCCGGCACCTCGCGCCACGTCACGCAACGCCAGGAAGCCGATCAGGTCGAGATCCTGTCCGGCGTGTTCGAGGGCAAGACCACCGGCACCCCGATCTGCCTGCTGATCCGCAATACCGACCAGCGCAGCAAGGACTACGGCAATATCGTCGAGACCTTCCGCCCGGGCCATGCCGACTACACCTACTGGCAGAAGTACGGCATCCGTGACCACCGCGGCGGCGGCCGCTCGTCGGCGCGCCTGACCGCGCCGGTGGTGGCGGCCGGGGCGGTGGCCAAGAAATGGCTGCGCGAGCAGTACGGCACCGAGATCCGGGGCTATATGTCGCAGCTGGGCGAGATCGCCGTGCCGTTCACGGACTGGTCGCATGTGCCGCAGAACCCGTTCTTCGCGGCCAATGCCGACGTCATCCCTGAACTGGAAACCTATATGGACGCGCTGCGCCGCGACGGCGACTCCGTCGGCGCGCGCATCGAGGTGGTGGCCAGCAACGTGCCGGTGGGCCTGGGCGAACCGCTGTTCGACAGGCTCGACGCCGACATCGCCCACGCCATGATGGGCATCAACGCGGTCAAGGGCGTGGAGATCGGCGCCGGCTTCGACAGCGTGGCCCAGCGCGGCAGCGTGCATGGCGACGAGCTGACCGCCGAGGGCTTCCGCACCAACAATTCCGGCGGCGTGCTGGGCGGCATCTCCACCGGCCAGGACGTCACCGTGTCGCTGGCGATCAAGCCGACGTCTTCCATCCGCACCCCGCGCGAATCGATCGACAAGGCCGGCCATGCCGCCACCGTCGAGACCTTCGGCCGCCACGACCCGTGCGTGGGCATCCGCGCCACGCCGATCGCCGAGGCCATGCTGGCGCTGGTGCTGATCGACCACGCCCTGCGCCACCGCGCCCAGTGCGGCGACGTCAAGGTCGATACGCCGCGCATTCCCGCGCAGGCCGGCCAGACCCCTTGAGTTGACCTCGCGTTGGCCACGTCTTTTGCGGGCGGGGGCGCCACCGGCGCCGGCCGCCCCGACTACGCCCGTTTTGGGCTCTTCTACCTTGGCTACTATGGCTACGTCGGCCTGATTTCGCCGTACGTCAGCCTGTATTTCGCCGACCGCGGTTTCAACCCGGTGCAGATCGGCGTGCTGATGGCGAGCTTCCAGGTCAGCCGCATCGTCGGGCCCTACCTGTGGGGCTGGCTGTCCGACGTGATGCACACGCGCGTGCGCATCCTGCGCGTGAGCGCGTTCACCTCGTTGCTGGCCTTCCTGATGCTGCCGGGTGTCGGCAGCTACGGCGGCATGATGGCGATGATGCTGACGCTGAGCCTGCTCACCAGCGCGATGTCGCCGCTGGGCGATGCCCTGACCATTTCCACGCTGCGCCGCTACGGCGCCTTCGACCATAGCTACGGCCGCATCCGCATGTTCGGCTCGGTCGGCTTTATCGGCGCGGTGCTGGCCGGCGGGGCGCTGTTCGAGGCGGTCGGCATGCGCGCCTTCCCGTGGGTGGCCAGCACGCTGCTGGCGATCCTGGCTGGGGTGGTGCTGACCATGCGCGACGCCGCCGACGACGGCCCGCGCACGGCGCCGCCGCGCGCCTTGCCGCTGCTGCGCCGCCCGGACGTGGCCTGGTTCCTGGCGTCAGCCTTCCTGATGATGTTCGCGCACGCCGCGCTCTATGTGTTCTATTCGCTGTGGCTGGCACAGCTGGGCTACAGCAAGTTCGCCATTGGCGTGATGTGGACCATCGGCGTGGTGGCCGAGATCGTTTTCTTCTACTACCAGGGCCTGCTGTTCGCGCGCTATGCGCTGCGCACGATACTGGCCGGCACCTTTGTGCTGGCGGCGCTGCGCTTCGGCCTGACCGGCTACTTTGCCCAGCTTGCCTGGCTCATGGTGCTGGTGCAGGTGCTGCACGCGGCCACCTTTGCCGCGCACCACAGCGCCAGCCTGAAGCGGTTGCAGGCGTGGTTTGCCGGGCCGCTGCAGGGGCGCGGGCAGGCGCTGTACACGGGCATTTCCTACGGCGTCGGCGGCACGCTGGGCGGGCTGGCGATGGGCTGGACCTGGAACGCGCTGGCGCCCGAGCATACCTTCGGGCTGGCCGCCATCGCCGCGGCGGCCGGCGCGTTCTGTGCCGTGATGAGCTTCCGCGCGGAAGGGGACGGCGCGGTTCAGGCCAGCGCCGCGCAGACCCGCTCGGCGATGGCCAGCGACGAGGTCAGCCCCGGCGACTCGATGCCGAACAGGTGAACCAGCCCCGGCACGCCGTGGACGGCCGGGCCGTCGATGCGGAAGTCCGCCGCAACCTCGTGCGGCCCGCTGATCTTCGGGCGGATGCCGGCATAGCCGGGTTGCAGCGCGCCGTCGGCCAGTCCGGGCCAGTAGCGGCGAACTTCCTCATAGAAACCATTGGCATCGGCGGGGTCGACGCTGTATTCGATGTCGTCGATCCAGCGCACGTTGGGGCCGAAGCGCGCCTGTCCGCCCAGGTCGATGGTCAGGTGCACGCCTAGCCCGGCCGCTTCCGGCACGGGGTACACCAGCCGCGAGAACGGTGCGCGCCCGGCCAGCGTGAAGTAGCAGCCCTTGGCGTAGTACTGGGGCGGGATATGTGCCTCGGGCATGCCGTCGATGCGGCGCGCCAGTTCCGGCGCCGTCAGGCCCGCGGAATTCACCACCGTCTTCGCAAGCAGCGTGGTGCTGCCGCCATCCTCATTGCCAACCTCCAGCCGGATGCCGTCAGGCGTCACCGCGCCATTCAGCACCGGGGACTGCACCGCCAGCATGGCGCCGGCGTTCTCGGCGTCGCCCAGCAGGGCGGTCATCAGTCCGTGGCTGTCTACGATGCCGGTCGATGGCGAGAGCAGGGCGGCGTGGCACTGGAGATTCGGCTCGAGCGCCCGGGCTTCGGCGCGGGTCAGGAATTGCAGGTCATCGACACCGTTGGCAGCCGCCTTGGCGCGAATGCCGTCGAGCGTGGCCACCTGCGCCGCGCTGGTCGCCACGATCAGCTTGCCGCAGCGCTGGTGGGCGATGTGGTGCGACGCGCAGTAGTCGTACAGCTTCGCCTTGCCGCGCACGCACAGTTCCGCCTTGAGCGAGCCGGCCGGGTAGTAGATGCCCGCGTGGATGACTTCGCTGTTGCGTGCGCTGGTGATGGTGCCGAAGGCGTTCTCGGCCTCCAGGATGATGACTTCGCGGCCCTGCAGGGCCAGCTCCCGCGCCACCGCCAGTCCGACCACGCCGGCGCCGATGACCACGCAATCCACGTTCTCCATAACCTCTTCTTCCTCTGGTTGATGTTGGTTCAGGCCAGCGCGAGGCCCATGCGCGCAGCCGCGGCTGCAAGATGGCTTCGCGCGGCCTCGCGCGCCGCAGCGGCATCGCCGGCGGCGATGGCTTCCACCAGGGTTGCATGCTCGGTGTCGGCCGCACGCGGGGTGCTGCTGGCCGCCGAGAGTCGCGCGGAGTTCTCCCAGGCACGCTGCCGTGCCGCCAGCAGTTGCTGGCCGACGAAATCCGTGAGTCCGGTAAAGCAGGGGTTGTGTGCCGCCTGCGCGATGGCATGGTGGAACGCGATGTCCGCCGCTGCCGCGCTGGCAAAGTCCTGGGCTTGCTGCTGCATGGCCGTCAGCGTCGCCCGGATGGCTTGCAGGTCGGCCTCGGTCCGGCGCATGGCCGCCATTTCGGCACAGGCGCTCTCGACCACCATGCGCAACTCGAACAGCTGCGCCAGGCTTGGCCCGCCGTCTGGGGCGCTGGCAACGCGCCAGGCTTGCCCGCCGGGCGTTTCCGAGACGAAGGCGCCCGAGCCCTTGCGCGTGATCACCACGCCGTCGGCCTTCAGCTGGGCAATCGCTTCGCGCACGATCGGGCGGCTCACGCCAAACGAGTCGGCCAGGCTTGCCTCGGCGGGCAGACGTGCGCCAGCGGCATAGCGGCCGGCGATGATGTGCTCATGCAATGCCTGGGCAATGCGGCTGGCGAGCGAGGCGGGACGAGATAGGGGATTCATATGGGTATATATGTCAAGCTGTCAGACAGCTTTGGCGCATTCTGGCTGTTGAGTTGCGGTTCGTCAAGATGCCAGCAAGGGCTGCGTGCTATACATCGCGATCACATTCCATCGGTTTTTGCTCAATTTCCGCGCAAGCCAGCCGATAAGAACCGAATGCAGGTGGCGGATACTCCTCGCCAGCTCGTCGTGAGCTTGCCACGGCCGCCTGGTTGCCACGCCGAGGTCCTATGCAAACAGCCATGATCCAGCTCAATCCCAACGATCTTCCTGTGGGGCACCCGCTGCCCTGGTCGCTGCTCGACGGCGACGGCAACCTGATGCTCGGCAGCGGCAATGTCATTCCCGACGCGCGGGACCTGGCACTGGTGTTCCATCATGGTGCTGTCTGCCGGGAAGATGACGGCGTGGATGCCTCCGACGACCCGTGCGCGCCTGCCGGGCCAGTTGGCCTGCAGGTCGGCACCCTGCTGCATATCAAGCACCAGGGCGATGCGTCGCGTGCTGCCGCCAGCCGCCTGATCGGCTTTGTCGAGCACGGGATGTTCGTCACGTGGCCGCAGCTTGCCGGCCGCGACCTGCCCATACAGGCCGGCGATACGCTGCTGCTGCGCGGCTTTTCGGGGCAGGCCATTCACAGTTTCACGTCGACGATCACGGCGGTCTGCCGCAGTCCGTTCCGCTATCTGGTGCTGTCGGCTCCGGCGTCGCAGCAGCGCACGCCAGTGCGCAAGGCCGAGCGCGTGCAGACGCGGCTGGCGGCATACCTGACCCAGCCGGAGGCCGAGGTGGCGGCGGGCACCGAAGCGCAGGACGACGATACCGCCGTGGCCCGGCTGGCGCTGCTGTCCGATATCAGTACCGGTGGCGCGCTGGTGCAGACCACGGCGCCCGCGCCGGCCCCCGGCAGCCGCGTGCAGCTGCGCTTCAAAATGCGTACCGCATCGTTCGACAGCGAGGTCACCCTCGACGGTTGGGTGCGAGTCGCGCCCGGTGCCAACGGCCAGGAAGACGCCGATTTCCCCTCGTTTGGCGTGGCCTTCGATGTACTGGGCGAACGCGAACTGACACTGTTGCAGCTGTTCGTCTACGAGCAGTTGCTGTCGAACGCGCGGCTATCGGTGTAGCAGCCGCTGGCATGCTGCGGCTCCGGCAAAGCCGCCGCGCTGGATCGCCATACGCATCACCACCACATTGAGGACGCGGTCAGCGTCCGGACATCATCGTCGGACGCCCTTGCCCGATATCCCGCTGCCCTCGCGGGCTGGTCCTGCCCCAGCCCAAAGCTGGCAAGCCATTGAGCGGCGGGCGGTTGCCCCAAGAAAAACGGCACCGGAAATCCGGTGCCGTTTTTCTTGCCAACTGCTGGCTGTCAGCGCTTACATGCCCACATAGTTCGGGCCGCCGCCACCTTCCGGCGTGACCCACACGATGTTCTGGGTCGGATCCTTAATGTCGCAGGTCTTGCAGTGCACGCAGTTCTGCGCGTTGATCTGCAGACGCTCCTTGCCCGACGTCTCGTCCTGCACGAACTCATACACACCTGCCGGGCAGTAGCGCGACTCGGGGCCGGCGTACTTGTCCCAGTTGATGTTGACCGGCACGCTGGCGTCCTTGAGCGTCAGGTGCGCCGGCTGGTTCTCTTCGTGGTTGGTGTTGCTGATGAACACCGAGCTGAGGCGGTCGAAGGTCAGCTTGCCGTCCGGCTTCGGGTACTCGATCTTCTGGCACTCGGCCGCGGGCTTCAGGTACACATGGTCCGGCTTTACTCGGTGGATGGTCCACGGCGGGTTGCGGATGCCCAGCTTGGGCAGCAGCCATTGCTCGATGCCGGTCATCAGTGTGGCGGTGGTGCGGCCCTTCTTGAACCACTGCTTGAAGTTCTTGGCCTGCAGCAGTTCCTTGTGCAGCCAGCTCTGCTCGAACGCGGCCGGGTAGGCGGTCAGCTCGTCGTGCTGGCGGCCGCCCTGCAGCGCGTCATAGGCGGCCTCGGCGGCCATCATGCCGGTCTTGATGGCGGCGTGGCTGCCCTTGATGCGCGAGGCGTTCAGGTAGCCGGCGTCGCAGCCAACCAGGGCGCCGCCCGGGAACACGGTCTTGGGCAGCGACAGCAGGCCGCCGGCGGTGATGGCACGGGCGCCGTAGCTCAGGCGCTTGCCGCCTTCGAAGATCTGGCGGATTTCCGGATGCGTCTTGAAGCGCTGGAATTCCTCGAACGGCGACAGCCACGGGTTGGTGTAGTCCAGGCCGACCACAAAGCCGACCGCGACCTTGTTGTCTTCCATGTGGTACAGGAACGAGCCGCCGTAGGTGGCCGGGTCCAGCGGCCAGCCGGCGGTGTGCACCACCAGGCCGGGCTTGTGCTTGGCCGGGTCGATCTCCCACAGTTCCTTCAGGCCGATGCCGTAGCTCTGCGGATCCTTGCCGGTGTCGAGGCCGAATTTCTCGATCAGCTGCTTGCCCAGGTGGCCGCGCGCGCCTTCGGCGAAGATGGTGTACTTGGCATGCAGCTCCATGCCAAGCTGGAAGTTCTCGGTGGGCTCGCCTTCCTTGTTGATGCCCATATTGCCGGTGGCCACGCCCTTGACCGAGCCGTCTTCGTTGTAGAGCACTTCGGCGGCGGGGAAGCCCGGGAAGATCTCAACGCCCAGCGCTTCGGCCTGCTGGCCCAGCCAGCGCACGAAGTTCGACAGGCTGATGATGTAGTTGCCTTCGTTGTGAAAGCACTCGGGCAGCAGGGCCGGCGGCGTGCCCTTGGAGCCGGACTCGTTCAGGAACAGGAACTTGTCTTCGGTGACCGCCTGGTTCAGCGGCGCGCCCAGTTCCTTCCAGTTCGGGATCAGCTCATTGAGGGCGCGCGGATCCATGATGGCGCCCGACAGGATGTGGGCGCCGGGCTCGGAGCCCTTTTCCAGCACGCACACGTTGACGTCGGCGCCTTTCTCCTGCGCGAGTTGCTTCAGGCGGATGGCGGTGGCCAGGCCGGCGGGGCCGCCGCCGACGACGACCACGTCGTATTCCATGGCTTCACGCGGGCCGAACTGCTCCAGGAGCTGTTGCTGATCCATTGTCTCTAACCCTCTATTTCTTTGCTGCTTGCTTGCAATTGTGGGAAATGCGGTGATCGTTTTGCCGAGAACCGGGCCAGCGCGCGGACGGGAACCGCGGGCGGGTGAGTTGGCAGCGATTTGGGGTCCAAAGACGCCCGGATCGCGCGTTTTCCCTCTTTCCCTTTGCTGGCCAAGTTCTTAGAATCTCCGGCATTGTCCGGGACTCGCCACCCACAGGCAAGGATTTTTTTGGAACGGTCGTTCTTTTTTTTGATATGCTGCCTTCTGCTCCCGCATAGGCCGGAGGAGCTCCCGCACTAGAGGTAATCATGGGTTTGTCGATCAATCTGGAAGGCAAGGTCGCGCTGGTCACCGGCGCTTCAAGCGGGCTGGGCTCGCGTTTCGCCACGGTGCTGGCCGCCGCCGGCGCCAAGGTGGTGCTGGCTTCGCGCCGCACCGAGCGGCTCAAGGAACTGCGCGCGGCGATCGAGGCCGAGGGCGGCAGCGCCCATGTGGTGCGCTTGGACGTCACCGACCCGGACAGCATCCGCGCCGCGGTGGCGCACGCCGAGACGGAAGCGGGGTCCATCGACATCCTGGTCAACAACTCCGGCGTGTCGACCACGCAGAAGCTGACCGATGTGACCGCCGATGACTTCGATTTCGTCTTTGACACCAATACCCGCGGTGCTTTCTTCGTCGCCCAGGAAGTGGCCAAGCGCATGATCGCGCGCGCCAAGGGCGCCGAGCGCAACGGCAGCCCGCTGCCGCAGGCGCGCATCGTCAATATCGCCTCGGTGGCCGGGCTCAAGGTGCTGTCGCAGATCGGCGTCTATTGCATGAGCAAGGCGGCCGTGGTGCACATGACCAAGGCCATGGCGCTGGAATGGGCGCGCCACGGCATCAATACCAACGCCATCTGCCCGGGCTATATCGACACCGATATCAACCACCATCACTGGGACTCGGACGCGGGGCAGAAACTGATCCAGATGCTGCCGCGCAAGCGCCTGGGCAAGCCTGAGGACCTCGACGGCCTGTTGCTGCTGCTGGCATCCGACCAGTCGCAATTCATCAACGGGGCTGTCATCACCGCCGACGACGGCATGGTCTGACCGCCTGATCGCTGACCGGGGGCGCAAGGCCCCCTGCATCCCGGCTGCGCGCCAAAAGCGCCGCGGGATGCCCAGATTGCACGCCCAGGGCTTATCCGGTCCCCTTGGGTGCGCCGTCATCAGCACACATCAATCATCAGAAAATTCGCGCGTGGCGGGCCAGTCTTGGCATAATCCGCCATGTCTGCAGATTAAGTCTTTACATACAAGTACAAGAACGCCGCGGTGGCCGCATGGCCCGAGCGGCCCGGACCGGAGGCCGGGGAGATGGAGCAACAAGAAGAGGCACGGCGCAACGCCGTGCCGCAACACGTCGTCGATTCCGCGGTGATCCCGCAGGCCGCCGACGAAGCGCAGGACGCTGAATTCCGGGTATCGCCCCGCCTCGAGGACTGGATTGGCGTGATCGTGATGGTGCTGCTGGTCGGCATCACTTTCGCCAACGTGGTGGTCCGCTATTTCACCGATGAGTCGTTTGCCTGGACCGAGGAGTTCTCGGTCTTCCTCATGATCGTGCTGGCGCTGGTCGCCGGCAGCGCCGCGGTGGCGCGCGACCGCAATATCCGCATCGAATTCTTCTTCGAGCGCGGCAGCGCGGCCCGTCAGCGGCGCCTGGCGATCCTGTCGGCGCTGGCCGTGGCGGTGATGTTCATCGCGCTGGCAGTGCTGGGGGCGCGCATCACCTGGGACGAATACGCCTTTGGCGAGACCTCGCCGGGCATCGGCGTGCCGAGCTGGTGGTACTCGATCTGGCTGCCGGTGCTGTCGGCCGGCATCGCGCTGCGCGCGCTGGGGCTGGTGCTGCGCAACGTGCGCGCGCTCAAGGCGCTGCATGCAGCCAGGGCAGGCACGACGGAGCAGGCGCCATGACTCTCGTTGCCATCATCCTGTTCGTGGTCTTTATCGGCCTGATGCTGCTGGGCGTGCCCATCGGCGTGTCGCTGGGCCTGGGCGGCCTGGTTGCCATCGGCCTGTCCAATCTCGACACCCAGATGTTCGGCCTGCTGGCCGTGCCGCAGAACTTCTATGCGGGGCTGGCCAAGTATCCGCTGCTGGCAATCCCGATGTTCGTGCTGGTGGGGTCGATCTTCGACCGCTCCGGCGTGGCGCAGCGGCTGGTGACCTTTGCCATCGCCATCGTTGGCCGCGGCCCGGGCATGCTGCCGCTGGTGGCGATCCTGGTGGCGATGTTCCTCGGCGGCATCTCAGGCTCCGGCCCGGCCAACGCGGCCGCCGTGGGGGGCGTGATGATCGCGGCGATGTCGCGCGCCGGTTATCCGGGCTCGTACAGCGCCGCGGTGGTCGGCGCGGCAGCCGCGACCGACATCCTGATCCCGCCGTCGGTGGCCCTCATCATCTACAGCGTGCTGGTGCCCGGTGCATCGGTGCCGGCCTTGTTCGCCGCGGGCATGATCCCCGGCATCCTGGCCGGCGTGGCGCTGATCGTTCCGGCCGTGTGGCTGGCACGCAAGCACAACATGGGCGCGATCGAAGCCGCGCTGCCGCGCCCGCCGTTCTGGAAGAGCCTGCGCGAGGCCGCGTGGGGGCTGGTGGCGCCGTTCCTGATCCTGGGCGGCATGCGCGCCGGCTGGTTCACGCCGACCGAAGCTGCCGTGGTGGCGGTGGTCTACGGCCTCTTCGTCGGCATGGTGGTGTACCGCAGCATCGGCATGCGCGACCTGTTCACCATCTTCCAGGAAGCGGCCGAGACCTCGGCGGTGATCCTGCTGGTGGTGGCGCTGGCCGGCATCTTCGCCTATGCGCTGTCGACGCTGGGCGTGATCGACCCGCTGGCGCACGCCATCGCCAATTCCGGGCTGGGCGAGTACGGCGTGCTGGCGCTGATCGTGCTGCTGCTGATGACGGTCGGCATGTTCCTGGACGGCATCTCGATCTTCCTGATCTTCGTGCCGCTGCTGCTGCCCATTGTCAATGCCTTCCAGTGGAACCCGGTGTGGTTCGGCGTGGTGCTGACGCTGAAGGTGGCGCTGGGCCAGTTCACGCCGCCGCTGGCCGTGAACCTGATGGTGTCGTGCCGGATTGCCCGCGTGCGCATGGAAGAGACCGTGCCCTGGGTGATCTGGATGCTGCTGGCGATGTTTATCGCCATGCTGATGGTGCTGGCCTATCCGCCGCTGGCGACCTGGCTGCCTGAGTACCTCGGCTACTGATGTTCCGCATTCACAAACAAGAAATCCACGCTTTTCCCGAGAGGAGATGAAATGAAACGTCGTGCCCTGATGCTCGCAACGGCTGCCGCCATTGCCGCTTCCGCCTTCGCCCCCGCCGGCGCAATGGCCCAGACCTACAAGTCCGAGTACAAGATGTCGCTGGTGCTCGGCCCGGCCTTCCCGTGGGGCAAGGGCGGCGAGATCTGGGCCGACCTGGTCAAGCAACGCACCAACGGCCGCATCAATATCAAGCTGTACCCGGGCACCTCGCTGGTGGCCGGCGACCAGACCCGCGAGTTCTCGGCGATCCGCCAGGGCGTGATCGACATGGCGGTGGGCTCGACCATCAACTGGTCGCCGCAGGTCAGGGAACTGAACCTGTTCTCGCTGCCGTTCCTGATGCCCGACTACAAGGCGCTCGACGCGCTCACGCAGGGCGAAGTCGGCAAGTCGCTCTTCACCACGCTGGAAAAGGCCGGCGTGGTGCCGCTGGCCTGGGGCGAGAATGGCTTCCGCGAGGTGTCCAACTCCAAGCGCGAAATCCGCAAGCCGGAAGACCTCAAGGGCATGAAGCTGCGCGTGGTCGGTTCGCCGCTGTACATCGAGACCTTCAACGCGCTGGGCGCCAACCCGACCCAGATGAGCTGGGCCGATGCGCAGCCGGCGATGGCCTCGGGTGCGGTCGACGGGCAGGAGAACCCGCAGTCGGTGTTCGCCGCCGCCAAGCTGTACACGGTTGGCCAGAAGTTCGTCACCACCTGGGGCTATGTGGCTGACCCGCTGATCTTCGTGGTCAACAAGCAGATCTGGGAAAGCTGGACCCCGGCCGACCGCGAGATCGTCAGGCAGGCCGCCATCGACGCCGGCAAGCAGGAGATCGCGCTGGCCCGCAAGGGCCTGGCCGAGCCGGGCGCGCCGGCCTGGAAGGACATGGAGGCGCACGGCGTCAAGGTCACGCACCTGTCGCCGGTTGAGCATGACGCCTTCCGCAAGGCTACTGCCAAGGTCTACGACAAGTGGAAGAAGCAGATCGGCACCGACCTGGTGACCAAGGCCGAAGGCGCGATCGCCAAGCGCTAAGCCACGCAGAGGGCCCGCCAGACTCGGCGGGCCTGTTCTTTTGGAGACTGTGATGAAGCACGTCTATACGGTGGTCATGCCGATCCGCTGGGGCGACATGGATGCCATGGGCCATGTCAACAACACCGTCTATTTCCAGTACCTGGAACAGGCGCGCATCGAGTGGTTCGCGTCGCTGGGCCGTGGCGGCAAGGATGCAGGCGGGCAGGGGCCGGTCATCATCAATGCGCACATGACTTTCCTGAAGCAGCTGCGCTACCCGGGCGACATCGAATGCCGCGTCTACGCCGGCCAGCTCGGCCGCACCAGCTTCGAGACCCGCATGGAAATCCGCCGCACCGACCTGCCCGACGTGGTCTGGGCCGAGGGCGGGGCCAAGGTGGTGTGGTGCGATTACACGCAGGAGAAGTCGGTGCCGGTGCCGGCCGAGATCCGCGCGATCATCGAGGGCTGATGCCCGCCACGGGGCTCAGTGGTTGACCAGCCGCTGCACCAGGTCCACCGAGGTACTGGCCCCGTACTTCTTCATCAGCCGCGCCCGGTAGATGTCCACGGTGCGCGGGCTGATCGCCAGCAACTTGCCGATCTGCTTGCTGGTTTTCCCCTCCACCAGCTGCGCCGCGATCTCGCGTTCGCGCGCGGTCAGCTCGGCCGTAACCTGGCGCTTCTGCGACAGGTCCTCGAAAGTCCAGATCCCGGCGCCCAGCGGTTGCGTGCGGTCCAGCGCGCGCCCGGTGACATGGCACCAGAACAATTCCCCGCCGGCGCGCTTCATGATGCGCTCGTCCGAGTACATGCCGCGCTTGCCCATGATCGGCGCGATGCGCGCGCCGGTGCGCTCGAATTCGTCGGCGGTGGGGTAAAGCACCTGGAACGACTGGCCCAGCAGCGCCTCGCGCGTGGTGCCGAAAATGCGGCAGACCTCCTCGTTGCAGTCCTCGATCACGCGTTCGCGTGACAGCACCAGGCCCACGGGGGCGAGCTGGAAGGCGGTCTGGTAGTCGATTGCGGGCATCTGCTTATGTATTTTTACGTAATGGCGTAGCCGGCTGCGCTTGCGTATGCTGTCGGTCGGACGAGTTGCGGCGACTGTCGCCCGCCTGTTGCCGATTGTACCGTTACAATTTCCCTGCGTCGCCCGCCGCACAACCCGGTGGCGGGAAGAGCGACAGGGAACTACCGAGGAAGGAGCGAAGCATGAACAAGGTCTACGCCAGCGCCGCAGAAGCGCTTGCAGGCGTCGTCCGCGACGGCCAGACGATCGCCGTTGGCGGTTTCGGCCTGTGCGGCATCCCCGAGGCGCTGATTGCCGCGCTGCGCGACAGCGGCGCCAAGCAGCTGACCTGCATCTCCAACAACGCCGGCGTCGATGGCTTCGGCCTGGGCCTGCTGCTGGCCACGCACCAGATCAGGAAGATGATCTCGTCCTACGTGGGCGAGAACAAGGAGTTCGAGCGCCAGTACCTGGCGGGCGAACTGGAGCTGGAATTCACGCCGCAAGGCACGCTGGCCGAGAAGCTGCGCGCCGGCGGCTCGGGCATCCCGGCTTTTTTCACCAAGACCGGTGTCGGCACCATCGTCGCCGAAGGCAAGGAAATCCGCGAATTCGACGGCGAGCAGTACGTGATGGAGCGTTCGCTGACCGCCGACGTGGCGCTGGTCAAGGCATACAAGGCCGACAAGGCCGGCAACCTGGTGTTCCGCCGCACCGCGCGCAACTTCAACCCGATGTGCGCCATGGCGGGCAAGGTCACCATCGCCGAGGTCGAGCATATCGTCGAGACCGGCGAGCTGGACCCGGATGAAATCCACCTGGCCGGCATCTTCGTGAAGCGCCTGGTGCTGAACACCACCCCCGAGAAACGCATCGAGCAGCGCACCGTGCGCGCGGCCAGCTGAGGAGACCCATCATGGCATGGACACGTGACGAAATGGCCGCGCGCGCCGCGACCGAGCTGCAGGACGGTTTCTACGTCAACCTGGGGATCGGCCTGCCGACGCTGGTGGCCAACTGGGTGCCGGAAGGCATGGAAGTGTGGCTGCAGTCCGAGAACGGCCTGCTGGGCATCGGCCCGTTCCCGACCGAGGACGAAGTCGACGCCGACATGATCAACGCCGGCAAGCAGACCGTGACGACGCTGCCAGGCTCGTCGATCTTCTCTTCGGCCGACTCGTTCGGGATGATCCGCGGCGGCCACATCAACCTGGCGATCCTGGGTGCGATGCAGGTCAGCGAGAAGGGCGACCTGGCCAACTGGATGATCCCGGGCAAGATGGTCAAGGGCATGGGCGGCGCGATGGACCTGGTGGCTGGCGTCGGCCGCGTGGTGGTGCTGATGGAACACACCGCCAAGAAGAAGGATGGCAGCGAGGACATCAAGATCCTGAAGGACTGCAACCTGCCGCTGACTGGCGTGGGCGTGGTCAACCGCATCATTACGGACCTGGGCGTGATCGACGTGACCGAGGCCGGCCTGAAGCTGGTGGAAACCGCCCCGGGCGTCAGCCGGGAGGAAATCCAGGCCAAGACCGGCGCACCGCTGCTGTAAGCGGGCTGAGCTCCGAAGCCTGACAGGGCCCCTGCGGTGCGATGCGCCGCAGGGGCTTTTTTGTCGGGTCGCTCCGCTTTGGAACTGCCCGGCCGGGCTACGCCAGCCGGCTGCACTCCCTAGCTCTTCCGGCGAATAGCCCGGCAGCATCGCTGCGCACTAAGCTGGCTGCTCTCCGGCAAGGCGCAGACCCTGCCGCGGTCGAACCCTCACTGAAGGTGCGCCATGCCGGCTTCCCCGAACCAATCCTTGCCACTGGTCTACGCCTGCTCCGGCTGCTCCAGCGTCGCGCAACTGGCCAATGCCTGCGCGGTGCGGCTCGACCGCAGCGGCCGTGCGGAAATGTCCTGCATCAGCGGCGTGGGCGGCGGCGTGCCGGCGCTGACGCGCGTGGCGCGCTCGGGGCGGCCGATCCTGGCGCTGGATGGCTGCCCGCTGGCCTGTGTCAAGGCCTGCCTGGCCAGCGCGGGCGTGGCGGCGGACCGGCACCTGGTGCTGAACCGGCTCGGCGCGACCAAGCGCCAGCACGGCGCATCCACCGAGGCCGAAGAACAAGCGATCTGGGGAGAGGTAGAGGCGGCACTGGCGAGCCTGGCCGCCGCAGGTTGAAGTCCGGACGCGCCGTGGCGCGCCCGGAAGCGGCAGGTCAGCCGGCCTGCTTGTTGTAGCTGGCGAACACCGAAGCGGCGCCGTCCGCTTTTACGATCAGCACGTCGAACGGGTCCTTGCGCGGGCCCTGTTCCATGCCGGGCGAGCCGACCGGCATGCCCGGCACGGCCAGGCCGACGGCCTTGGGTTTTGCGGCCAGCAGCTTGCGGATATCCGCTGCCGGCACATGGCCCTCGATGGCGTAGCCGCCGATATACCCGGTGTGGCAGGAGCCAAAGCGTTCCGGCATGCCGAAGCGCTTGCGGTACACGCCGGTGTCCTCGACGTCATGCACCGTCACGGTGAAGCCGTTGCTGCGCAGGTGCTTGACCCAATCTTCGCAGCAGCCGCACAGCGGGCTCTTGTAGACGTCGATGGCAAGCGGCTTGGCGGCTTGCGCCAGCGCGCCCGCCACCGGTGCCAGCGCCCCGGCCGAGACCGCGCCCAGCGCCAGCGCGCGCAGGAAACTGCGTCGTTGCATCGCTTCCTCCTTACTGCGCCACCCAGCCGCCATCCATGTTCCAGATCGCGCCGCGGACCTGGCGAGCCGCTTCGGACGACAGGAACACGGCCAGCGCGCCCAGCTCATCGGGCGTGACAAACTGGCCCGAGGGCTGTTTCTCCAGCACCAGCTCGCGCTTGGCCTGTTCCACCGGAATGCCTTCCTTCTGCGCGCGGGCTTCGACCTGTTTCTGCACCAGTGGCGTCAGCACCCAGCCCGGGCAGATCGCGTTGGCGGTGACGCCGGTCTGCGCGGTTTCCAGCGCGGTCACCTTGGTGAAACCGACGATGCCGTGCTTGGCGGCCACGTAGGCGGACTTCTGCGCCGAGGCCACCAGGCCGTGGGTGGAGGCAACGTTGATGATGCGGCCCCAGTCTTTCTGCTTCATGCCGGGCAGCGCCAGGCGGGTGGTGTGGAAGGCCGAGGTCAGGTTGATGGCGATGATCGCGTCCCAGCGCTCAGGCGGGAAATCCTCGATGCTGGCCACGTGCTGGATGCCGGCGTTGTTGACCAGGATGTCGACGCCGCCGAAGTCGGACTGCGCGTAGCGCATCATGTCCTCGATCTCGGCCGCCTTGCTCATGTCGGCGCCGTGGTAGCCGACCCGAATTCCCTGGCCGGCCTGCGCGATCTCTGCCTTTGCGGCGTCCGCGTCACCAAAGCCGTTGACGATGATGTTGGCGCCCTGGGCCGCCAGCGCTTTCGCGATGCCGAGCCCGATGCCGCTGGTCGAGCCAGTCACCAGTGCGGTCTTGCCGTTGAGCATGTAAGCCTCCGTCGAGAGAAAGGGATGCCACAGAAGGAATGCCACAGGGTTGGCGGAGCGCGCCGTGGCGGTGCGCGGCCGCGCATGCGGGGCGCTGTCACTGTGCTGTGGCATTGTACCCGCTGCGGCGTACAATCCAGCTTTGCTCAACCTCCGGCAGCGCCGTCTTTTTGCGGTCCGCGGTCCGGTTCGTCAGGGAGTCCAGATGTCTGCCAGTCCGCGTCTCGGTTTTGTCCAGTGCATCAGTCCGGCGGGCCTGCACCGCATGGCCTACCACGAGTGGGGCGACCCCGCCAATCCGCGCGTGCTGGTGTGCGCGCATGGGCTGACGCGCACCGGCCGCGACTTCGACGCCGTCGCCAGCGCGCTGTGCGGCGACTACCGCGTGGTCTGCCCCGATGTGGCCGGGCGCGGCCGCTCGGAATGGCTGGCCGATGCCAACGGCTACGTGGTGCCGCAGTACGTGTCCGACATGGTCACGCTGATTGCGCGGCTCAATGTGGAGAAGGTGGACTGGTTCGGCACCTCGATGGGCGGGCTGATCGGCATGGGCCTGGCCGGGCTGCCGAAGTCGCCGGTGCGCAAGCTGCTGCTCAACGACGTGGGCCCGAAGCTGGCGCCCTCGGCGGTGGAACGGATCGGCGCCTACCTGGGGCTGCCGGTGCGCTTCAAGACCTTCGAGGAAGGCCTGGCCTACCTGCAGACCATCAGCGCATCGTTCGGGCGCCATACGCCCGAGCAGTGGCGCGAGCTCAACGCCGCCATCCTGAAGCCGGTGCAGGGCACCGACGGCCTGGAATGGGGCCTGCATTACGATCCGCAGCTGGCGGTGCCGTTCCGCAAGTCCACGCCCGAGGCCATTGCTGCCGGCGAGGCCGCCATCTGGCGCAGCTTCGAGGCCATCGAAGGCCCGGTGCTGGTGGTGCGCGGCGCGCAGTCGGACCTGCTGCTGCGCGAGACCGTGGCCGAAATGGTGGCGCGCGGCAAGCATGTGAGCTCGGTGGAAGTGCCCGACGTGGGCCATGCCCCGACCTTTGTCGATCCGGCGCAGATTGCGATCGTCCGGCAGTTCTTTACCGGGGCCTGATTGCATCGCATGCCGGCCTTGTTTTTATCAGTCAACGCATTGCATTGTCATGAGTAACCTTGAACTGAAGCGTGCCCACGTGGGCAAGCGGTTGTCCGAATACGCGGTCTATAACGGCGTGGTGTATCTCGCCGGTCAGGTGCCAGAGGTCGATCCCAAGGCCGATATCCGCGGCCAGACGCGCGAGGTCCTCGGCCATATCGACCGCCTGCTGGCCGAGGCCGGCAGCGACAAGACCCGCATCCTGTCGTGCCAGATCTTCCTGACCAATGTCGACCAGATCGGCGAGATGAACGAGGTCTGGGACGCCTGGGTGCCGCAAGGCAACACGCCCCCGCGCGCCACCGTCGAAGCCCGCCTGGCCAATCCCGATTACCTGATCGAAGTGGTGGTGACCGCTGCGCTCAACTGATGCAGGCGTTGTGACATGGTGACGTCCACCGACCTGACCGGTCGGGTCGCGGGCATTCCGGATGCCGAACTGGTCGAACGCGCACTGGCCTACGTGCGCGAGCATGGTGCCGAGGTCGCGCTGCCCACCGGCGAGACCGTGCTGTCGCACGCGCAGGGCATGCTGCGCATCCTCGACGGCCTGCGCGTCGACGACGCCACGCGCGCCGCCGCCTGCCTGTTCGGGCTGGTGGCCTTCGTGCCCGGCACCGAGGCCGAGATCGCGCCGCGCTTTGGCGACGAGGTGGCGCGGCTGGTCGACGGCGTGCGGCAGCTGCTGCGCATCGGCGCTATCGCCGGGAGTCGCACCGAGGCCGAGCCGGCCGCGCCGTCCAAGAACGAAGCGCAGGCGCGCCACGAGCAGGTCGAGGCGCTGCGCAAGATGCTGCTGGCGTTTGCGCAGGATATCCGCGTGGTGCTGGTGCGCCTGGCCTCGCGGCTGCAGACCCTGCGCTGGCTGGCCGAGACCAAGCAGGCGCCGCTGCCCGGCGTGGCGCGCGAAACGCTGGACATCTACGCGCCACTGGCGAACCGGCTCGGCATCTGGCAGATGAAGTGGGAGCTGGAGGATCTGGCGTTCCGCTTCGAGCAGCCCGATACCTACAAGCGCATCGCCAGGCTGCTGGATGAAAAGCGCATCGAGCGCGAAGGCTATATCGCCAGCGCTATCGAACGGCTGCAGTCCGAGCTGGCGACCGCCGGCATCCCTGCCGAGGTCAGCGGGCGGCCCAAGCATATCTACAGCATCTGGAAGAAGATGCGCGGCAAGGAGCTGGATTTTGCCGACCTGTACGATGTGCGCGCCTTCCGCGTGATCGTCGACGATATCAAGGACTGCTACACGGTGCTGGGTATCGTCCATCATATCTGGCAGCCGATCCCGCGCGAGTTCGACGACTACATCTCGCGGCCCAAGGCCAATGGCTACAAGTCGCTGCATACGGTGGTGATCGGCGATGACGGGCGCGCCTTCGAGGTGCAGATCCGCACCCACGAGATGCACCACTTTGCCGAATACGGCGTGGCCGCGCACTGGCGCTACAAGGAGGCGGGCAGCCGCGGCTATGTCGGGCAGTTTTCCGCCAGCGAGCGCTATGACGAGAAGATAGCCTGGCTGCGCCAGCTGCTCGCGTGGAAGGACGATGCCGACCACAGCGTGGCGCACGACGAATCGTGGGAGCAGATCAAGCACGCCGCGATCGACGACCACATCTACGTGCTGACGCCGCAAGCGCGCGTGGTGGCGCTGCCGCAGGGCGCCACCGCGGTGGACTTTGCCTACTACCTGCACAGCGACCTCGGCCACCGCTGCCGCGGTGCGCGCGTGGACGGCACCATGGTGCCGCTGAACACGCCGCTGAAGAACGGCCAGACCGTGGAGATCATCGCGGTCAAGCAGGGCGGCCCGTCGCGCGACTGGCTCAACGCGGACCTGGGTTATCTGGCCAGCAGCCGCGCGCGGGCCAAGGTGCGGGCCTGGTTCAATGCGCTCGATTCGCAGGAGACCATCGCCCAGGGGCGCGTGCTGATCGACAAGACGCTGCAGCGCGAAGGCAAGACCGCGGTCAAGCTGGAAGACCTGGCCACGCGGCTGGGCTTCAAGACGCCGGAGGACCTGTTTGCGGCAGTGGCCAAGGATGAGTTCAGCCTGCGCCACGTGGAGCACGCGCTGCGACACCCGGAGGGCGAGGTCCAGGCGCCGCTGAGCGAGGAAGACGCTGTCACCAAGAAGAGCCGCGCCACCAGCGTGGCGCGCGGCGCCAAGAGCGGCGTGCTGGTGGTGGGGGTGGATTCGCTGATGACGCAGATGTCGCGCTGCTGCAAGCCGGCGCCGCCGGATGACATCGTTGGCTTTGTCACGCGGGGGCGCGGGGTGTCGATCCATCGGCGCAACTGCCACACCTTCCAGCAACTGGCCGGGCGCGCGCCGGAGCGGGTGATCCAGACCGAGTGGGGCCAGAAGAGCCACGCCGCGGTCTACCCGGTCGATATCCATGTCGAGGCGATCGATCGCCAGGGGCTGCTGCGCGATATCTCCGAAGTGCTGTCGCGCGAGAAGATCAACGTCACCGGCGTCAAGACGCTCTCCAGCAAGGGCGTGGCGCGCATGCAGTTCACTGCCGAAGTGTCCGAGGCTACGCAGCTGCAGCGCGCGCTGCAGTTGATCGAAGACGTCCAGGGGGTGTTGCAGGCGAAAAGAAAGTGATGCTATACTTGCCGCTTCGCTAGGCTCGTAGCTCAGCTGGTTAGAGCACCACCTTGACATGGTGGGGGTCGTTGGTTCGAGTCCAATCGAGCCTACCAACGAATTGCAGTAAAGCAGTAAAAGAAGTACGGCAAGTCCGATTCAACCCCATACGGAACGGAAGGGCATCATGGTTATGACACCGCGAACTACTACCGCTGGCAAGCGACAGTAGTCGAGGTGCGCCTTCGACCCGGTTGGATCGGGTTTGACAAAGAGAAACGCGGCCTTGGCCGCGTTTTTTTTCGTCTGTCGCCTGCCGGCGCCCTGATAAGCTGCCGCCTTTCCGGTGCGGCAGAGCAGGGCAGTAAAGAATAAATCGCCAGTCCCGCAGGCATGCAGGGGCCGGTGCCACAAGATGCAGTTTGATCCGCTCAGGCGATGCGCAAGGCGCGGCCGGCGGAACCTGGAGAGTCGAAATGATCGCAATCACGCTGCCGGATGGGTCCCGCCGCGAGTTTCCCGGCCCGGTGACGGTTGCCGAAGTGGCGCAGGGCATCGGCGCCGGCCTGGCCAAGGCCGCGCTGGCCGGCAAGGTGGACGGCCAACTGGTCGACACGAGCTACAAGATCGACCGCGATGCCGAGCTGGCCATCGTCACGGACAAGGACGCCGATGGCGTCGATGTGATCCGCCACTCCACGGCGCACTTGCTGGCCTATGCCGTCAAGGAGCTCTATCCGGAAGCACAGGTGACGATCGGGCCGGTGATCGAAAACGGCTTCTACTATGACTTTGCCTACAAGCGTCCCTTCACGCCCGAAGACCTGGCCGCCATCGAGAAGAAGATGACGGAACTCGCCCGCAAGGACGAGAAGGTGGTGCGCGAAGTGTGGAGCCGCGACGAAGCGGTGGCGCTGTTCGAGTCGATGGGCGAGAAGTACAAGGCGGAGATCATCGCCTCGATCCCCGCCGACCAGGAAATCGGCCTGTACCGCGAAGGCAGCTTCGTCGACCTGTGCCGTGGCCCGCACGTGCCGTCCACGGGCAAGCTGAAGGTCTTCAAGCTGATGAAGGTGGCCGGCGCCTACTGGCGCGGCGATGCCAACAACGAGATGCTTCAGCGCATCTACGGCACGGCGTGGGCCAGGAAGGAAGACCAGGAAGCCTACCTGCACATGCTGGAAGAGGCCGAGAAGCGCGATCACCGCAAGCTGGGCAAGACGCTCGACCTGTTCCACCTGCAGGAAGAGGCGCCCGGCATGGTGTTCTGGCATCCGAAGGGCTGGCAGGTGTGGCAGGCCGTCGAGCAATACATGCGCGGCCGCCTGACGGACGCCGGCTACGATGAAGTCCGTACGCCGCAGGTGATGGATCGTTCGCTTTGGGAAAAGTCCGGCCACTGGCAGAACTACAAGGAGAACATGTTCGTCACGGAGTCGGAGAAGCGCGACTACGCGATCAAGCCGATGAACTGCCCGGGCCATGTGCAGATCTTCAACCACGGCCTGCGTTCGTACCGCGACCTGCCGCTGCGCCTGGCCGAGTTCGGCGCCTGCCACCGCAACGAGCCGTCGGGCGCGCTGCACGGGCTGATGCGCGTGCGCGGCTTTGTGCAGGATGATGCGCACATCTTCTGCACGGAAGAGCAGATCGTGGCGGAGGCCAAGGCCTTCAACGAACTGGCGTTCTCGGTCTACGACGACTTTGGCTTCAAGGATGTGAAGGTCAAGCTGTCGCTGCGCCCGGACCAGCGTGCCGGCTCGGACGAGGTCTGGGACCACGCCGAAGAGGGCCTGCGCCTGGCGCTGCGCGCCTGCGGCGTGGATTGGGAAGAGCTGCCGGGCGAGGGCGCATTCTATGGCCCCAAGGTCGAGTACCACATCAAGGACGCGATCGGCCGCTCGTGGCAGTGCGGCACGGTGCAGCTTGACCTAGTGCTGCCGGAGCGCCTGGATGCCGAATACGTCTCCGAGGACAATTCGCGCAAGCGCCCGGTGATGCTGCACCGCGCCATCCTGGGTTCGTTCGAGCGTTTCCTGGGCATCCTGCTGGAAAACCACGCCGGTGCGCTGCCGGCCTGGCTGGCCCCGGAGCAGGTGGTGGTCATGAATATTGCGGATTCGCAGGCGGAATACGCCGAAAGCGTCGTGCAATTGCTGCAAAAACAAGGGTTTAGGGCCAAGGCCGATTTGCGTAATGAGAAAATTACGTATAAAATCCGCGAGCATTCGCTTCAAAAGGTTCCCTACCTGCTGGTAGTGGGCGACAAGGAGCGGGATGCCAGTCAAGTGGCCGTGCGTGCCCGTGGCAACGTGGATCTGGGTGTGATGCCCGTCTCCGCGTTTGTTGAGCGTCTGCAGAACGACGTCGCCAGCAAAGCCTGATGGGTGGTGAGCACGGCTTGTTTTTTTGTCTTCTTGAGGTAACGCAACATCGCTACGGACAAAGGTCATCGCATCAACCGGGAAATCAGCGCGCCTGAGCTGCGCCTGGTAGGGGTTGATAACGAACAGCTCGGCATCGTCAAGTTCATGGACGCGCTCCGGCTGGCTGAAGATAAGGACTTGGACCTGGTCGAGATCGCGCCGAACGCGGTTCCGCCCGTCGCCCGGATCATGGATTACGGGAAGTTCAAGTACGAGGAAGCCAAGCGCGCCCACGAGGCGAAGCTGAAGCAGAAAATCATCCAGGTCAAGGAAGTCAAGTTCCGGCCGGGTACGGATGATGGCGACTACAACGTCAAGCTGCGCAACCTGAAGCGCTTCCTGGAAGATGGCGACAAGACCAAGATCACGCTGCGGTTCCGTGGTCGCGAGATGGCGCACCAGGAAATCGGCGCGCGCATGCTCGAACGCCTGAAGGCGGACCTGGAAGAAATCGGCCAGGTCGAGCAGATGCCGAAGATGGAAGGGCGCCAGATGGTGATGGTGCTCGCCCCCAAGAAGAAGAAGTAATTCCTGCGCGATGCAGCGGCCGGGATGCCAGGTATCCCGGCGTTGCTTCGTGCGGAAGTCGCGCGCGGCCCGCAAGGGCCGCTGTGCAACAACAAGTGGATGCGGGTCTTGCAAGCGTCGGCGTGAGCCGTCCACCTGCATGCATGTCATATGAGCTGGAGTTTTTCATGCCGAAGATGAAGACGAAGAAAAGCGCCTCCAAGCGCTTTACTGCACGTCCGAACGGTTCGTTCAAGCGTGGCCAGGCCTTCAAGCGTCACATCCTGACCAAGAAGACCACCAAGAACAAGCGTCAACTGCGCGGTACTCAGGACGTCCATGAGACGAACCTGAAGTCGGTGCGCGCGATGATGCCGTACGCATAACCCCTAACGAAAACGAAAGGAGAATTACATGCCTCGAGTAAAGCGTGGGGTCACTGCACGGGCCCGTCACAAGAAAGTCATCGACGCTGCCAAGGGTTACCGCGGCCGTCGCAATAACGTCTACCGCATCGCCAAGCAGGCGGTCATGCGTGCTGGCCAGTACGCATACCGCGATCGCCGCAACAAGAAGCGCGTGTTCCGTGCGCTGTGGATTGCGCGTATCAATGCCGCGACGCGTGAGCATGGCATGACCTACAGCGTGTTCATGAACGGTCTGAAGAAGGCCTCGATTGAACTGGACCGCAAGGTGCTGTCGGACATGGCTATTCACGACAAGCCTGCCTTTGCCGCCATCGTCAACCAGGTGAAAGCCACCGTTGCCTGATGCCGGCTGCGGCCGCGCGCAAGCGTAGCCGGGCAAGCACCGACCGCAAGGTCGACCGCTGACCGCAAGGTCTGCTGAAACGGGGCTCCTCACCGAGCCCCGTTTTTATTTCGAATGCCGTTTCAGTTGCCGGTATCCGGTTGCCGAGACCGCATTCGAAACGAACACCGCACGTAGTGCCAACCCACGTCGGACCGGTGCGTACCGGCCCGACGCCAAAAATCCCACGACCGCCGCCATGTCTCAGGATCTGGATCAAATTGTCGCCGATGCCCAGGCCGCCTTCGCCGCTGCCAACGACAACGCCACGCTGGAAAACGAAAAGGCCCGCTTCCTGGGCAAGACCGGCGCGCTGACCGAACTGCTCAAGGGCCTCGGCAAGCTCGACCCGGAAACCCGCAAGACGGAAGGCGCCCGCATCAACCAGATCAAGCAGCAAGTTGAAGCCGCCCTGCAGGCACGCCGCCAGGCGCTGGCCGATGCGCTGATGAACGCGCGCCTGGCCGCGGAGGCCATCGACGTCACGCTGCCTGGCCGTGCGGTCAGCCGCGGCAGCCTGCACCCGGTGATGCGCACGTGGGAGCGCGTCGAGCAGATCTTCGGCTCGATCGGCTTCGATGTGGCCGACGGCCCCGAGATCGAGACTGACTGGATGAACTTCACCGCGCTGAACAACCCGGACAACCACCCGGCGCGTTCGATGCAGGACACCTTCTATGTCGACGGCCGCGACAGCGACGACAAGCTGCTGCTCCTGCGCACGCACACCAGCCCGATGCAGGTCCGCTACGCGAAGATGCATGTCGAGAAGTACGCCGGCAAGGCGATGCCGCCGATCAAGGTGATCTGCCCGGGCCGCACCTACCGTGTCGACAGCGACGCCACGCACTCGCCCATGTTCAACCAGGTCGAAGGGCTGTGGATCGGCGAGGACGTAAGCTTTGCCGACCTGAAGGGCGTGTACACCGATTTCCTGCGCAAGTTCTTCGAGCGCGATGACATCCAGGTGCGCTTCCGCCCGTCGTACTTCCCGTTCACTGAGCCGTCGGCAGAGATCGACATGGCCTTCGGCAATGGCAAGTGGCTGGAGATCTCCGGTTCGGGCCAGGTGCATCCGAACGTGCTGCGCAATATGGGCCTCGATCCCGAGCGCTATATCGGTTTTGCGTTCGGCTCCGGCCTGGAGCGCCTGACCATGCTGCGCTATGGCATCAACGACCTGCGCCTGTTCTTCGAGGGCGACGTGCGCTTCCTGCGCCAGTTCGCCTGACGCGCCGCCGTCTCACTCGTCACCGACTACATAGAATACTTACCGGATCAGAAGCGCCATGCAATTCTCGGAATCCTGGCTTCGCACCTTCGCCAACCCTGAAAAGATCTCCACCGACGCGCTGTCGCACACGCTGACCATGGCCGGCCTGGAAGTGGAAGAGGTGGGCCCGGTTGCGCCGCCGTTCGACAAGGTGGTGGTCGCGCGCGTGCTGTCGACCGAGCGCCATCCCAACGCCGACCGCCTCAATGTGTGCCAGGTCGATGCCGGCACCGGCGAGACCCTGCAGATCGTCTGCGGCGCGCCCAACGTCAAGCCGGGCATCCTGGTGCCGTGCGCACTGGTTGGCGCCGTGCTGCCCCCGTCCGAGGACGGCGGCCAGCCGTTCGAGATCAAGGTCGGCAAGCTGCGCGGCGTGGACAGCTACGGCATGCTGTGCTCGGCACGCGAACTGAAGCTGTCCGAAGAGCACGGTGGCCTGCTGGTGCTGCCGGAAGACGCGCCGGTCGGCCAGAACATCCGCGATTACCTCGACCTGGATGACCAGGTCTTTGTCATCAAGCTGACGCCGAACAAGGCCGACTGCCTGTCGATCCACGGCGTGGCGCGCGAAGTGTCGGCGCTGACCGGTGCCGCGCTGAACCTGCCGGAGATGAAGCCGGTGGCGGTGACGATCCAGGACAAGCTGCCGGTCAAGGTGTCGGCGCCGGACCTGTGCGGCCGCTTCTCCGGCCGCGTGATCCGCGGCGTCAACGCGCGCGCGGCCACGCCGGCATGGATGGTGCAGCGCCTGGAGCGCTCGGGCCAGCGCAGTGTTTCCGCGCTGGTCGATATCTCGAACTACGTGATGCTGGAACTGGGCCGTCCGTCGCACGTGTTCGACCTGAACAAGATCCACGGCGGCCTGGACGTGCGCTGGGGCCGCAAGGGCGAGCAGGTCAAGCTGCTCAACGGCAACACCATCGAGGTCGACGAACAGGTCGGCGTGATCGCCGATGACAAGGAGATCGAAAGCCTGGCCGGCATCATGGGCGGCGACAGCACCGCCGTGACGCTGGACACCACGGACATCTATCTCGAAGCCGCATTCTGGTGGCCCGCTGCGATCCAGGGCCGTGGCCGCAGGTACAACTTCTCCACCGACGCCGGACACCGCTTCGAGCGCGGCGTGGACTATGCCACCACGGTCGAGCATATCGAGCGCATCACCGCGCTGATCCTCGAGATCTGCGGCGGCCAGGCCGGCCCGGTGGACGACCACGTGGTCAACCTGCCGCAGCGCAAGCCGGTCAGCCTGCGCGTGGCGCGCGCCGAGCGCGTGCTGGGCATCGAGCTGTCGCCTGCGGCTATCGCCGATGTATTCCAGCGTCTGCAGCTGCCGTTTGCGCGCACCCAGGGCGCCGAGGGCGAGGTGTTTGAAGTCACGCCGCCGAGCTACCGCTTCGATATCGAGATCGAGGAAGACCTGATCGAGGAAGTGGCCCGCATCTATGGTTTCGAGCGCATCCCGGCCCGTCCGCCGATCGCCGAAAGCGAGATGCGCCCGACCAACGAGGCCCGCCGCTCCACCCACGTGGTGCGCCATGCCGTGGCCGCGCGCGACTACCAGGAAGTCATCAACTTCGCCTTCGTCGAAGAGAAGTGGGAGCGCGACTTCGCCGCCAACGACAACCCGATCCGCCTGCTGAACCCGATCGCCAGCCAGCTGGCGGTGATGCGCTCGACGCTGATCGGCGGCCTGGTCGACAAGGTGCGCTACAACCTGAACCGCAAGGCTGCGCGCGTGCGCCTGTTCGAGGTGGGCCGCGTGTTCCATCGTGACGCCAGCGTGAAGGACGGCGGCCTGACGGTGGCCGGCTATGAGCAGCCGATGATGGCCGCGGGCATCGCCTACGGCCCGGCGTTCGAAGAGCAGTGGGGCATCCCCACGCGCAACGTCGACTTCTTCGACATCAAGGGCGATGTCGAGGCACTGTTCCATCCGCGCGTGCCGCGTTTCGAGCCAGTGTCGCACCCCGCGCTGCACCCGGGCCGCGCCGCGCGCGTGCTGCTCGACGGCAAGCCCGTTGGCGTGGTCGGCGAGCTGCATCCGCGCTGGCTGCAGGAATACGAGCTGATGCACGCCCCGGTCGTGTTCGAGCTGGCGCTTGACGCGCTGTGCGACACCGGCCTGCCGGCGTACACCGAGATCTCCAAGTTCCCGGCCGCGGTGCGCGACCTGGCCGTGGTCGTGAAGCAATCGGTGCGCGTGCAGGATCTGCTCGACGCCATGCGCGCCGCACTGGAAAAGCAGGGCTACGGCCGCTACTGCCAGAGCCTGGTGCTGTTCGACGAGTTCCGTCCCAAGGGCGCTTCCGCTGCCATTGGCGCGGACGAGAAAAGCCTTGCGTTCCGGGTGACCTTGCAAGATACTGGGTCGACCCTCCAGGACGAAACCGTCGACAGCGCAGTGCGCTGCATGGTCGACGCGCTGACAGAGGCCTTCCAGGCCCGGCTGCGCGGCTAAGCCATCGTCAATACGCGACAAGTACGCGACGGACACACGATAAACAAGGGCGCCCGGGCTTGCCCCGGGCGGATCGCCAGACACACACTTGAGCGATCGACATGAATGATCGAGACGCGAATTCCATGACCGCTGCAGCACTGGGTGAGATGAGCGACCGGCAGGCTTCCTCCCTTGACGACGCGACGCCGGATAACCGCGCGACCGAAGTTCCCACGCTGACCAAGGCCGAACTCGCCGAGATGCTGTTCGACCAGGTGGGCCTGAACAAGCGCGAATCGAAGGACATGGTCGAAGCTTTCTTCGACGTCATCCGCGAAGCGCTGGAGCAGGGCGACAGCGTCAAGCTGTCCGGCTTCGGCAACTTCCAGTTGCGCGACAAGCCGCAGCGGCCCGGCCGCAATCCCAAGACCGGCGAAGTCATTCCAATTACCGCGCGCCGCGTGGTCACGTTCCACGCCAGCCAGAAGCTCAAGGGCCTGGTGGAAGAACGCGCAGGCATCGTCGGCTGACGCGTCACCCGAACGGCGGATTGCTTCCCGAAGCCGGCATCGGTATGCTTCTGGGCGCGCACCTGGTGCGCGCCAACCGCATGGCCGGCATGGCCTGACGCTCGTCTACACACCACATGTCGGACAAATCCAGCGATCGCATCGCGTTGCCGCCGATTCCGGCCAAGCGCTACTTCACCATCGGTGAGGTGAGCGAGCTTTGCGCCGTCAAGCCGCACGTCCTGCGCTATTGGGAGCAGGAGTTCACGCAACTCAAGCCCGTCAAGCGCCGCGGCAACCGCCGCTACTACCAGCACCATGAAGTCCTGCTGATCCGCCGCATCCGCGAACTGCTCTACGAACAGGGCTTCACCATCAACGGCGCGCGCAACCGCCTCGATGAAGGCCGTCATCACAGTGGGGCAGCGGCAGCGCCTGAGGCCGCAGAGGTTGGCGAAGAAAACGCGGCGGCATTGTCGATCGACATCAGCGGCCTGCGCAATGAACTGGTCGAAGTACAGCACCTGCTCGCGCAACTGCGGGAGATCGCGAAGCACGGATAATTTCGACGTCAGGAGCTAGTCATACGGGAAATGCTTCTGCTATAATCTTTTGCTTCGGGGCGTAGCGCAGCCTGGTAGCGTACCTGCATGGGGTGCAGGTGGTCGGAGGTTCAAATCCTCTCGCCCCGACCAGATAGAAACCCGCTTGGTGAATAGCCAAGCGGGTTTTTTATTTTGTGCTCCGGGCTAGCCCTCCAGGTTGTCTGATTGGAGGCATCCAATACTCAGGCATGGTGTGGCTCTGACATAGGCCAAAGGTCTTCTCGCAGGACGAGCGAATCGGCTTCGCTGTCGGTGAGGCTGTCACTCACAAAGAACTCGCGGCGTTCGACGTTGTTTCCAACGACACGCTCGAGGGTTACCCGACGATACGTTGCCTGATGCGCAGGGTCGTTCGCGAAAGCTGTTACCGGGCGATAGGTAAGAACGGATGACAAGGTGTTGGGGTGGTCACGGACTGTGGTTCCATGCAGTGGCCCCCCAACGTACGTAATGTCCATGGCCTGTTGAATCGCAACGTTCAGCGTTGCGTTCATCAACGTCTGCCAACCTTCCCCGCTGGCGCGGAATGCATCCAGTACATCGGCGTCATATCGAATGCTCACCAGTTCCTTGGTGCTGGCGAGCTTGGGCCGACCGCGGCCGCGCTTGCCGAGCGGTTTCATGGCCTGCATCTCTTTCGCCGACACCTCGTACGTGTCCGGATCCGCAGCGATGCCGCGGTTGATGGCGGCGTCCTCTTCGTCAGTAGGCATGACGATCTTAGGCTTGGTCGACATAGTTCCGTACCTCGCGTTTGTTGGCCTTGCGCAGGCTGATGATATGCATTGCATTCCCGCGCTGGGTGAACACCACGCAATAGAGGCGCTCATCAATGATGCCGAAGCCGATCTCGCGGAGTTCTCTGTAGTCGGCCCTGTCATCTATCCCTGCCAACAGGTTCGGCCAGTCGAACCTTGCCGCCAGCGCGAGTGAAACGCCGTGCTTGGCCCGGTTGCTGACATCCTTGACGGGATCGAAGGTGATGTCCATGCAGAATAATTGTAGCTGCAAATAATAGGCGAACCCAGGATTATTTGTAGCTGCAGAATATTGATCTGCATCCTGAGTGCCTGACGGGCTATACGCGCAGTCCGGCCGTTGCCAGAAAAAGCGGCGAGATACCCGGGTTCTCCCATCATGGCCCGCCGGCAGCCTGGCTTAGACTCGTGCCGCTGTACTCACCAGCCCGCCCGCACCCCGCCGCGGCGGGCTGTTTTTTTGGGGGGGAGGGCTAGCGCGCCAGCCTGCGCAACAGCGCGTCATGTCCGCTTGCCAGGCCGGCAAGCGCCGTTGCGTCGGCCAGTTCGAATTCGCTGAACTGGAAGGCTGGTGCCACGGTGCAGCCGACCAGGGCGAAGTCCACGCCATCGTCCAGATCCACGCGTTCGGCGGCAAACCATTGGCCGGCGGGCACCATTGCCTGGAAGGCCGCGCCGGGATGCCGCAGCGGGTCGCCCAGGCGCTGCGTGACGATGGTGCCGTCCACGATCCGGTGCACGTCCACGGGGGAGCCTGCGTGGTAGTGCCAGAGTTCGTCGGACCGGATGCGATGCCAGGCGGAATAGTCGTTGCCGCACAGCATGTAGTGGATCGCGGTGCAGGCTTCGCGTGTGCGCCCGTCCTGGCAGACGACCTGTTCTTCGCCACGATAGGTTTCGCGGTAGTAGCCGCCTTCCGGATGCGGCTGCAGGTCGAGCGAGCGGATCAGTTGGCTGGCGGTCGGGCTGAGGTCTGGCATGTGGGCAAGGGGCGTGGCGCATCGGGGATGCGGAAGCCGTAGCTTAAAGCAGCGCGAAGCGGGCCTGGCCGGGGCCGACGAGGGCGGGGCGGCTGACCGGGTAGCGGTGACGGGTGCCCTGGGCGTCGAAGGACAGGAAATCCGGCGTCCAGCGCAGGGCCTGCAGCTGGCGTGGCTCGATGCCGTCGACGAGGATGGCGCCGGCGCCCACGCAGACACTGCCGCAGGGCAGGCGCAGGGATTCGCTGTCGTCGCCGAAGTAGTAGGCCTCGAGCAGGATGGAATCGGACTGGTACAAGGGCATGGGGCAGTATCCGAATACTGTATGGATGTACAGTGTAACTCTGGCCGGCTGTTCGGTCATCCCCCACGATTCTCATTTTCGTGCGCCGGCACACCCTGCGGCGCTGTGCATTTGCCGCGTGGACGTTGGTGGCAAGCGGTGTCGGCCTGTATTGGTATAACCTGAAAACGATGCCGGTCGCACAGCGTGGTCGTGCCAGGGCCGGCAGGGTCGCTACGGGGGATGCCATGGCGAGGTGCGGGAGCAGGGCTTGCTGGTTTGGCTTGGGCGTGGTGCTGGGCGCGGCGGTGGGCGGTGCCTGCGCCATGCTGGTGCGCACGGCCGCGGAGCAGCGGGTGCTGCGCCAGCGCGATGCGCCGCTGGTGCCGTCCGATCCCGCGGCGGATCAGGCGCTGACCGATACCGCCACTGACGTGGTGGAGTACGGCGGCTTCGTGATCCACGTGTATTGCCACGCGCTGGGCATGGGGCGGTTCAAGGCCCTGTGCGATATCTGGGAGTCGGGAGCCGTGGTGCTGGAGGGCGGCGCGCCGCCGGCCACGCATGCGACGCCGGACGAGGCGCGGGCCGCGGCGATCTCGTGGGCGCGGCAATGGGTGCAGCACAATGGCTGAAGGCGCCGCTGCGCCATCATCGCCATGACCGGAGATGCCGATGCACGCCTGTGACCTGTGTCATCAGCTGGTGGGCGAACCGTCCAGCGTGCCGCCACACGAGAACCTGGCTGCCTCGGGCATTGCGGCCATGAGCAACCGGTGCAAGGTCGACAGGCGCTGGCGCTGCACCGGCTGCGGCGCCTGGATGTACCAGAGCACGGCATTGGGGGAGCCGCCGAATATGTGGCGAATGGGCCCGCGCCCGGCCGACTGGCCTGATAATCACGGCTGAGCAGGCACGGCTGCGCCGCCACCAGGCAGTGCTGCCGCGCCCCGTATCGCGCCCGGCTCAGGCTCTCGGGCGTTTGTTTCAAGGAGAATTCATGTTTGTTTGTGGGAACCAGGCTTGCGGTGCGCGCTGGGAGCCGAATGAGGTGCAGATCCGCAACGAAGGGCAGGGTCCCGTGTTCCGCTGCCCGCAATGCGGCGCACGCAATCACGTCCAGGCACGCACCGCGCGCGACGGCAGCACGGTCTACCGCCAGGTGGCGGCGAAGCCGGCGCCGCGCTAGTCCGGACCGGCGGGCGGCAAGCCATGTCACCCCACGCATGTGGGGTCAAATCCACATGGCTGCTGCCTTAAGCTTGCTCAGGCGGGACCGTTATACACATCATGGACTTTGCCGACCTTCCTCAAGACTCTGCTTCCAATGCTGAACGCATGGGCTGGGCGAACGCTTCGCCGGAAGTGATCGCCAAGGTATTGAATTCAGCACTGGCAGCGCAGGACCTCTCAGGGTTTGCCGCGCTGCTGTCGGATATCGCGCGCGACCGCGGCCTCAAGGGCGAGCGTGCCGCGCACCAGTCGATCTACGACATGCCGTACGCCAGCCTGCTGCCCAGGCAGAAGCACCTGCTTTGCGATGCCTTCGACCTGCTGGTCCTGCTCGGGCTGGAACTGCGCCCGCGTGGTGCCGACGCCGGCATCGGCGACGATGCGGACATCGACACGGACGCAGAAGCAGACGAATAACCCCCGGCTGGACAGCGGCGTGCTAGGCGCGTTCCAGCATGCCGATCTCGCGCACCGCGACCGACAGCATCGACAGCCCCGCAGCCCCCGAGGCGCGCTGGTCGGCCAGCATGCGCGTAAAGCGTTCAAGCGCGCCATGACGGCTGGACCGCCAGGCATCGATCATGGCTTCGGGCGTATCCAGTTCACCCGCCTGTGACAGCACGCTGACGGTAAGTGCGCGCTTGAGTCGCCCCAGGTCTTCCAGCGTGGTGGTGCGTGCCAGCAGGTCCCAGTGCGTGTCCGATGGCAGCGCCAGTGCGCGCTCGCGCAGCCAGCTGAAGCTCAGGTGGCTGTCCAGAGCGAAATAAACCCCCGCCACCAGGTCCAGGCTGCGTTCGCACGCCGTGGCCACTTCGGCGATATCGAGCGCGGCGGCGGAGATCTCGCTGCCGGCCACGCGCACGGCCAGCGCTTCGTCGACCCCCGCGTCCGTCAAGGCCCGGGTGCGCTCTGACAGCGCCGTCGCATCGGCCGGCGGCAGCAGCCGCGGCAGTTGCGGTGCCAGCCATTGCGCCGCCTGGGCAAAGCGCGCCAGGTCCTCGGCGGCCTTGCTGCCGCTACGCAGATAGCGGATGAACCACAGGCACGCGCGCTCCAGCAGCAGCGCCACGGCCCCGAACATGCGCGCTTGCTCGGCGTCTGCGACGCGGTTGTCCAGCGCATCGATCTCCTGCCACAGCATGGTCAGTCCGAAGACATCGCGTGCGATCAGGCAGGCGCGCACGATATCGGCCGGGCGTGCGTCAGTCTCTTCCATGATCCGGTGCACGAAGGTGGCGCCGATGCGGTTGACCAGCATATTGGTCAGGTGCGTCGACAGGATCTCGCGCCGCAGCGGGTGGCGCTGCATCGCGTCGGCGTAACGCTGGCGCAGCGGCACCGGGAAATAGTCCGACAGCAGTCCGGCAACCAGCGCGTCTTCCGGCACGTCGGAGGCCAGCAGTTCGTCGTACAGCCACATCTTGCTGTAGGCAAGCAGCACGGCACGCTCGGGCGATGCCAGGCCTTCATCGGCCAGCTTGCGCTCGGCGATTTCTTCGTCCGAAGGCAGGAACTCCAGCGGGCGGTTCAGCCGCCCGGCGCGCTCCAGCCAGCGCACCAGGCGCGCCTCGCCGTCGAGCAGCGCGGGGCTGCTGCGCCCGGCCACGGACAGTGCCTGGGTCTGGTAGTAGTTGTCCTGCAGCACCAGCAGGCCGACCTCGTCGGTCATCTCGGCCAGCAGCTTGTTGCGCTGCTTCTCGGTCATTTCGCCGTCGGCAACCACCAGCCCGAGCAGGATCTTGATATTGACCTCGTGGTCCGAGCAGTCCACCCCGGCCGAGTTGTCGATGGCATCGGTGTTGATGCGCCCGCCGTTGCGCGCGAACTCAATGCGGCCCAGCTGGGTGAAGCCGAGGTTGCCGCCTTCGCCGACCACCTTGCAGCGCAGGTCGTTGCCGTTGACACGCACCGCGTCGTTGGTGCGGTCGCCGGCCTGCAGGTGGGTTTCCTGGCTGGACTTGACGTAGGTGCCGATGCCGCCGTTGTAGAGCAGGTCGACCGGCGCCATCAGGATTGCGTGGATCAGCTCGGCCGGCGACAGCGTGGCTGCCGTGACCCCCAGCACCGCCTGCACCTGCGGCGACAGCGGGATGGTCTTGGCGCTGCGCGGATAGATACCGCCGCCGGCGGAGATCAGCGTAGCGTCGTAGTCGGCCCAGCTGGAGCGGGGCAGGCCGAACAGCCGCGTGCGTTCCTGCAGGCTCTTTGCCGTGTCCGGGTCGGGATCGAGGAAGATATGCCGGTGGTCGAAAGCCGCCACCAGCCGGATATGCGGCGACAGCAGCATGCCGTTGCCGAACACGTCGCCCGACATGTCGCCGATGCCGGCCACGGTGAAGTCCGTGGTCTGGATATCGACACCCATCTCGCGGAAATGCCGCTTGACCGATTCCCACGCACCGCGCGCGGTAATGCCCATCTTCTTGTGGTCATAGCCGACCGAGCCCCCGGACGCAAAGGCATCGCCCAGCCAGAAGCCGTATTCGGCCGAGATCGCGTTGGCGAAGTCGGAGAACGTCGCGGTGCCCTTGTCGGCGGCCACCACCAGGTAGGGGTCGTTGTCGTCGTGGCGCACCACCTCGGGTGGCGGCACCAGCTGGCCGCCGACGAGGTTGTCGGTCAGGTCCAGCAGCCCGCGCAGGAAGGTCTGGTAGCAGGCAATGCCCTCCTGCAGGAAAGCATCGCGGTCGGTGGGCGGGGGCGGGCGCTTGACCACGAAGCCGCCCTTGGAGCCCACCGGCACGATCACCGTGTTCTTGACCATCTGCGCCTTCATCAGGCCCAGCACTTCAGTGCGGAAGTCCTCGCGCCGGTCTGACCAGCGCAGTCCGCCGCGGGCCACGCGCCCGCCGCGCAGGTGCACGCCCTCAACGCGCGGCGAGTAGACCCAGATCTCGAACATCGGGCGCGGCTCGGGCAGGCCGGGGACCAGCGCGGGATTGAACTTGAACGACACATACGGGCGCGGCTGGCCTTCCTCGCCACGGTGGAAATAGTTGGTGCGCACGGTGGCGTTGATCACGCCCAGGAAGAGCCGCAGGATGCGGTCCTCGTCCAGGTTGGGCACCTTGTCCAGCGCCGCGCCGATATCGGCCAGCAGCTTGTCGCAGCGCGCCTGGCGGGCGGTGTCGGTGGCGACCTCGCTGAAGGTGTCGAAGCGCGCCACGAACAGGCCGACCAGCATGGCGGCAATGGCCGCGTTGCCGGTCAGCGCGCGCTCGATATAGGCGTCGCTGAAGGTCGAGCCCACCTGGCGCAGGTAGCGGGCATAGGCGCGCAGGATGGTGACGTCGCGCGCGGCCAGTTCGGCGCGCAGCACCAGGCGGTTGAAGTCGTCGTTCTCGATCTCGCCGTGCCAGGCGTGCGCGAAGGCATCCTCGAACAATGCCTTGACGCGCGCGATGTCGAATTCCGCCGCGCCGCCGCTATCGGCAATCTCCAGCCCGAAGTCGTGCACCCATACCGGCGTGCCGCTGTCGGGTTCGATCAGGTAGGGGCGCTCTTCATCCACGCGCACGCCCAGGTGTTCCAGCATGGGCAGGCTGTGCGACAGCGCGATCGGCTCGCCGGCACGGTACACCTTGAAGCGGAACACCCCCGGTGCGGCCTCGATCGGCCGGTACAGGTTCATCGCCATGCCGTTGCCGTGCAGCGCGTGCTCCATCAGCTCGATATCGCGCACTGCGGTGCGGGCCGGGTAGTCTTCACGGTAGCCGGCGGGGAACGAGCCGCCGTAGCGCTGCAGCAGCCGGTTGCCTTGCTCTTCGCCGTGGCTTTCATGCAAGGCTTCGGCGAGATCGTCCTGCCAGCGGCGGCTGGCGTGCACGATGCGCGCCTCCAGCTCACGCGTATCAACGTGCGGCATGGTGCCGGGCTCGCCGCGCACGGTCAGCTGGATGCGCGCCAGCGGCGACTCGGACAGCAGCGGCGTGAACTCGCAGCTGGTGCCGTGGAAGGCCGCGGTCAGCAGCTTCTGGATCTTCTGGCGCAGGTCGGTGTTGTACTTGTCGCGCGGCACGAACACCAGGCACGAGACAAAGCGGTCGAAGCGGTCGCGCCGTACAAAGAGCCGGGTGCGCTGGTGTTCCTGCAGCCGCAGGATGCCGGTGGTGATGTCGAACAGTTCATCCTCGGTGGCCTGGAACAGTTCATCGCGCGGGTATTGCTCAAGGATGGTCACCATCGACTTGTACAGGTGCCCCTTGGCCAGGAAGCCCGCGCGCGCCAGGATATTGGCGCACTTGAGCCGCACCAGCGGAATTTCCGCGATCGGCGCCATATAGGCAGTCGAGGTGTACAGGCCGACAAAGCGCCGCTCGCCGAACAGCTGTCCCTTTTCATCGAGCAGCTTGACGCCGACATAGTCGAGATAGCCCGGCCGGTGCACGGTGGCGCGCGAATTGGCCTTGGTCAGGAAGATCGGCGAGGCCCCTTCGATGATCGCGGTGGCCGCGGCGGGCAGCAGCGTGAGGTCTTCGGCATCAGGCTCGCGCAGGCTTTCGCGCAGGATGCCCGCGCCCGAGCCCGGCACGCCGCGCAGGAAGTAGCGGTCGTCCTGCGACACCAGCTGGTAGTCACGCTGGCCGAGGAAGGAGAAGTGGTCATCCATCATCCAGTCCAGGAAGGCGCGCGCTTCGGCGCTTTCCGGCGAGGCCGCGTCGGGCGCCTGCGCCATGGCGCCGATGGTGGCCTGGGTGATGTCGCACATCTTCGGCCAGTCTTCCACCGCCGCGCGCACGTCGACCAGCACCTGCGCAATGCCGCTGCGCAGCGCCTCCAGCCGCGCAGCCTCGCCGCTGCGGTCGATCTCGAAGTGGATAAAGGATTCCAGGTGCGAGCTGTCCCCGGCCTTGCCGGCGCCGCCCGGGGCGATCCGCTCGATGCCGCCGCGCGCGTCGCGCCAGACCCGGAACACGGGATGGATGGCCGAGTGCAGCGCCAGTCCCTGCCGGTTGATCTCCATCGTCACCGAGTCGACCAGGAAGGGCATGTCGTCATTGACGATCTCGACCACGGTGTGGTCAGAGTGCCAGCCGTGCTCTTCCAGGTTGGGGTTGTAGACGCGGATGCGCGCATTGCCGGGGGTGAATTTCTGTGCGGTCTGCCAGTGCGCCATCACGGCGCCGTAGAGATCGTCGACGTCGCGCTGGAGCAAGTCTTCGGCGTCGGCCTGGTCGTAGTAGTGCAGCAGGAAGGGCTCGACCACGGCGAACATCGCCGCCGGCAGCCGCTCGCGCGCGAAGCCGGCCAGTTCGTCCAGCAGGTGCGCGACCTTGTCTTCGTTCTCCTGCGGCATGATCCCTCCTCGCGGTGTCGATGGGCGGCCCGCGGCATGTGCCGGGGCATGCTCATACTTTAGGAAAAAACCGCATACCCGGCGCAAGAAAAGTGGCGGGGATGAGAATGGTGCGTGAAGAAAAGTGGATGGCTCCCGCTGCTGGCCGCGGGACCGGCTTGCGCGGCGCTCAGAGGCGCGTGGCGGCGAGGGTGGGGCAGGAGGTGGGGCGGTGCGCGACCGGCGGCAGGCCGGGGCAATGCGAGGGCGTAGCGGCTTTTTCCTGCCGGTCGGCTTCGGTGCCCGCGCGAACCTGGCGCGTGGTGTGGTCGCTCAGCGTGGTCTTCATCCGCTCCAGCAGGGTGCCCAGCGCAGCACGCTCTTGCGAACTGAACGCCGCCACTGACACGCTGTGCAGCGCGCTGAGGGCCTGCGCGGTGCGCTGCAGCCGGTTGGCTGCGCCTTCTGCAATGCGGGGCGCCTGGGTGCCGGCGTACTCGATCCAGCCGTCGCGCCGCAGTTCATCCAGCATCGTCTCGGAACGCGCGACATCGATCGGCATCGGGCCCGGCAAGGGCGAGCCGCGCTCGAAGGCATCCTGGCGGATGGCCCGCAGCAGCAGCCACTGGGCGTAGTTCAGGCCAGAGGCGCACAGCGTCTGTTCCAACGCACTTTGCCAGGCGGTTACGGCATCAACCAGGGCAAGGACAACCGGCTCGCTGGGTTCAAGGGGTCTTGGCTGCATGAATGGCGTCTCCTGTTTTGGTTTGCCGCCACTGCGATGCGCTGGCATCCGTCGCACGGGTACCAGGGGCCGGAGCATGGCCGGCCCGGGCGGCACGGACGCCGCAGCCTCTCTGGCGGGGCACGGTCGACCGATGGGGCAGACACTACCAGAATCCTTTGCCGGGATTGTGACAGGACGGAAATGCCCTGTGGCGCCACAGGGACATCGTGGCCCGCACGCCTCCCGGCATGACTTTAGCTATGAATATAGCGACTGGAGTCCATGACTTTAAATCACAGCCGGAATGTATGCGGCTGGCTACACTGCCTGCCGGAGACCCCGCCGACGAGCCTTCAGGCCAGCAGGGGCGCGCGGCGCGGGCACGGGCCTGGCCGCCAGACCGGAGATAAGGATGTACAAGGAACGCATTCGCCTGGCCAGGCTGCACGACAAGGTAGTCTCGGCCGACGAAGCCGCCGCGCTGATCCGCGACGGCATGACGGTAGGCATGAGCGGCTTCACGCGTGCGGGCGACTGCAAGGAAGTCCCGTTTGCGCTGGCGCGGCGGGCGGCAACCGAGCCGCTGCGCATCACCCTGATGACCGGCGCCTCGCTGGGCAACGATATCGACCGGGTACTGGCAGAGGCCGACGTGATTGCGCGCCGCCTGCCGTTCCAGTCCGACGCCGCGCTGCGCCGCAAGATCAACGCCGGCGAAGTGATGTTCATCGACCAGCACCTGTCCGAGACCGTGGAACAACTGCGCTCCGGCCAGATCGCACCGGTGGACGTTGCGGTGGTGGAAGCGGTGGCGATCACCGAGCAGGGCGGCATCATCCCCAGCACCTCGGTCGGCAACTCGGCCAGCTTCGCCATGCTGGCGCGCAAGGTGATCGTCGAGATCAACCTGAACATGCCGCCGGAGCTGGAAGGGCTGCACGATATCTACTTCCCGGTGCAGCGCCCGTACCGCCAGCCGATCCCGCTGATCGCGCCCGAGCAGCGCATTGGCCTGCCGTATATCCCCATCGATCCCGAGAAGATCGCGGCCATCGTCATCACCGCCAAGGACGACAGCCCGTCCAACGCGCTGCCGCCGGATGCCGATACGCGCAATATCGCCGGCCATCTCAACGATTTCCTGCTGCGCGAAGTCCGCGCCGGCAGGCTCTCGCCCTCGCTGCAGCCGCTGCAGGCGGGCATAGGCACCATCGCCAACGCGGTGTTGCACGGCATGGTCGATTCACCGTTCCGCGACCTGCAGATGTATTCCGAGGTGCTGCAGGACAGCACCATCGAACTTCTGGATGCGGGGCGCCTGGCGTTTGCCTCGGCCTCTTCGGTGACGCTGACGCGCGAGGTGTACCAGCGCTTCCTGTCGAACCTGGACCGCTATCGCTCGCGCCTGGTGCTGCGTCCGCAGGAGATCAGCAACCATCCGGAGATCCTGCGCCGGCTCGGGCTGATCACCATCAATACGGCGCTGGAGTGCGACATCTACGGCAACGTCAACTCCACGCATGTGGGGGGCACGCACATGATGAACGGCATCGGCGGTTCCGGGGATTTTGCGCGCAATGCGCACCTGTCGGTATTCGTGACCAAGTCGGTGGCCAAGGGCGGCGATATCTCCAGCATCGTGCCGATGGTGGCGCACGTGGACCATACCGAGCACGACGTCGACATCATCGTCACCGAGCACGGCCTGGCCGACCTGCGCGGCCTGGCGCCGCGCGAACGCGCGCGCACGGTCATCGCCAACTGTGCCGACCCGCAATACCGCGAGCTGCTGGGCGACTACTTCCGGCGCGCCAGCACCCATGGCGGCCAGACCCCGCACCTGCTGGAAGAGGCGCTGTCCTGGCATGTCGGCTTCCGCGACCGCGGCACCATGCGGCCCGCGCAGCCGGCCCAGGCGATGGCAGCCTGAGCGCGGTCTCCGCCAGAACGCAAAACAGCCCGCGCAAGCGGGCTGTTTGCCTTGGTGCCGCCGGTTGGCGGCGGGGCTGGCTTACTGCGCCTTGCTGCCCTGGCTGGCAGGCGCCTTGGCGCCGTCGGTGTACGGATCAGCCTTGCCGGCCTTGGCGCCGTCAGTGTACGGATCGAACTTGCCGGACTTGGCGCCATCCGTGTTCGGGTCGAACTTCTTGCCCGAGTTGGTCAGGTCCGACTTGGTCGATTGCTTGGCGCCATCGGTGTACGGGTCGAACTTGCCGGACTTGGCGGGGTTCTGGTTCGGGCTGGCCTTTTTGGTGTGGCTGCCACCGTAGAGATCGCCACCTTCGGTGTAGTTCTTCTGCGCATAGACCTGCGTCGCGCCCAGCGCGGCCAGTGCTGCAACGATCAGGGTCGAAACGGTCTTCTTCAGCATCTTGCTTATCCTCGCGATTGACGGTCGCGCAGCGCCTGCGCGAATCCGGTTTTGGGGCCGAGCTTGGCCGGTGACGGCCGGGCACATGTGGCGGAACACCCGGTTAATGTACCGAGTCAGCGCTTGTCCGCAAAGTGAAAGTTTCTTCTACAAGTATTGAACACCCATTGCGTTGCCTGCGTCCTGCGTCGGATCAAATGCAACGATCCTGGCATAGATGTGGGTGGCCCATGGCCCATTTTCAACCGCCAGCCATAAAAAAACCGGCTGCCAGGTGGCAGCCGGTCATGACCCCTCGCGGGACGGTTTCGCCGTCCGCTTATTCCAGTGTGATGTTCTGGTCGCGTGCGATCTTCTTGCGCAGGTCCAGCTCGCGCTTGATCTGGGCGGCGTACTGCGCCGGGGTGTTGCCGTCGGTGTAGGCACCGCTGTCGGCCAGGCGGCGCTTGACGTTCGGGTCCTGCAGCGCCTTGACCGCGGCATCGTGCACGCGCGTGATGATTGCCGCCGGCGTGCCGGCCGGGGCCACCAGGCCGTACCAGGCCATGTTGTTCATGTCCTTCATGCCGGCTTCGGCAAAGGTCGGCACGTCAGGCAGGCCCTCGACCCGCTTGGGCGCCGCCACTGCCAGCGCGCGCAGCTTGCCGGCCTGGATATGCGGCATCGACGACGGCAGGTTGTCGAACTGCGCGTTGACCTGGCCGGCCAGCGTGTCGTTCAGCGCAGGGCCCGATCCGCGGTAGGGGATATGGACCATGTCGGTCTTGGTGATGTCCTTGAACAGCTCGCCGTCGAGGTGCGAGATGCTGCCCTTGCCGGCCGAGGCGTAGCTGTACTTGCCGGGGTTGGCCTGCAGCATCGCGACGAATTCCTTCAGGGTCTTGGCCGGCACCTTCGGGTTGACCGTCAGCACGTTCGGCACGTTGACCAGGTTGGTGATCGGCGCGAAGTCCTTGAGCGGGTCGTACGGGTTCTTGGGGTTGGTGGCGGGGTTGGTCGCCATCGTGCTGACGGTGGCGATGCCCAGCGTGTAGCCGTCCGGGGCGGACTTGGCGAGCGCGTCGGCGCCGATCGCGCCGCCGCCGCCGCCGCGGTTTTCCACCACCACCGGCTGGCCCAGTTCGCGGCCGAGGCCGTCTGAGACCGCGCGCGCAACGATGTCGGTGGTGCCGCCGGCCGCGAACGGAACGATCAGGCGGATCGGCTTGTTGGGGTAGGACTGGGCCTGGGCCAGGCCGGCGTGGGCCAGGCCAAGGGCGGCGATGCAGGCGGCTGCGCCGGCGTTGATAACTGCTTTCAAGGAGTGCCTCCGTTCTTCTTTCACTGATTCGCCAGGCGGGCTGCAGGCGTTTCTTCGGACGCGACCATTCGTCTGCGCCCCGCGCTGTCACGGATCCCCGCGCTGGCATGACCAGGCCGTGCCGGGATGCGGCGACGGCCGGCACCTTGCGATAGTTCCGCGATACGGAACTATGTTCCACAATGTGCGCGGAAGCGATTCAACCGGGAAAGCGGGCGCAGGGGAATTGGTGAGAACCCGCGTATCAAGAAACTGGCAGCCATGCCGAGCGCGCGCAGAAGCAGGGCGGCGGAAATGAAAAAAGCCGGAAGCAAGGCTTCCGGCTTTTCCTGAATTCGCTGGTGGGGCGTGAGTGACTCGAACACTCGACCTACGGATTAAGAGTCCGCTGCTCTACCAACTGAGCTAACGCCCCAACGAAGAAAAAGATTGTAGCAAGGTATCGGATAAGGCGCAATAGCCTTCGCGCAATTTTTGCGAGCCAACCTGCACTGGCCGCTACAATGCCAGGCCACCGCGCGCATCCCGCGCGGTGGTTCCGATCCACCAGCTTGCCCAGCCCATGCACGCCAGAGTCCTACGCTATCTCGACGAGGTCGTCCGCCGCGGTTCGATCCGCAAGGCGGCCGAGCACCTGCATGTGGCGCCGACCGCGGTCAACCGCCAGATCCTGGACCTGGAGGCGGAACTGGGCGCGCCGCTGTTCGAGCGCATCAACAAGCGGCTGCGGCTGACGCCGCTGGGCGAGATGGTGCTGGCCCACGTGCGCCAGACGCTGCGCGAGCACGACGCGCTGCGCGAGCGCATCGAGGACTTCAAGGGCGCGCGCCGCGGCGAGGTCACCGTGGCGGTCACGGCCGGCCTGGCGGGCTCGCTGATGCCGTCGCTGGTGCATGACTTCCGCCAGCGCTATCCGGGCATCGTGGTGCGCGTCGCCGACCTGCCGGTTGCCGACATCATCGCGGCGGTGGAGCAGGGCGACGCCGACCTGGGCCTTGGCTATGACCTGCCTGAGCTGCCCGCCTTCCGGGCGCTGGCCACCAGCGACTGGCAGATCGGCGCGGTGGTGCCGCCGGGCCATGCGCTGGCGGCCCGGCAATCGGCGCTGCTGAGTGAGTGCGTCGGCTATCCGCTGATCCTGCCGGCGCCCTCCCTGTCGATCCGCGCCATCCTTGACGCGGCCTTTGCCCGCAATGCGATCGAGGTCTCGCCGGTGGCGGAGTCCACCTCAACCGCCCTGATCCGGCAACTGGTGATGCTCGGCACCGGCATCGCGCTGCTGAACCCGCTCGATGTGATGGAAGAGCGCGCCCGCCAGGCGCTGGTCTATGTGCCGCTGCGTGACCGCCACCTGCAGGGCCAGACCCTGACGCTGGTGGCGCGGGCCCGCGGCCCGCTCAGCGCCGCCGCCGGGCTGATGGCCGAGCGCATCGGCGACGCCCTGGCCGTATTGTTCGCGCAGGCGCGCTGATTGAGAGGTTGCTACGGATGGGTGTCCACTTTTTGTGGACAGGATGATCGGAATTCTGCGCTTGGGAGTTGGCACCTCGCCGCCGTAGACTGGCGGCCATCCAGTCCCCCAATTCGTTTTGCAGAAGGAATTCCGCCATGACCCTGATTGCCCTGAACGCCGACGTACTGGTCACCATGGACGCGCAGCGCCGCGAGATCCGCGACGGCGCCCTGGTTGCCGAAGGCCCCGCCGTGCAGTGGGTCGGCCCCACCTCGGAGCTGCCGCCGCAGTACCGGCGCATGGTCGACGACGGCAGCGCGCAGGTGCTCGACATGCGCGGCCGCGTGGTCACGCCCGGCCTTGTCAACACCCACCACCACATGTACCAGAGCCTGACGCGCGCGGTGCCAGCGGCGCAGGACGCCGAGCTGTTCTCGTGGCTGACCAATCTGTACATGCTGTGGTCGCACCTGACGCCGGAAATGATCGCGGTGTCGACCAAGACCGCGATGGCCGAGCTGATGCTGTCCGGGTGCACCACCACCAGCGACCACCTCTACCTGTTCCCGAACGGCTCGCGCCTGGATGACTCGATTGCCGCGGCGCAGGAGATGGGCATGCGCTTCCACGCCGCGCGCGGCTCGATGAGCGTGGGCCGCAGCAAGGGCGGCCTGCCGCCGGACGTGGTGGTGGAAGAGGAAGCCGCCATCCTGCGCGACAGCCAGCGGCTGGTGGAGCAGTACCACGACAGTGCGCGCCACGCGATGCTGCGCGTGGTGCTGGCACCGTGCTCGCCGTTTTCGGTGTCGCGCGACCTGATGCGCGAGTCGGCCAATATGGCGCGGCACTATGGCGTGTCGCTGCACACGCACCTGGCCGAGAACGACAACGACATTGCCTACTCGCGTGAGAAATTCGGCCTGACGCCGGCCCAGTATGCCGAGGACCTGGGCTGGGTCGGCCACGATGTGTGGCATGCGCACTGCGTCAAGCTGGACGACGAGGGCATCGCACTGTTTGCCCGCACCGGGACCGGCGTGGCGCATTGCCCGTGCTCGAACATGCGGCTGGCGTCCGGCATTGCGCCGGTGCGTGCCATGCGCGATGCGGGCGTGCCGGTGGGCCTGGGCGTGGACGGCAGCGCGTCGAACGACGGCGCGCATATGCTGGGCGAGGCGCGCCAGGCCATGCTGCTGCAGCGCGTTGGCTATGGGCCGGCCGCCATGAGCGCGCGCGAGGCGCTGGAGATTGCCACGCTGGGTGGCGCGCGCGTGCTCAACCGCGACGATATCGGCGCGCTGGCGCCGGGCATGTCGGCGGATTTTGTCGCCTTCGATATGTCGGAAGTCGGCTTTGCCGGCGCCGGCCATGACCCGGTGGCGGCGCTGGTGTTCTGCACGCCGGCCAATGTCGCGGCGAGCGTGATCAACGGCAGGGAAGTGGTGCGCGACGGTGCACTGCTGACGGCCGACCTGCCCAACGTGCTGCTGCGCCATCGCGCGCTGGCGCGTACGCTGTTCGAGCGGGCCAGCCAGGGCGCCTGATGCACGGACCGCTGTGGCGTGGGCATGTGCCGCAGCGGATAAGCCAATGAAGCAAGCGCACAAAGCAAAAGGCCGGAAGCATTGCTGCTTCCGGCCTTTCTGTATTCGGTGGTGGGGCGTGAGTGACTCGAACACTCGACCTACGGATTAAGAGTCCGCTGCTCTACCAACTGAGCTAACGCCCCAACGAAGAACGAGATTCTAGCATGATTTCCGGCGCTGTCAAATGTTTGATGCACTTGCCGGAACAACCCCCGTCGTTGTGACCGGGAGCCACACATGCAAGCGGATGGAACTCAAAGACGGCCGTGATGGTCTTCGCAATGAGCGCATTCGCATGGGCTCTATCCATACGATTTTGCCGGAGCCATGTTAGGATGTTTCTCCACTTGCATATGGAGGGCTGCACCGATGGAAATCAAATTCCAAGAGCAAGAGCGCTACGACATCAATAATGAAGGCTTGCTGTTCCAGGCACTTGTCAATGGCGAGAAGGTGACTTGCGTGGTGACACGCGAAGCACTGTGGGAAGGCTTCAGTGCCGACCAGGTACTGTCGCTGGAAGAGGCATTCCGTGCCGGTCGCGAAACCATCGAACGCGCCGCCGTGGTGCTGATCGAGCAGGGCGCGCCCCAGCCAATCGTCGTCAAGCGCGCCCACGTGGCGCCGATCTGATGCGGATGGATGCCCCGGCCAGGCCCCGGCATGCCGCGGGCGCCCATCTGTTGTCAGGTTCCCAGACGTAGGGCCGTCCGGCCTTGCGTGCCAAGCCGGCAACGCCGGCACAGGCAGTCTCCCGGTTTTCCCGTTTCAGTTTCTTAGTTTTCTGCAGCCGTATTGTTGCTGAACGCTGGTGCGCGGCCGCCGCTTATGCCGACGCGCCGGCGCTTCAGTTCATTGTGCTGCCGGGGCCGCGGCGCCAGGCCGTGACGCGCACTCTTCAAAGATCCGCACGGTGCATTGCGCGCAGATGTCCGGCGAGAGCTGGTCGACGATCGTGTGCAGCGCCTGCCGCTTGGTCGGGAAGATATGGTCGGCCCCGAGCTTGTCGGTAAAGCCGGTCTGCGCCCAGGTCTGCAGCACCTGCGTGCGCGGGCGGTGGAAGTACAGATCGCCGCCCAGCGCGCGCCGTTCGGCGAGCTCGTTTTCCCACATCTCGGCACCGGCCAGGTCGATGAAGTTCATGCTCTTGGTCATCGCCAGCAGGTGCGTCTGGCCGGCGTTGACCGTGCGCAGCCAGTGCAGGCGATCCGTCACGTACTGCACGGCGCCGAAGTAGATCGCGCCCTCCATGCGCAGCAGCTTCAGCTGCGGGCATTCCGGCTGCGGGCGGCGCAGCTCGTCCAGCGGCGTGAAGCGCCGGCCGGGATCGTCGGCGTCGGGCACCAGGCTGCGCACGGCCGGCCGCGACGTGCGGTACAGGTAGGCCACCAGCGACAGCACGGTGCCGAGCAGCACCGCCATTTCCAGCCGGATCACCAGCGTGGCCGCGAAGGTGCCGATGGCGATCGCGAATTCCGTGCGGCTGAGCGTGAAGATGCGGCGCAGCCGCGCGGTGTCGAGCAGGCCCCACGCCACCAGCAGCAGCATCGCGGCGATCGCCGCCATCGGGATCTGTGCCAGCAGCGGGGCGCTGACGGCCACCAGCGCCACCAGCCACAGCGCCGAGAACACGCTGGCCAGCGGCGTGCGCGCGCCGGCTTCGAAGTTCGGCACCGAGCGGTTGAGCGAGCCGCACGAGATATAGCCTGAGAAGAAGCCGCCCGCGATATTGGACAGGCCCTGGCCGATGAACTCGCGGTTGGCGTCGATATGCTGGCCGGAGCGCAGCGCCACCGCCTTGGCGATCGAGATCGACTGGCCCAGCGCGACGATGGTCAGCGCCGAGGCGATGCCCAGCAGGTCGGGCAGCTTGCGCCAGTCCATATCGGGGAGGTGGAAGCGCGGCAGCGCCGACGGGATCGGCCCGACCACGTTGACATGGTGGGCGCCGCCCGCGCCGGACTGGTTCAGCAGCAGCGCCACGCCGTAACCGGCCAGCAGGCCCAGCAGCATGAACGGCAGCCGCCGCCACAGCCGCTTGCACAGCAGCGTCACCACCAGCGTGACAGCGCCTACGGTGGCCGCGCCCCAGTTGATGGTGTCGATGTTCTCGAGCAGGTGGCGCAGCACGCCGAACGCACTGGTGCCGGTCGGCACCGCCAGCCCGAACAGGTCCTTGAGCGCATACAGGCCGATCAGCGTCGCGGCGCCGCAGGTGAAGCCGAGCAGCACCGACGGTGAAATAAAGTTGGCCAGCGTGCCAAGCCGCAACGTGCCCACGGCGAGCTGGATCACGCCCACCACGATGGTGACGGCCAGCGCCAGCCCGATATAGGCCGGGCTGCCGGCAAACGCAAGCGGGCTCAGCATCGCGAACAATGCCAGCGAATTGGCGTTGGTCGGCCCCGACATCACATGCCAGCTCGAACCGAACAGCGCCGCCACGATGCACGGCACCACCGCGCTGTAGATGCCGTATTGCGGCGGCAGGCCGGCCAGCGTGGCGAAGGCCACGCCCTGCGGCAGCACCAGCACGGCGCCAAGCAGGCCGGCCACCAGGTCGGCGCGCAGCGTGGTCTTGTCGACGCGCTGGCTCCATGGGAACAGGCGCGGCAGGAGTGATCCGGGATGGGACGCGGGCATCGGCAATGAAGGGGCAGGCTCAGCCGGCCTCGCCGCCGCGCCCAGGCGGTGGCGAGGCAACGGATTCGGGCCGGGTGGATTCGGGCAGGTTCGGCTGCGGCGCCAGGCCGGCCAGCATGGCGTCGAGCGCGCGGTAGACCTCGGTCAGCCGCTCGGGGCCGAGCCGCTGCGCCAGCTCCTGGTAGCGTGCATCGACCAGCGGCTCCATTTGCACGATGATGGCGCGCGCCGACGGCGTCAGGCTGACCAGCTGGCGGCGCTGGTCGGTGGCAGAGCGGGTCCGTTCGACCAGCCCGGCGTCTTCCATGCCGCCCAGCATGCGGGTCAGGCTGGGGCTCAGGATCAGGCAGGCTTCGGCCAGCTGGTTCGGCTCCATCGGCTCGCGCTCGTTGAGCGTGCGCATCACGCGCCATTGCTGCTCGGTGATGCCGAACTGCCGCAGGATCGGGCGAAAGCCGGCCAGCAATGTCTCGCGCGCTTGCAGCAGCAGGTGAGGAAGGTTGCGGTGGCGGAACATGGCCTGGCGGGTGTGGCTCATGCCCGCAGTGTAGCGGGCGCGGCGCCGCGCGGCGAGCGGGGCTTGTCCGGACTTGCCTGAACCTGCGCGCGGCGCCAGCGGCGCGTTCAGCCGCAGCTGAGTGTGGCGACCACCGGCGTGTGGTCCGACGGCTGCTCCCATGTGCGCGGCACGCGGTCGATCACGCAGGCGCTGCAGCCGCTGGTCAATGCCGGCGACAGCAGGATGTGGTCGATGCGCAGGCCCGCATTGCGGCGGAATGCCATCATGCGGTAGTCCCACCACGAGAAGGCCTTCTCGGGCTGCTCGAACTGGCGGAACGCATCCGCCAGGCCGAGTTCCACCAGCGCGGCAAATGCGGCGCGCTCCTGTGGCGAGACCAGGTTCTGGCCTTCCCATTTCTTGGGGTCGTGCACGTCGCGGTCTTCCGGCGCGATATTGAAGTCGCCCAGCAGCGCCAGCTTCGGGTAGCGCTTCATCTCTTCGCGCAGCCAGGCCGTCATCGCATCCAGCCACTTGAGCTTGTAGACGAACTTGTCCGAGTCCAGCGCCTGTCCGTTGGGAAAGTAGGCGCAGACCAGCCGCACGTCGCCGTAAGTGGCCGCGATCACGCGCTGCTGCGCGTCCTCGAAGCCGGGGATGTTGCGCACCACGTCGGCGGGGCCGGGCATGCTGGCGTCGCGGGCGAGGATGGCCACGCCGTTGTACGTCTTCTGCCCGGTGTAGACGCTGTGGAAGCCCGCGTTCTCCAGCTCGGCCAGCGGGTACTTGTCGTCCGGCAGCTTCAGTTCCTGCAGGCACAGCGCGTCGACCGGCGCGCCGGCCTGGTCCTGCTCGGCCAGCCATTGCAGCACCTGCGGCAGGCGCACCTTGAGCGAATTGACGTTCCAGCTGGCGATGCGAAGCAGGCCGCTGGCGGGCAGGGCGGCCGCGCTCATGCTGCCATCCCGCCGTGGCGCAGCAGCGCGTCGATCTGCGGCGCGCGGCCGCGGAATGCGACAAACGAGTCCATCGCCGGACGGCTGCCGCCCACCGACAGGATCTCGCGCTGGTAGCGCGCACCGGTCTCGCTGTCGAGCACGCTGCCCGACAACTGCGCGGCTTCTTCGAACGCCGCGTACACGTCGGCCGACAGCACCTCGGCCCACTTGTAGCTGTAGTAGCCCGCCGCATAGCCGCCGGCGAAGATATGGCTGAAGGTGTTCGGCCAGCGCGACAGCGGATGCTGCGGCACCACGTGCACGCGGTCGTTGATCTGGCGCGACAGGTCCAGCACCGAGGTGGCGCCGGCCGGGTCGAAGTCGGTGTGCAGGTCCATGTCGAACGACGAGAACACGATCTGCCGCAGCGTCATCATGCCGTTCTGGAAGTTCTTGGCGGCCAGCATGCGGTCGAACAGCGCGCGCGGCAGCGGCGCGCCGGTGTCGACGTGCTGCGTCATGCCGGTCAGCACCTCGTACTCCCAGCAGAAGTTCTCCATGAACTGCGACGGCAGCTCCACCGCATCCCATTCCACGCCGTTGATGCCCGACACGCCCAGCTCGCCCACCTGCGTCAGCATGTGGTGCAGGCCGTGGCCGAACTCATGGAACAGGGTGATCACTTCATCGTGCGTGAACAGCGCGGGCTTGCCGCCCACCGGCGCCGAAAAGTTGCAGGTCAGGTAGGCCACCGGCGTCTGCACGCCGCCTTGCTCCAGCACCTTGCGGCCGCGCGCGTCGTCCATCCAGGCGCCGCCGCGCTTGCCTTCGCGCGCGTACAGGTCGATGTAGAACTGGGCCAGCAGCGTGCCGTCGGCGGTGGTGACGCGGAAGAAGCGTGCGTCCGTGTGCCAGGTCTGCGCCTGCTCGGGCTCGATGCGCACCGCGAACAGCTTCTGCACCACGCCGAACAGGCCCTCGAGCACCTTCGCTTCCGGGAAGTACTGCTTGACCTCGTGCTCGGAGAACGCATAGCGCTGCTGGCGCAGCTTCTCCGAGGCATAGGCGACATCCCACGGCGCCAGTTCAGGCAGCCCCAGCTCTGCGGCGGCAAAGGCCTTCATTTCGGCCCAGTCCTGCTCGGCGTAGGGGCGCGCCTTGACGGCGAGCTCGTCGAGGAACTTCAGCACCTCGGCCGGCGATTCGGCCATCTTCGGCACCAGCGAGACTTCGCCGTAGCACTGGTAGCCCAGCATCTGCGCCTCTTCGCGGCGCAGGGCCAGCTGCTCGCGCATATTGGCGGTGTTGTCCCAGTCGGCCTGGCCCTGGCCATGCTGCGGACCCAGTTCCGAGGCGCGCGTGACATTGGCTTCGTACAGGGTCTGGCGCAGCGCGCGGTCGTCCGCGTACTGCAGCACCGGGAAGTAGGACGGGAAGTGCAGCGTGAATTTCCAGCCGGCCTTGCCATCCTTCTCGGCGGCATGGCGGGCGGCTTCCTTGGCGTCGTCGGGCAGGCCGGACAGGCGGGCCTCGTCCTCGACATGCAGCGCGTAGGCGTTGGTGGCATCCAGCACGTGGTCGGAGAAGGCCTTGGACAGCTGGGCCTGCTGCTCCTGGATCTCTGCGAAGCGCGGCTTCTTGTCTTCAGGCAGCTCGGCACCGCCCAGGCGGAAGCCGCGCAGTTCGTTTTCGATCAACTGGTGGCGCGCCGCGCTCATGCCGGCGAACTCTGGGCTGGCGGCCAGCGCCTTGTACTTGTCGTACAGCGCCAGGCTCTGGCCGAGCGAGGACCAGAACTCGGTCATGCGCGGCAGGTTCTCGGCGTGCGCGCGGCGCAGTTCGGGCGTATCGGCCACGGCGCTCAGGTGGCTGACTACGCCCCAGGCGCGGCCCAGCGGCTCGGTGGCCGCTTCCAGCGCCTGCACGGCGTTGGCCCAGTCGGCGGGCGTGGCCGGATCTTCGGCGCGGTCGACGGCCTGCTGTGCGCGTTCCAGCAGCACGTCCAGCGCCGGGCTGATGTGCTCGGGCCGGATCTCGGCAAAGCGGGGCAGGTCGGAAAAGTCCAGCAGAGGATTGGTAGCGTTGGCGGCTTGGTCCATGGCGTGTTCTCGGTTGGCTGGCCTCGATCGGGCAATATTCCCGCAGATGGGGCCGGGGCGCCGGATTTTCCAGAGCCCCGGGTGGCGTATCGTACGCGCGGCCTCAGCCGGCGGCGCGCTCGGCGGCTTCCAGCGTATTGACCAGCAGCATGGTGATGGTCATCGGCCCGACGCCGCCCGGCACCGGCGTGATGTAGCCGGCGACTTCACGCACGCCGGCAAAGTCGACGTCGCCGCAGAGCTTGCCGTTGTCGTCGCGGTTCATGCCCACGTCGATCACCACCGCGCCCGGCTTGACCATGTCGGCGGTGATCAGGTTGCGCTTGCCGACCGCGGCCACCACCACATCCGCGTCGCGGGTGTGGGCGCCGATGTCGCGCGTCTTGCTGTTGCAGATGGTGACGGTGGCGCCGGCCTGCAGCAGCAGCATCGCCATCGGCTTGCCGACGATATTGGAGGCGCCCACCACCACGGCGCGGGCGCCGCGCAGCGGGAACTGGATCGATTCCAGCATCTTCATGCTGCCGTAGGGCGTGCAGGGGCGGAACAGCGGGGCGCCGGTCATCAGCGCGCCGGCATTGGCCACGTGGAAGCCGTCGACATCCTTTTCCGGGGCGATGGCTTCAAGCACCTTGTGGCTGTCGATATGCTTGGGCAGGGGCAGCTGCACCAGGATGCCGTGGATGTTCGGGTCCTGGTTCAGTGCGTCGATGCGGGCCAGCAGTTCCGCCTCCGACAGGTCGGCCGGGTAGCGGTCGAGCGAGGAATGAAAGCCGTTGTCCTGGCAGGCCTTGACCTTGTTGCGTACGTATACCTGGCTGGCCGGGTCTTCGCCGACCAGGATCACGGCCAGGCCGGGCCGGTGACCACGCTCGGTCAGGCGGGCGGCGCGCAGGGCGGCTTCGGAGCGGATTTGTTTGGCAAGGGCGTTGCCGTCGATCAGTTGGGCAGGCATGGAGGCAGGGCGGGTTCGTGGCCGGGAGGTGGAGGCGCCACCGCGCGCCGGAGCGCGGGTTGGGCTAAAGGCGGAATTATAAGGGTTGCGTGGGGCTTGCCGCACGGAGCTTGACCGGGTGCAAGGGCCGGGCGGGGGCAGCGCTGGTAGCATCGGCCGCATGCACACCGCGCTGCCGTCCCTGCTGTCCCACCCGTTGCTGCTGTTGCTGTCCCTGGCGGGGCTGCTGTGGGCGCTGACGCGCCGGCCCTGGCAGCTGTTGCGGCGCAATGCGCTGCAGAACGCCTGGCTGGGTGCGATGGTGCTGGTGGCGCTGCTGTGGACGTTGCGAGCCACGCTGGTCGGCGGGCTGGTGATCCAGTTGCTCGGCGCCACGCTGATGGTGACGCTGTTCGGGCTGCCGCTGGCGCTGCTGTCGCTGTTCGTGGTGGACGTGGTGTCGCTGTTCGGGCTCGAATACCTGGCCGGGCATGGCTGGGCCCAGTTTGACTGGCCCTCGCTGTGGGTGCGCTACGTCTGGCTGGCGCTGCTGCCGGCGCTGATCTCCGCCGCGCTGCAGGCAATGATGCGGCGCCTGCTGCCGCGCCATCCGTTCGTCTTTATCCTGGGGCACGGCTATTTCACGGCCGGGCTGGCCGCGTTGGGCGCCAGCGCGGCGGAGGCCGGCTGGCGCCACCTGATGGCGCCGGGCCTGCCATGGAGCGTTGCCGATACCCTGACGGCAGCCGTCATCCTGGCCTTTGGCGAGGCTTTCCTGACCGGCATGCTGGTGGCGATCTTTGTGGTCTATCGACCACAATGGGTCGTCACGTTCCGGGGCGAGGAATACCTGGACCGCTGACGGGACTGAGGGGATGCAGAGGCGGCGCCGGACGGCGCGCGGAGAGGGCAACCGGTGCGGCCGCGGGCCGCACCGGGTCAGGCAGAGGCAGGCGCCGGCCGCTCAGCTGTTGCGCGACAGCGCCAGGCGCAGCAGGTCGGCGACGGTGTTGACGTTGAGCTTTTCCATGATGTTGGCGCGGTGCGCCTCCACGGTCTTGATGGAAATACCCAGGTCGTCGGCGATCTGCTTGTTCAGGCGGCCGGCCACGATGCGCTCCAGCACCTGCTGCTCGCGCGTGGTCAGCTTGCCCAGCAGGTCCTTGGCGGCGCGCTGCTCGCGTGCGGCGGAATGGTCGGTGCGGGCCTTGGTCAGCATGCGCTCGACCAGTGCGCGCAGCTCGGACTCATCGAAGGGCTTTTCGATGAAGTCGATGGCGCCGCGCTTCATCGTCGACACCGCCATCGGCACGTCGCCGTGGCCGGTGATAAAGACGATGGGAATGTCGATCTGCTCGGCCAGCATGCGCTCCTGCAGTTCCGGGCCGCTCATGCCGGGCATGCGCACGTCGAGGATCAGGCACGACACCTGGCTGGCATCGTAGGCGGCGAGGAACTGCTCGGCGCTGGTGAAGCTGCGCACCTGATAGCCATTGCCCTCCAGCAGCCAGGTCAGCGAGTCGCGCATGGCTTCATCGTCGTCGACGATGAACACGGTCTCGCCGCGGTGGGGCGTGGGGTTTGGCGTTGCGGTCATGTAGTCTCCTCGGGACAACAATTCATTGCTGCGAAGTGTAACCGGCAGCGGCCCTCTGTGGCGAGACAGGCCCCCCACATCCGTGGGGGAAACGGGGCGGGCCGGCCATTTTTGGAATTCTTGGGTATGCCCGGGCGCGAAGGCCCCGGCAACAGGGCCTGTGGTTCGGCTTAATGCTCGGCCAGTGCCGATTGCAGCGGCAGCATGATTTTAAATGTACATCCGATGCCGTCGGCATTGTTCTCCACCCACAGGCGGCCCTGGTGCGACTCGATGATCGAGCGGCAGATGTTCAGCCCCATGCCCATGCCGTCGGACTTGGTGCTGAAGAAGGGCTCGAACAGGCGCTCCTTGGTGGCTTCGTCCACGCCCGGGCCCTGGTCGATCACGTCGATATGGACGTTGTCGCCGATCTCGCCCGGCTCCACCCGCGCGTGCAGGCGCACCACGCCGCCGGCATGCAGCGCCGGCAGGCCGGCCATGGCTTCCACGGCGTTCTTGAGCAGGTTCACCAGCACCTGCTCGATCAGCACCGGGTCGACATAGACCGTCAGCGGCGGGGTCGGCAGGCGGGTCAGGATGGTGACGCGGCGGCGCGTGGCCTCCAGGTCGGCCAGGCCCACCGCGTCGGCGACGATGTCGTGCAGCGCGGCCTCGCGCCGCTGCGGCTGGCTGCGCTTCACGAAACCGCGGATGCGGCTGATGATGGTGCCCGCGCGCACCGCCTGGGCCGAGGTCTTTTCCAGCACCGGGATCAGGTCCTCGGGCGTGCTGCGGCCCGAGTGCAGCCGTGCCACCGCGCCCATGCAGTAGTTGTTGATGGCCGCCAGCGGCTGGTTCAGCTCATGCGCCAGCGACGAGGCCATCTCGCCCATGGTGGTCAGGCGGCTGGTGAACTGCAGGCGCTCTTCATGCTGGCGCGCCATTTCCTCGGCGGCCTTGCGCGCGGTGATGTCGGTGGCGATCTGCATCTGCGCCAGGTGGCCGTCGACCCACTGGATATAGCGGCGGCGCACTTCGAACCACTTCTGCATGTCCGGCACGAACACCTCGCGCGCGTCGGACGCATATGGCATCAGCTCGGACGCGGGCAGCCCGGCGTAGGCGTCGACGTAGTCGGTGTTGTCGCTGGAGACCTGGTCCTTGTCGAGTTCGTCGCCGGCCAGCTTCAGGTGGCCCTCGGCCTCCCAGCCGAACAGCTGGCGGTAATAGCGGTTGGCAAAGAGCAGCTCCGCCTTGTCGGTGGCCAGCACCGACACCGCGGCGTCCAGGCTTTCCAGCACCGTGGTGAAGCGGTCGTGCGCCGCGGCCAGTTCCTCGCGCGCGCGCTTGGGCTCGGTGATGTCCGTCATCGAGCTCATCCAGCCGGTATGGCGGCCGCGGCTGTCCACCAGCGGCGACACGTACATGCGCGCGTAGAAGCTGCTGCCGTCGCGGCGCATCACGCGCATCTCATAGCCGCCGGCGGGCGACTTGCCCTGCAGGGTCAGGTCGATCTGCTTCTGCATCTCCTGCTGGTCGTTGGGCGGCCAGTAGGGGAAGGGCGGCAGGCGCCCGACCAGGTCGTTCTCCTGCCAGCCGGTCATGCGGCAGAAGGCCGGGTTGACATAGGTGATGCGGCCGTTCAGGTCGAGCGCGCGCAGGCCGATCAGCATCGAGTTTTCCATCGCGCGCCGGAACGAGGTCTCGGCCAGCAGCGCGCGCTGCGCCTCGGAGCGGCGGCTGGTGTGGCGCCACATGCTCCACAGGCTCCACAGCAGGAAACACGACAGCCCCACCACCAGCCACAGCAGCATGTTGTTGGGCAGGTTCGACGCCGACGGGTAGGCATCGGCGCGCAGCGACAGCGAGTGGCCCGGCGGATCCAGCAGCACCTCATACGACAGCGCATTGCCCGGCACCGGCCGCAATGAGGTGCTGGCGCGGGTCTGGTTGTTCTTGTCGATCAGCGAGAAGCGGTAGCGCTCGGTCAGCTCGGGTGGCAGCAGGTGCGTCAGGATGCCGTTGATCGAGTACAGCGCGCCGAGCGTGCCGAGGAACTCGTTGTCGCGCACGATCGGCACTTCCATCAGCATGAAGCTGTCGCCGCGCTCGTTGACCAGCGGGCGCGAATAGACCACGCGCTGGGTCTCGCGCGCGGCGTCGAAGGTGTCGAGCACTTCCGGTTCGAGCGGCTGGTCCTGGTTCTCGCGCAGGCGGCTGGCGAATTCCGAGGTCGATGGCAGCGACCAGCGGCCGCGCTTGGTGGCATCGAGCCAGTTGATGAAGACGATCTCGGGGTTTTCGCGCAGGATTTCCTGCGCCGCGGTGCGGTAGGCGCCTTGCTCAAGCTGCGCGGCGGCGATGTCGCGCGCCAGCGAGGCCAGCTGGTCCTGGTTGCTCAGCAGCGACAGGCGCACGCGCTGCTGCGCCCAGGCGGCGTCGCGGTACAGGGCGTCGCGCTGCTGCTGGCGCTCGGTTTCGTGCAGGGACCACAGGATCACGCCCATGGCCACCGTGAACAGTACGATGGCAACCAGCGGGATAAACATGAACCAGCTGGTGGCCACCAGGTTGCGCCAGCGCAGCCACCACAGCCCGCGCGGTGCGGCCACGGGGGCGCCGTCGTCGGGGCCCAGCGCCTCGATCGGCCCCAGTCCGGCCGCCGGCGAAGGGGCGTGCGCGGGATCGCCTCCGGCCGCCTTGACTGACCCCGACGCGTCGGGAGGAAGCATGGCTGCACGCAGGCTGGAAAGGAGTCGGTCGAAAAACGGCATGGGAGGGATTGACGGCTGACCGACCAGTGTACCGAGATTATTGCGGTGCGTCGCTTGGGGAAAGCGCCAATGAAAACATTGCTGCTGCGGCCGGTGCGGGCAGGCTTATGGCACATGGCGGGCCGGCCGGGCGGTGATTCTTGGTGCGCTGCCGCATAATTCCACATTATAAAAAACGATACCGCAATTTGAAAATTTCGCTTGTGTTGGACTTTGGGCTTTCATAGAATCGGTTCGACCCAAGAATGCGGGCGGCAGCCATGCGCCTGCCGCGCGGAGAAACCGGAACAGGTTTCCCGGCGGTGGCCCCGATGCAAGGCGGCATGGCGCCGGATCCGCAAGTCGGTGCGAGTCATACGTAAAGTCGTGTCCGGGCGCTGCCAGCGCGGGCGCGGATGCAAAGAATTCACCCAGGAGACAGTCATGTCCGCCGTACCAGAGCAGATTCTCGGCGCCTCGAGCGCCAACGACGCCGATCCCCAGGAAACCCATGAATGGCTCGACGCCCTGCAGGGCGTCCTGGCCGCCGAAGGTCCGGCGCGCGCCGCTTTCCTGATCGACAAGCAGATCGAATACGCACGCGTGAACGGCGTCACCCAGCCGTTCCACGCCGAAACGCAGTACATCAACACGATTCCGGTCGAGCAGCAGGCCCGCATCCCCGGCGACCAGGACATCGAGCACCGCATCCGCTCGTACACCCGCTGGAACGCCATGGCGATGGTGCTGCGCGCCAACAAGCACACCAACGTCGGCGGCCACATCTCGTCGTTTGCCTCGGCGGCCACGCTGTATGACGTCGGCTACAACCACTTCTGGCGCGCCCCGTCGGAAGCCAGCGGCGGCGACCTGGTCTTCGTGCAGGGCCACTCGGCTCCGGGCGTGTATTCGCGCGCCTTCCTGCTCGGCCGCCTGACCCAGGACCAGCTCGACAACTTCCGCCAGGAAGTGGACGGCAAGGGCATTTCGTCCTACCCGCACCCGTGGCTGATGCCGGACTTCTGGCAGTTCCCGACGGTGTCGATGGGCCTGGGCCCGATCATGGCCATCTACCAGGCCCGCTTCATGAAGTACCTGGACAGCCGCGGCCTGGCCAAGGCCGGCGACCGCAAGGTCTGGGCCTTCCTGGGCGACGGCGAGACCGATGAGCCGGAATCGCTGGGCGCGATCGGCATGGCCGGCCGCGAGAAGCTCGACAACCTGGTCTTCGTCATCAACTGCAACCTGCAGCGCCTGGACGGTCCGGTGCGCGGCAACGGCAAGATCATCCAGGAACTGGAATCCGAGTTCCGCGGTGCCGGCTGGAACGTGATCAAGGTGGTGTGGGGCAGCAAGTGGGATTCCCTGCTGGCGCGCGACACCAAGGGCCTGCTGATGAAGCGCATGATGGAATGCGTCGACGGCGAGTACCAGACCATGAAGGCCAAGGACGGCGCCTACGTCCGCGAGCACTTCTTCAACACGCCTGAACTGAAGGCGATGGTGGCCGACTGGTCCGACGACGACATCTGGCGCCTGAACCGCGGCGGCCACGATCCGCACAAGATCTATGCCGCCTACAAGGCCGCCAGCGAGCACAAGGGCCAGCCCACGCTGATCCTGGCCAAGACCATCAAGGGCTATGGCATGAGCGAAGCCGGCCAGGCCATGAACGTGGCCCACCAGCAGAAGAAGATGCCGGTGGACGCGATCCGCAAGTTCCGCGACCAGTTCAGCATCCCGGTTGCCGACGACAAGCTGGAAGAGGTGCCGTACATCACCTTCGAGGAAGGCTCGAAGGAACTGGAATACATGCGCCAGGCGCGCATGAACCTGGGCGGCTACCTGCCGGCCCGCCGCCAGAAGGCCGAGGCGCTGCCGGTGCCGCAACTGGCTGCGTTCGACGCCCTGCTCAAGGCCACCGGCGAAGGCCGCGAAGTGTCCACCACCATGGCCTTCGTGCGGATCCTGAACACCCTGCTGAAAGACAAGCAGATCGGCAAGCACGTGGTGCCCATCGTCCCGGACGAGTCGCGCACCTTCGGCATGGAAGGCCTGTTCCGCCAGATCGGCATCTGGAACCAGGAAGGCCAGAAGTACGTGCCGGAAGACCATGACCAGTTGATGTTCTACAAGGAATCGCAGACTGGCCAGGTGCTGCAGGAAGGCATCAACGAAGCCGGCGCCATGTGCGACTGGATCGCCGCCGCCACGTCGTACTCGACGCACGGCGTGCAGATGATCCCGTTCTACATCTACTACTCGATGTTCGGCATCCAGCGTATCGGCGACCTGTGCTGGGCCGCTGCCGACATGCGCTCGCGCGGCTTCCTGCTGGGCGGCACCGCTGGCCGCACCACGCTGAACGGCGAAGGCCTGCAGCATGAAGATGGCCACTCGCACGTGTTCCACGCCGCCATCCCGAACTGCATCTCGTATGACCCGACCTTCCAGTACGAGTTGGCGGTGGTCATGCAGGACGGCCTGCGCCGCATGTACGCCGAGCAGGAAGATGTCTACTACTACCTGACGGTGATGAACGAGAACTACGAGCATCCGGAAATGCCGGCTGGCGTAGAGCAGGACATCGTCAAGGGCATGTACCAGTTCCGCAAGGGCGTCGAGAACAGCAACGCGCCGCGCGTGCAGCTGCTGGGCTCGGGCACGATCTTCCGCGAAGTGATCGCCGCTGCTGACCTCCTCAAGAAGGACTGGGGCGTGGAGTCGGACCTGTGGGGCTGCCCGAGCTTCACCGAACTGGCCCGCGAAGGCCACGACGTCGAGCGCTTCAACCTGCTGCACCCGACCGAGACCCCGCGCGAATCGCACGTGGCCAAGAGCCTGAAGTCGGCCCGCGGCCCGGTGATCGCCTCCACCGACTACGTGCGCGCCTTTGCCGAGCAGATCCGTCCGTTCGTGCAGCGCCGCTACGTGGTGCTGGGCACCGACGGCTTCGGCCGCTCGGATACGCGCGAGAAGCTGCGCCACTTCTTTGAAGTGGACCGCTACTGGGTCACGCTGGCCGCGCTCAAGGCGCTGGCCGACGAGGGTGCGATCGGCCGCGACAAGGTCGCCGAGGCCATCAAGAAGTACAACCTCGACCCGAACAAGCCCAACCCGATGTCGGTCTGATCCGGCAGCCAGCACCAACCCCCGCAGTACGGCAACGCCGTGCCGCGGGCGCCCCGGGCAGAGCCCGGACGGCGCCTTGCGGCATGGCGGCGTGACAGAAGCGGGCGGCGAAGGTAATCTCGCCGCTTGCGGACGTCGCGCGTGCCGGCCTGCCCAGGAGACACTGAATGAGTCAAGCGATTGAAATCAAGGTGCCGGATATCGGCGACTATGACGCCGTTCCCGTCATTGAAGTGCATGTGAAACCCGGCGACAGCATCGACGCGGAAGACGCGCTGGTGACGCTGGAGTCGGACAAGGCCACCATGGACGTGCCCTCGCCGCAGGGCGGCGTGGTCAAGGAAGTCAGGATCAAGGTTGGCGACAACGTTGCCGAAGGCTCGGTGCTGGTGATGCTGGAGCCGGCCGGGCAGGCCGCTGCTGCGCCCGCGCCCGCAGCCGCACCGGCGCCTGCCGCCGCTGCCCCGGCCCCGGCACCCGCCGCAGCCCCTGCGCCGGCCCCGGCCGCAGCGCCGGCTGGCGGTGGCGGCATCATCGAGGTGAAGGTGCCTGATATCGGCGACTACGACGCCGTGCCGGTCATCGAAGTCCACGTCAAGGCGGGCGACACCATCAACGCCGAAGACGCCGTGGTGACGCTGGAGTCCGACAAGGCCACCATGGACGTGCCGTCGCCGCAAGGCGGCGTGGTCAAGGAAGTCAAGGTCAAGGTCGGCGACAACGTCGCCCAGGGCACGCTGCTGCTGATCCTGGAAGGCGCGGCCGCTGCGGCCGCCCCCGCCGCCGCTGCGGCCGCGGCTCCGGCTCCGGCTGTCAGCGCGCCCGCACCGGCCCCCGCAGCCGCCCCGGCTCCGGCCGCAGCGCCTGCTGCCGCGCCGGCCGCCGCTGGCGCAACCGGCAAGGCCGCCCACGCCAGCCCCTCGGTGCGCAAGTTCGCACGCGAGCTGGGCGTGGAGGTGTCGCGCGTGCCGGGCACCGGCCCCAAGGGCCGTATCACCCAGGAAGACGTGCAGAGCTACGTCAAGGGCGTGATGAGCGGCCAGGCCGCCGCGCCCGCGCAGGCCGCCGCGGCTGGCGCCGGTGGTGGCGAGCTCGGCCTGCTGCCGTGGCCGAAGGTCGATTTCACCCGCTTCGGCGAGGTCGAAAGCAAGGCCCTGTCGCGCATCAAGAAGATCTCGGGCGCCAACCTGCACCGCAACTGGGTCATGATCCCGCACGTCACCAACCATGACGAAGCGGACATCACCGAACTGGAAGCCTTCCGCGTCCAGCTGAACAAGGAAAACGAGAAGGCCGGCATCAAGGTGACGATGCTCGCGTTCATGATCAAGGCCACGGTGGCGGCGCTGAAGAAGTTCCCGAACTTCAATGCCTCGCTGGACGGTGACAACCTGGTGCTGAAGAAGTACTTCAACATCGGTTTCGCCGCCGACACCCCGAACGGCCTGGTCGTGCCGGTGATCAAGGACGCAGACAAGAAGGGCGTGCTGGAGATCAGCCAGGAGATGAACGATCTGGCCAAGCTGGCACGCGACGGCAAGCTCAAGCCGGACCAGATGCAGGGCGGCTGCTTCTCGATCTCGTCGCTGGGCGGCATTGGCGGCACGTACTTCACGCCGATCATCAATGCGCCGGAAGTGGCCATCATGGGCGTGTGCAAGTCGTACCAGAAGCCCGTGTGGGACGGCAAGCAGTTCCTGCCGCGCCTGACGCTGCCGCTGTCGCTGTCGTGGGACCACCGCGTCATCGACGGTGCCGAGGCCGCGCGCTTCAACACGTACTTCGGGCAACTGCTGGCGGATTTCCGCCGGATCCTGCTGTAAGCGGGGTTGCGCCGGGCGGGCAGGGCGACGGCCTGGCCTGCCTGGCGCACCACGCGCAACCGGGAGCGAGCCATGACTACCTGCGTGGTCGTCAGGAAGGGCGCCGAGGTGGCCATCGCGGCAGACGCGCTGGTCACCTTTGGCGACACGCGCCTGTCGCGCGCCTACGAGCGCAACCAGAAGGTCTTCCCAGTCGGCGACGGCTTTATCGCGCTGGCCGGGACCACCGCGCACTTCCCGGTCATGCGCACGCTGCTGGCGGGGCTGGGCGACGAGTGCCGGCTGGGTTCGCGCGATGACGTGTTCCGCACCTTCCTGAAGGTGCATGAGAAGCTGAAGTCGGAATATTTCGTCAACACCAAGGAAGACGAGGACGATCCCTACGAGTCGTCGCAGATCGTATGCCTGATCGCCAATCCGGCGGGCATCTTCGGCGTCTACTCGTACCGTGAGGTGTTTTCGTTCGACCGCTTCTGGGGCATCGGCTCGGGCCGCAACTACGCGCTGGGCGCGATGCATGCGGTCTATGACCGGCCTGACCTGGATGCGGGCGAGATCGCGCGTATCGGCGTCGATGCGGGCGTGGAGTTCGACAAGAGTTCGGCGGGGCCGATCGAGGTGCACACCGTGCGGCTGCACGAGGGTGACGCCGCACCGGCACCGGCGGCTGGCGGTGCCACGGGCGGCAATCCGTCGGCCGGCAATACAGCACCCGACAGCGCGGCAACCAACAACGACGGCGCGCCCTGAAGCCGAGAGGCGGGCGCGCATAGAGGAGCAAACATGAGTGTGATCGAAGTCAAGGTGCCGGATATCGGCGATTTCGACGCTGTGGAAGTGATCGAGGTGCTGGTCAAGGCCGGCGACACGGTCGAGGTGGAACAGTCCCTGATCGTGCTGGAATCCGACAAGGCCAGCATGGACGTGCCGTCGTCGGCCGCCGGCAAGGTGGTCGAGGTCAAGGTCAAGGTCGGCGACAAGGTCGGCCAGGGCGCGGTGATCTGCACCATCGACGCCCAGCAGGCCGCGGCCGCCCCGGCGCCCGCGCAAGCCCCGGCACCGGCGCAGGCTCCCGCACCCGCGGCGGCTGCTCCGGCCCCGGCTCCTGCCGCCGCCAGCCACAGCGGCGGCGCCGATATCCAGTGCGAGATGCTGGTGCTGGGCGCCGGCCCCGGCGGCTACTCGGCCGCCTTCCGCGCCGCGGACCTGGGCATGAACACCGTGCTGGTGGAGCGCTACGGCACCCTGGGCGGCGTCTGCCTGAACGTTGGCTGCATCCCGTCCAAGGCGCTGCTGCACAACGCCGCCGTGATCGACGAAGCCAAGGCGCTGGCCGCCCACGGCATCCTGTTCGGCGAAGCCAAGATCGACCTGGACGGCCTGCGCCACTACAAGAACCAGGTGGTCGGCAAGCTGACCGGCGGCCTGGCCGGCATGGCCAAGGCACGCAAGGTGCAGGTGGTGCGCGGCGTCGGCAATTTCCTCGACCCGCATCACCTGGAGGTGGAGCTGACTGAAGGCGAGGGCAAGCAGACCACCGGCAAGAAAACCGTGATCCGCTTCGAGAAGGCCATCATCGCCGCCGGCAGCCAGGCGGTGAAGCTGCCCTTTATCCCGGAGGACCCGCGCATCGTCGACTCGACCGGCGCGCTGGAGCTGCCCGAAGTGCCCAACAAGATGCTGGTCATCGGCGGCGGCATCATCGGCCTGGAAATGGCCACGGTGTACAGCACGCTGGGTGCCGACATCGACGTCGTGGAAATGCTCGACGGCCTGATGAACGGCGCTGACCGCGACCTGGTCAAGGTCTGGGAAAAGAAGAACAAGGACCGCTTCGGCAAGGTCATGCTGAAGACCAAGACCGTCGGCGTGGAAGCCAGGCCGGACGGCATCTACGTCAAGTTCGAAGGCGAGGCCGCGCCGGCCGAGCCGCAGCGCTACGACCTGGTGCTGGTGTCGGTGGGCCGCTCGCCCAACGGCAAGCGCATCAGCGCCGAGAAGGCCGGCGTTGCCGTGACCGACCGCGGCTTTATCGACGTCGACAATCAGTTGCGCACCAACGTGCCGCATATCTTTGCGATCGGCGATATCGTCGGCCAGCCGATGCTGGCGCACAAGGCCGTGCACGAAGCCCACGTGGCAGCGGAAGCCGCCCATGGCGAGAAGGCCTACTTCGACGCCAAGCAGATCCCGTCGGTGGCCTTCACCGATCCGGAAGTGGCCTGGGCTGGCCTGACCGAAGACGAGTGCAAGGCGAAGGGGATCAAGTACAGCAAGGGCGTGTTCCCCTGGGCGGCTTCGGGCCGCGCCATCGCCAACGGCCGCGACGAGGGCTTCACCAAGCTGATCTTCGACGAGGAAACCCATCGCGTGATCGGCGGCGGCATCGTCGGCACGCATGCCGGCGACCTGATCAGCGAGGTCTGCCTGGCGATCGAGATGGGCGCCGACGCGGTGGATATCGGCAAGACCATCCATCCGCACCCGACGCTGGGTGAATCGATCGGCATGGCGGCGGAGATTTATGAAGGTACGTGTACTGACGTGCCGCCGCCGCGCAAGCGCTGAGCGCCGTTCGCTGCAAGCGAGAAAGCCCGCCAGCCCAGGCGGGCTTTTTCATAGGCAATTGTGCAATTAACCGCCAGAATTTGCCGGCGCCCGCGAGGTCTGGCTGCCACGGCCGCTTGCGGCGCGGCCAGGGTGCCGATTGCGCCAGGACCGGCGCAAGACCTTCGATGCCTATACTGAACTCAGCCGGCATGCACCCCAAGGCAACCGAGGGCGGCACTGCATATTCGCACGCGGCCGATCTCGCTTGCCGGGTGCCTGGTGGCGGGATCCGGTGGCCCCCCCGGTGGCTACCGTTTAGCTGACAAGGAGGCACGACGTGTTCAGGCATCTTCTTGTTGCGGTAGACGGCTCCGCTCTGGCCGAAGCGGCCTTTCGCAAGGCACTGGCGTTCGCGCAGGAGACGCAGGCCAGCATTACAGCGGTGCGCGCCTGCCCAGATTTCCACATCACGACTTACCACACCGAAATGCTCACCGACACCCGAGAGCAGTTCGAAGAGGCTGTCCTAGAGGACGCATCGAAATACCTCGACGGCATCGCGCGAGAGGCCGCCGCGGCAGGCGTGCCCTGTGACACCAGCAGCGTGGTCGACGATCACCCCTACGATGCCATCATCAAGGCTGCAGAAGAAAAGGATTGTGACCTGATTGTCATGGCGTCTCATGGACGCCGGGGTGTGAAGGGGCTGTTGATCGGCAGCGAAACCCTGAAGGTACTGACCCACAGCAAGATTCCGGTGCTGGTATATCGCTAAACGTCGCGTGAATGGGGTCGCCGGCGTCGATGATGCCGGACACCTTCGTGATGCCACCATGGTTGTCTGTAATGGGCGCCATAAAGGATCCGCCATGAGCACTCGCCGCTTTGTCGTGATGATCGACCAGCCCAGGGACGTTGCCGACGAGCAGATGGCAGAGTACATCAAGCATGCCATCGCCGGCTGGGGTGCCGGATTGCCCCCGCCTCCGGCGGACAGCCCGTTCTTCGACCTGGATGTGTTGTCGGTAACAGTGATCAGCAAACCGCACAAGGACCATCCATGAAGGATGTGCCCGGTTCAGGGAGCTATCCCGGCCGTTACTGGCATTTCCTGGATGACGGCCGCATGCAATGCGACCTGTGCCCGCGCCACTGCCGCTTGCATGACGAGCAGCGCGGCGCTTGCTTCGTGCGCCAGCGCGTCGGCGATCGGATGGTGCTGACCGCATACGGCCGCTCGTCGGGCTTCTGTATCGATCCTGTCGAAAAGAAGCCGCTCAACCACTTTTTCCCGGGCTCCGCCGTCCTGTCGTTCGGCACGGCCGGCTGCAACCTGGCCTGCAAGTTCTGCCAGAACTGGGATATCAGTAAATCGCGCGAGATGGAGACCCTGGCCGATGCGGCCATGCCCGAAGCGATCGCAGCATCGGCGGCGGCGCACGGTTGCAAGAGCGTGGCCTTCACCTACAACGACCCGGTGATCTTCGCCGAATACGCCATGGACGTAGCCGATGCCTGCCACGAACTGGGCATCAAGGCGGTGGCGGTGACCGCCGGGTATATGGGCGCCGAGGCGCGGCGTGATTTCTACGCCAGGATGGATGCGGCAAACGTCGATCTGAAAGGCTTTACCGACGCGTTCTATCTTGCCTTCACCGGGGCGCACCTGCAGCCGGTACTGGAGACGCTCCAGTACCTGAAGCACGAAACCGATGTCTGGCTGGAGATCACGACGCTGCTCATTCCCGGCAAGAACGACAGCGATGACGAGATTCGGGCCGAGGCCCAGTGGATCGCCAGGGAGCTTGGCCCTGACGTCCCGCTGCACTTCACCGGATTCCATCCGGACTACAAGATGCGCGACGTGCCGCCGACACCATGTTCCACCCTTGCGCGCGCCCGCAAGCACGCGCTGGCGGAGGGACTGCACTACGTCTACACCGGCAACGTCCACGACACCGCCGGTGCCACCACCTATTGCCCCGCTTGCCGCGCGCAGCTCATTGTGCGCGACTGGCATGCGATCGAAAGCTATCGCCTGACTCCCACGGGAACTTGCCCAGACTGCTTTGCGCAGATTGCAGGACGTTTCGGGAATTTTGAGCGTCAGTTTGGGCGGCGGCGGATTCCTGTGCACATCGGGGAATAAGCCGGCATGCAGGCGCAGGGCCCACAGCCGCTGGTCACTGGGACCAACCTGGTGGAAGGGTGAAGAGCAAAAAAAAGCCCGACCTGTAGAGGTCGGGTTTAACGATACCTTTGGACAAGGAGACCGCGGTACCGAGGAGACATCGGCAGGCAAGGCAGCGCCGGTGCAACTCAGTCAGGGCACTACCTTCATCGTTGGCAAAGCACACCGCAAACGCCAGGCGTCGATATGCTTTGCCAACGGACCGGCCGCAGCCGGTCCATCTTCAACGCAGGCAGCTATCAGGCAGCCGTCGTCTTCTTCGCCGTGGCCGTACGGGCCGTGGCGCTGGCTTGCTGGGCAGCCTTGGTGGCAGCCGATGCCGCAGCCTGGAAGTTGGTTTCAGCGATTTCGACCGCTTGCTTGGTCGCCTTCTGCACCGACTCGTAGGCGTTGTTGGCAGCGGAGATCGCCGACTTCACGATGGCCACGGTCGATTCCGAACCGGCCGGGGCGTTCTTGGCGAGGTTCTCGACCAGGGCTTGCACGTTCTTCGTGCCTTCGGCCAGTTGGGCCTCGGCTACCTTGGTGAACTCGCTCTGGGTTTCCGAAGCGATTTCATACAGGTGGCGGGTGTAGGCCAGGGTCTTTTCGGCAACCGGCTGCACGGCTGCGGCCTGGATGGCCAGCAGTTCCTGCGCGTCCTTGGCCGACAGTGCCTTCTTGGCGTTGTCGACGCCTTCTGCGAACGAGGTCTTGACGACCTGCAGGTTCAGCTCGACGAGCTTTTCGACGCCTTCAAACGCCTTGGTGGTCAGGCCGAACAACGTTTCGAGGTTGGCCTTTTGCGCTGCTGCAACTTGTTCCGGGGTGAGGATCATTGCTGGTCTCCAGTGGTGAACTTCAAGGTCTAGCAAATTAAGCCGCCTAGATGTCAGGGCCGTGACGGTGTTGTGCCCGATTCGGCCAGCCCAGGCGTGTGGGTGGGTCAAGGCGCATTTCTTGTTTGGTGCGCCGCAACAATTCCTATTTTAGAGACGCCGGATTCAATGTCAAGCGGATTTTGTGCGATGCACAAAATAGCGTTGCGGCGATGCACGGATGTGGCTGCGGCGCCATCCCGGGGCGCTCCGGCGATGGCCAGGCAGGGGTGCTACCATCGCAGATTGCCCGCGCCCGCACGGCTGGCCGCCGCCGGGAATCCAACAAGACGTGAACAGAACCGCCCAGGCCACTTCCATGCTCGCTTTCTACACCGACCACTTTGTGCTGCCACTGCCACCCGGGCACCGTTTCCCGATGCGCAAGTACAGCATGCTGCGCGATGCCGTCGCGGCTCAGGTGCCGGGGCTGCGCCTGGTGGAGGCGCCGCGCGCGGGCGACGACGCCTTGCTGCTGGCGCACACGCCCGGGTACGTGCAGGCCGCGTCAGCCGGCACGCTCGACGCGGCGCGCCAGCGCGAGATCGGCTTCCCGTGGTCCGAGGCCATGGTGGAACGCTCGCGGCGCTCGGCAGGCGCCACCATCGAGGCCTGCCGGACGGCGCTGCGCGAAGGCATTGCCGTGAACCTGGCGGGCGGCACCCACCATGCGTATGCCGACAAGGGCGGCGGCTTCTGCGTGTTCAACGATGCCGCCATTGCGGCCCGCGTGCTGCAGCGCGATGGCGCCGTGCGCCGCGTGGCCGTGGTCGACCTGGACGTGCACCAGGGCAACGGCACCGCGTCGATCCTGCAAGGCGATCCGTCCGTGTTCACGCTGTCACTGCATGGCGAGAAGAACTATCCGTTCCGCAAAGAGGCCAGCGACCTGGACGTCGGCCTGCCGGACGGCTGCGACGACGACACCTATGCGCAGGCGCTGCAGGCGGCGCTGGACACGCTGTTCAGCCGCTTCGATCCCGAGCTGCTCATCTACCTGGCCGGCGCCGACCCGCATGAGGGCGATCGCCTCGGGCGGCTCAGGCTGACCCTGGCGGGCCTGGCACGGCGCGACCGGCTGGTGTTCGATGCCGCGCATGCGCGCCAGTTGCCGGTGGCGGTGGCGATGGCGGGCGGCTACGGCAACCAGATCGAGGACACTGTCGCGGTCCACGCGCAGACTGTGAGCCTGGCCGCGCAATATCACGCGCGCCATGCACAGGTGGCGCTGGCCTCATGAGCGGCGTGATGGAGCAGGGCGGCGCAGCGGCAAGCGCCCGCGCCACGCTGTGGGTGGCGTCGATGCCGTGGCTGTTCGTGCTGATCTGGAGCACCGGATTTATCGTCGCCAAATACGGCATGCCGTATGCGGAGCCGATGACCTTCCTGTTCCTGCGCTTTGCCGGCGTGGTGGTGCTGATGGTGCCATTCGTGCTGCTGGCGCGCGTGCCGCTGCCGCGCCTGCCAGGCAAGGCGGAAACGGACTGGCGCGCGGTCGGCCATATCGCCGTCGCCGGGCTGCTGCTGCAGACGGGCTACCTGGGCGGCGTCTGGGCGGCGATCAAGCTTGGCATGCCCGCCGGCGTATCGGCGCTGATCGTCGGCATGCAGCCGATCCTGACCGCGCTGATCGCCACGCGCATGGGTGAGCGCATCGGCGCGCGCCAGTGGCTGGGGCTGCTGCTGGGCATTGCCGGCGTGGCGCTGGTAGTGGCCAACAAGCTGGGTGCCAGCGGGCTCACGCCGGCAAGCCTGGCACTGGCGGGTGGCGCCTTGCTCAGCATCACGATCGGCACGGTCTACCAGAAGCACTTCTGCGCGGTGTTCGACCTGCGCATGGGCTCGGTGATCCAGTTCGCCGCGGCGGCACTTGCGTGCGTGCCGTTCATGTTCCTGTTCGAGACTCGCGCGGTGCAGTGGAGTGCCGCGATGTTTGGTGCCATGGCGTGGTCGGTGGTGGCGCTGTCGATCGGCGCGATCTCGCTGCTGTTCCTGCTGATCCGGCAGGGTGCGGCCACCAAGGTGTCGAGCCTGATGTACCTGACGCCGCCCACTACCGCGGTGATGGCCTGGCTGCTCTTCGGCGAGCGCTTTCCGCCGCTGGCCGCCGCCGGCATGGTGCTCGCGGCGCTTGGTGTTGCCCTTGTCATCCGCCGCTAGCCACGGCGCGTTCGTGTCGCGTATGCGGTTACTTCAGAGTATTCCTATCCCATCCTGTCCCGTCCACGTCTCATGAAACCGCAAGCCGAGTCGCGCAGTGCCTATCCGTACTTCCAGCCGATCACCACGCGTTGGATGGATAACGATGTCTATGGCCACGTCAACAACGTTGTCTACTACAGTTACTTTGATACCGTGGTGAATACCTACCTGATCCGGCAGGGCGTGCTCGATGTCACGTCGGGCAACACGATCGGGCTGGTGATCGAGACGCAGTGCAACTACTTCTCGTCGCTCAGCTTCCCCGAGACCGTCGTGGCCGGCCTGCGCGTGGCAAGGCTGGGCACGTCGAGCGTGCGCTATGAGGTCGGGCTGTTCAGCGGCGACAACGAGACCGCCGCCGCGCAGGGGCATTTCATCCACGTCTATGTCGATCGCGCCACGCGCCGGCCGGTGCCGTTGCCGGAGCCGCTGCGCGAGGCGCTGCTGCCGTTGGTGATGACCGACGCAGTGACGGGCGGGCAAGGGTAAGGAAGGGGCAGCAGGAGATGAACAAGATGTCCCACGAGGTGCAATTCGGTTCGCAGGGTGCCGTGGACTGCGTGGATCGCGCGATCCTGACGCGGCGTTCGGTGCGGGCCTTTCTCGATACGCAGGTGCCGCGCCGGACCGTCGAAGAAATCCTGGCCGTGGCCAGCCGTGCGCCGTCGGGCACCAATACGCAGCCGTGGCGGGTCTATGTGCTGTCCGGCGAGGCCAAGGCCAAGCTGTGCGCCGATGTGCTGGGCGCCTACGAAGACCCCGAGCGTGACAGCAAGTACCTGGAGGAGTATCCGTACTACCCGCGCGAGTGGGCCGATCCCTACTTGTCGCGGCGGCGCAAGGTGGGCTGGGACCTGTATGGGCTGCTCGAGATCAGCCGCGAAGACAAGGCGCGCATGCACGAACAGCACGCGCGCAATTTCCGTTTCTTCGATGCGCCGGTGGGGATGATCTTCACCATCGACCGCATCATGGAGCAGGGCAGCTGGCTGGACTACGGCATGTTCCTGCAAAGCATCATGGTCGCCGCCCGGGCGCGCGGGCTCGATACCTGCCCGCAGGCGGCGTTCACGCAGTTCCACAAGATCATTGGCAGTCACCTGCGGCTGCCGCCGGAGGAAATGGTGGTGTGCGGCATGTCACTGGGTTTTGCCGACCCGGAAGCGATCGAGAACCAACTGACCACGGAACGTGAACCGGTCAGCGGGTTCGCGCGTTTCCTCTCATAGCAAAGTTTGTATCAATGTGTAACGATGAATGCCGATATACAAGGCGACTTCCCTGTATTGGCTGAAGTGTTTCCAAGGGGCAGCAAGGTGAACCCGGGTACGCCTGGGGCAAGCCAGAGGCGGTTCGCATGCAAACGTGACCTTTTGGTTGCTTTTTCCATAATGTGGAAATGTTTGCAAATCGAACTTTAAGGAGCGTCTGTAAGTCTTTAATCTTGCTAACAATTTCTTTCTTTCCTACACTAGCGCCATTCCTATGCGCTGAACGAATCATGTTCCGGTCTGATTCCATTTTTTCCAGATTCTTCGGTTCCGCACCCCTGTCCGCTGTTGCTGCCGCGGTCCTGGTGTCGGTGTCGATGGTCGCGGCGCCTGTGGCCGAAGCGGCCACCACGTCCGCAACTACCCAAAAAACGTCCAAGAAGCAGGCAAAATCGGCTAACGCCGAGAAAAAGAGTGCTTCGAAGACTGTTGCCAAGAGTTCGCGTGGCGGCAAGGTCGCCAAGAGCGAGGCAAGCAGCACGCGCAAAGTGGTGGTGCTGAAGAACGGCAAGCGCCATACCGTCGTGGCCCAGCGCGCCGCACCCGTGCGCGCCGTCTTCACCCCGGCCAAGCCGTCGCTGGGCGAAGCCATGGGCTTGCGCGACACCGATGACGCGCTGGCACTGCGTTCCAGCGTGGCGCTGGTGATGGACCAGAACTCGAACGAGGTGCTGTTCCAGAAGAACGCCAGTGCGGTGCTGCCGATTGCTTCGATCACCAAGCTGATGACCGCCTTGGTGGTGATGGACGCCCGCCTGCCGATGGACGAAGTCCTGACCATCTCCGAGGACGACCGCGACACCGAGAAGCACAGCGGCTCGCGCCTGCGCTTTGGTACGCAGTTGACGCGCCAGGAACTGCTGCTGCTGGCGCTGATGTCGTCCGAGAACCGCGCCGCGTCGGCGCTGGGCCGCCACTACCCGGGCGGCTTGCCGGCCTTTGTGCAGGCGATGAACCGCAAGGCCCGCGAGCTGGGCATGAACGACAGCCACTTCGTCGATTCCAGCGGCCTGTCGAGCAGCAATGTGTCGAGCGCAACGGACCTGGTGCGCATGGTCAACGCGGCGTACCGCAACCCGACCATCCGCGAGTTCTCGACGCAGACCGAGCATGAGGTCAACGTGCTGGGCCGCACCCAGCACTACGTCAGCACCAACCGCCTGGTGCGCGGCGGCAACTGGGAGATCGGCCTGCAGAAGACCGGCTTTATCTCCGAAGCCGGCCAGTGCCTGGTGATGCAGGCCAAGGTCCAGGGCCGCAACGTGGTGATGGTGTTCCTGGACTCGGCCGGCAAGCTGTCGCGCTTTGCCGATGCCAACCGCGTCAAGGACTGGCTGGAGCATGCGCCGTCGCCATCGTCGCCATCGTCGCCGCAGCGTGGCTTCCCGTCGTCGCCGAACCTGACGCAGGCTCCGGGCGGTGCGCACGCGATCCTGGCCTCGCAGCAGTCGCGCGGCATCTGATACGGAACGCCTGACCGGAAAAAACGCGCCGTGCTACGGCGCGTTTTTCTTTTGGGCGGCCGCAGCCGTCAGAGCAGCTTGCCGGGGTTCATGATCCCGGCCGGGTCGAACACGGCCTTGATCTCGCGCATCAGCCGCAGTTCCAGCGGGTCCTTCATGGCCAGGAACGCATGGCGCTTGAGCTGGCCGATGCCATGCTCGGCGCTGATGCTGCCGCCGTAGCGCATCACTTCGTCCAGCACCGCGTCGGTCACCGCATCGCCTAGCGTGGCCGCCCAGTCCTTGGGCGCGCCGGCTGGGCGCGACAGGTTGTAGTGCAGGTTGCCGTCGCCGAAGTGCCCGAAGATAAAGGGCCGGATGGCGGGATCGAGCACACGCAGCCGCGTTTCCATCGAGGTCATGAAGGCCGGGATCTGCTCGATCGGCAGCGAGATGTCGTGCTTCAGGTGCGGGCCGTCGGCGCGCTGTGCCTCGGAGATTTCCTCGCGCAGTTTCCACAGCGCCTGCAATTGTGCGAGCGAGGCAGACACGGCTGCATCGAGGCACAGCTCGCGCTCCAGCGCCTCGCCGATGACGCGTTCGAGCAGCGCGTTCAGCGCATCTTCGTCAGTGGTGTCGGCCAGTTCCACCAGCACGTAGGCGGGGTAGCGTTGCGCAAACGGTTCCTGCACCCCTTGCGCGTGCGTGAGCACCAGGTCCAGGCAGTCGCCGGTAAAGAATTCAAAGGCCTGCAGGCGCGCGCCGCATTGCGCGAACAGCAGCTCATAGAGCGCCAGCGACTGCGCCGGCGAGGCCACCGCCGCCAGCACCACGCTGCGCGTGTCGGTGCGCGGGAACAGCCGCAGCGCGGCCGCGGTGATCACGCCGAGCGTGCCTTCGGAGCCGATCAGCAACTGCTTCAGGTCATAGCCGGTATTGTCCTTGCGCAGCGTGCGCAGGCCGTGGAAGACCTCGCCGTTGGGCAGCACGGCTTCCACGCCCAGCACCAGCTCGCGCGCCATGCCATAGCGCACCACGTTCACGCCGCCGGCATTGGTCGCAAGGTTGCCGCCGATCTGGCATGAGTCTTCGGCCGCCAGCGACAGCGGCAGCAGCCGGTTGGCGTCTTGCGCCGCGCGGCGCAGGTTGCCGAGGACGCAGCCGGCCTCGGCAACCATGGTGTTGGCGATGGTGTCGAGCGAGCGCACCGCATTCATGCGATCCAGGCTCAGCACCACGTTCTGCGCCTGCGCATCGGGCGTGGCGCCGCCGCACAGGCCGGTATTGCCGCCGCGCGGCACCACCGGCACCGCGGCCTGCTGGCACAGCGCCAGGGCGCGCGACACCTCGTCCACGGTACGCGGCCGCAGCACGGCCTGGGCCTGGCCGCGGTAGATGCCGCGCCAGTCGGAGAGCCACGGGGCGATGTCGTCGGGGTTGGTCAGGACGGTGTCGGCGCCGAGGGCCTCGGTGAGCCGCTGGGCGAATTGGCCGGTTTGCATGATGGCAGTGTCGTCTCAGGAAAGGGAAGGGTGGCTGCCGGCGCGGGCTGTCGACGTTTCATCGGCGCGCCTGCGCAGCACAAGGCCAAGCCGGTGTGCGGCGCATTGCAGATGCGTCACCGCGGCCGCGCGGGCTGCCGCGGCATTGCCACGGCGGATGGCATCGACGATCGCTTCATGCTCGGCATGCACGGTCTCGGCCAGGCCTGCCTGGCGCAGCGTATTGGCGCGCGCGGTGGCCACGGCCTGGTGCAGCTGCAGGTTCAGGTACTGCAGCAGCTGGCGGTAGTAAGGGTTGTGCGTGGCGGCGGCAATGCCGATATGGAAGGCGGCGTCGATATCGGCGGCCGGCTGCGGGTCATAGAGATGAGCGTGCAGCCGCTGCAGCAGTGCGCTCAGTGCGGCCACGTCCTCATCGGTGCGGCGCACGGCGGCCAGCGCCGCGGCGGCGCCTTCCAGGTCGATGCGCAGGTCGTACAGGTCGGCCAGCCCGCTGGCGTCGATATCGGGTTCGCGCGGCAGCTGGAATCCCGCCGCGCCGGTACGCGAGCGCACCGTGCAGCCGACGCCCTGGCGTGACTCGACGAACCCCTGCGAACGCAGGTGCTCGGTGACTTCGCGGATCACTGCGGCGCTGACGCCGTACTGCTCGGCCAGCTGCCTGCCGGTCGGCAGCCGGCTGCCGACGGGGTAGGCGCCGCTTTCGATATCGGCGCGCAACTGGCGGGTGACCTGTTCGGTGAGGGTGACGGCGCGGGTTCGCATGGGTGCCGATTATAAGGTTTGCTGGTTATCTGAAAACTAAGGGTAAACCATTGAATAACGGTGGCCAGGGCGCCAAAGCAAAACGCGCGGACTGCCATGCTGGCAGCCCGCGCGTTGGCGGTGGCTGGTGATTCGGTCGTCAGGCGGCGGCTTCGGTCACGTAGCCCATGCCGCGCGAGATCTGCAGCGCCGTGTCCTTCAGGTTCTGCAGCCAGCTGTCCTGCAGCCGGTCGGCCGGCGCCGACAGCGACAGCCCGGCCACCAGCCGGCGCGAGTCGTCATAGATGCCGGCGGCAATGCAGCGCACGCCCAGTTCCAGCTCTTCGTTGTCGCGCGCATAGCCGTTGGAGCGCACCCAGCTGAGTTCCCGCTCCAGCTTGGTCAGGTCGGTGATCGAGGTGCGGGTATGTCCGGCCAGCCCGGTGCGGGTGGCATAGTTGCGCACGCGCGCAGCTTCGTCCGCAGCCAGGAACAGCTTGCCGACCGAGGTCAGGTGCAGCGGCGCGCGGCCGCCGATGGCGCGCACCACCTGCATGCCTGAGCGCTCGCTGTAGGCGCGCTCGATGTAGACGATCTCGTCGCCCTGGCGCACCGACAGGTTCACGGTCTGGCCGGTGACGCGGTGCAGCGCGCGCATCGGCGCCAGCGCCGCGTCGCGCACCGACAGGCGGGCCTTGACCAGGTTGCCCAGTTCCAGCAGCCGCATGCCGAGCCGGTAGCTGCCGGGATCGGAACGGTCGACAAAGCGGCAGGCCACCATGTCGTTGAGGATGCGGTGGGCGGTGGAAGGATGCAGCCCCGTGGCCAGGGACAGCTCTTTCAGGCTGACCGGATCGGCGTGCTGCGCGAGGGCGTCCAGCAGGGTCATCATGCGCTCGATGACCTGGATGGACGTCTTGCCGGGTGACTTGTCTGCGTCGGACATAGAAGGGAAAAGGAAAAATGTTGCCTTGCGGCATTTTTAAGCGTCTGGCTGATTCTATCTCGCATTGTGAAAATTTCAATAGGTGGAATGACATTACCGTAAGAAACGCCCGGTGATGTTGCTCCCGAAAGTGATGTTCATTGCACCGGATTCACGCCCTTGCTGAACGGTTTGTGCGCCACGCGCGACGCCAAGCGCGCATAATTGCGGGGTTTCGGGGTCTGGAGAAGTCGACAATGCGAGTTGGTCTGTTCGCCACCTGCCTGGTGGACCTGATGCGTCCGGAAATCGGGTTTTCGGTGCTCAAGCTGCTGGAAGCCGCCGGCTACGAGGTCATGGTGCCCGAGGCGCAGACCTGCTGTGGCCAGCCGGCCTACAACTCGGGCGAGCGCGCGGTGTCGCGCGACCTGGCGGAGAAATTCCTGCGCGAGTTCGAGATGTTCGACTACATCGTGGTGCCGTCGGGCAGCTGCGGCGGCATGATCCGCCAGCATTACGGCGACCTGCTGCACAACGATCCCGAACTCAACGGCCGCTACGAGCGCCTGCGCGAACGCGTGTTCGAGCTGACGGATTTCCTGGTCAACGTGGCCAGGGTGCAGACGCTGCCGTCGTCGTTCTCGGGCCATGTCACCTATCACGATTCCTGTTCCGGCCTGCGCGAGCTGGGCGTCAAGCAGCAGCCGCGTGAGCTGCTGTCGCGCCTGCCGGGCGTGCAGCTGACAGAAATGAAGGATTGCGAAGCCTGCTGCGGTTTTGGCGGCACCTTCTCGGTCAAGTACGGCAATATCTCGACGGCAATCGTCGACGAGAAGTGCGCCAACATCAAGGCCAGCGGCGCCGATACGGTGGTGCTGGGCGACCTGGGCTGCATCCTCAATATCGAAGGCCGCCTGCGCCGCACCGGCGACAGCAGCACGCGCGTGCTGCATATCGCCCAGGTGCTGGCGGGCGACGCCTGACATCCGCTGAAATCCGGGGAATCGCCACGATGCAAGTCCACAGCATGGAATTCAAGGCGCGCGCCGGCCAGAAGCTGGCCGACCAGCGCCTGCAGCAGAACCTGAAGAAGCTTTCGACCAAGTTCGTCACGGCGCGCGCCGACGCGATCCGCGATATCGACTTCGACGCCACGCGCGAGGCCATTAAGGAGCGCCGCAACCGCGCGCTGGAAAACCTCGACGTCTGGCTCGCCACCTTCGAAGAGAACGCGACCCGGCGCGGCGCCACGGTGCTGTTTGCCGAGACCACCGCCGATGCCGCGCGCCTGGTGGCCGAGATCGCGCAGAAGCATGGCGTGAAGAAGGTCATCAAGAGCAAGTCCATGGTGACCGAGGAAATGCGCCTGAACCAGGTGCTGGGCGAGATGGGCGTGCAGAGCATCGAGACCGACCTGGGCGAATACATCCTGCAGATCAACGACTCGGAACCGCCGTCGCACATCATTGCGCCGGTGGTGCACAAGGACAAGGACGAGATCGCCGACCTGTTCGCCAGGGTCCACCACAAGCCGCGGCTGACCGAGATCCCGGAGATGACGCGCGAGGCGCGCGAAGTGCTGCGGCCCGAGTTCCTGAGCGCCGACATGGGCGTCACCGGCGGCAACTTCATCATTGCCGAGACCGGCTCGGTGGCGGTAGTCACCAACGAGGGCAACGAAGGCATGTGCACGGTGATGCCGCGCGTGCACGTGGCCGTGACCGGCATCGAAAAGGTGCTGCCGACGCTGGAAGACCTGGCCACGGTGATGCGGCTGCTGCCGCGCTCGGCCACTGGCCAGGCCATCTCGAACTACTTCTCGCTGCTGACCGGCCCGCGCGCCGAGGGCGAGCGCGACGGCCCCGAGCATATGTACTTCGTGCTGGTCGATGGCGGCCGCACCGGGCTGATCGGCGGCGACTTCCAGGAGATGCTGCGCTGCATCCGCTGCGGCGCCTGCATGAACCACTGCCCGGTCTACCAGAAGATCGGCGGCCACGCCTACGGCTGGGTCTATCCGGGCCCGATGGGCAGCGTGCTGACGCCCAGCTACGTCGGCCTGGCCAACGCGGTGGACCTGCCGCAGGCAGCGACCCTGTGCGGCGAGTGCAACCGGGTGTGCCCGGCGTCGATCCCGCTGTCGGACCTGCTGCGCAAGCTGCGCGAGAGACAGATGGAGCGCGGGCTGCGCCCGTGGCAGGAGCGCTTCGCGCTGCAGGCGTGGGGCTACGTCGCCAAACGCCCGGAACTGTATGCCTTTGCCACCCGCATCGGCGCCTGGCTGCTGGGCCGCATGGGCGGCAGCAACAAGCTGATTGCCAGCCTGCCGATGGCGGGCAAGGGCTGGACCGAAACCCGCGACATGCCGGCCCCGTCGGGCCGCACGTTCCGCGAACTGTACAAGGAAAGGAGGGCACGTTCATGAGCGCAGCCAACAGCGAAGCCCTGGCGTGCATGCGTGCCGCACTGGACCAGCACCTGGCGGGATCGATGCCCGCTGGCGACCTGGTGCGCGCATGGCGCGAAGCCGGCACCGGGCTGGCGCTGCCGCCGGTCTACGGGCAGGCGATGGAAGAGCTGCTGCGCCGGCTCGAGATGTCGGCAGTGTTCGCGCAGGATAGTTGCTCGTTCTCGAGCTCGGCTGTGACGGACCAGCTGACGCGCTGGCTGGACAAGGCGGCAACGGTCTGAGGCTTCAGTACAGCACCACTAACCCTTCATCATCCCCGTCAGCGTATCCACGAATTCCAGCGACAGCCGCGACAGCGGTTCGGTCTGCACATGGAAGATCTGCACCGAGGCATTGACCTTGGTGCGTACCGGTACCGCGACGATATTGGGCCAGCTCTGGCCGAACACGGTCATGGCATCGACCAGCGCGATGCCGGCGCCGGCCTGCGCCAGCGCGCGCGCCACGTGCGCCTGCTCCACCTGCACGCGCATATCGGGCTGGTTGCCCTCGCTGCCGAACATCTCATGGACCAGCAATCCGAACGGCACGTCCGGTCCGTAGCCGATCAGGTCTTCCCCGACTAGCTCGGCCGGGCGCACCCAACTCCGCGTGGCCAGCCGGTGATCCGCCGGCACCAGCGCCACGATCGCGTTCTTCACCAGCAGGCGCGCCTCCAGGTTGGGGTGCACCAGCGGCATGTTCGACACGGCCAGGTCCACCTGTCCCGACAGTAACGCGCGCAGCATATTGCCGGGGATCTGCGTACGCACCACCACCCGCACCGCCGGGTGCGCCGCGCGAAAGCTGGCGATGGCGCGCGGCAGCACGGTCTGGCCCAGGTTGGGGCTGCACGTGAGGCGCAGGCTTCCGGTGCGGTTGGCCGCCAGGTCCTCGGCGATCTCGTTGACGCGCTCGATCCCTTCGTAGACCGCATTCACCTCGCCCAGCAGGCGCCGCGCTTCCGGCGTAGGGTAGAGCCGCCCCTTGGTGCGGCGGAACAACTCCAGGCCGAGGCGTTGCTCGGTGTGCGACATCAGCCGGCTGATGGCCGGCTGCGACACGTACAGCAGCTTGGACGCGCCGCTGATCGAGCCGGTCAGCATCACGGCGCGGAATACCTCGATCTGGCGCAGGTTCATTTTCATGACATTAACCTGATGTTAAGGCTGGCTGACATATAAGCATATGACAGTCAATGGCGCCATACCTACACTGAACTCCATCGACACACGCCGCGCGCCACAGGGCACACACCAGCGGTGTGCAGGGTTTTCCATCCCGGAGGCAGGAAACTGTATGAGCGACATTCATCTCACCTACATCAACGGCAAGGACATCGCGCGCCTGGAAATGACCGACGCCGAAATCCTCGACGCGGTCGAACAGGCGCTGGTGGCGCAGGGCAACGGCCAGACCGTGATCGAGCCACGCGTGCACCTGATTCCCGACCCCGCCTTCAACGGCCACTTCAACGTGTTGCGCGGCTATGTGGCGCCGCTGGGGCTGGCAGGCGTCAAGATCGTCGGCGACTTCGTCGACAACTACAAGCTCGGGCTGCCATCGGAAATGGCGATGCTCAACCTGTTCGATCCGCGCACCGGCATGCCGGTGGCGATGATCGATGCCACCTTCATTACCGATGCCCGCACCGGCGCGCTGACCGCGCTCGGCGCCAAGCATCTGGCGCGCCGCAACAGCAAGGTGCTGGGCCATATCGGCGCGCGCGGCACCTCCTACTGGAATGTGCGCCTGCTCGACAGCCTGTTCGACTTCGACGAGATCCGCGTGCACTCGCGCCGCCCCGAAAGCCGCAATGCCTTCGCCGCGAGGCTGGAGCGCGATCTCGGCAAGAAGATCGTCGTCACCGAAGACTGGGAGTCGTGCGTGCGCGGCGCCGATATCGTGATCGAGGCCTCGCGCCTGGAGCGGCCGACGCCGATGCTGAAGACCGAGTGGATCAAGCCCGGCGCCTTTGTCGTGCCGTACGGCACTATGAGCGCGGTCGAGCTGTCGCTGACCGACATCATGACCAGGATGGTGGTGGATGACTGGGGCCAGTGCAAGGGCGGCATGTTCGGCTCGCTGCGCGCGCATGTGGAAGCCGGCAAGCTGTCGGAACAGACGCTCTATGCCGAGCTGGGCGAGATCGTCGCCGGGCGCAAGCCGGGCCGCCAGAGCGACGACGAGACCAACCTGTTCTGGCACCGCGGCCTGTCGCTGAGCGATATCGCGCTGGGCCACGCCATCCTGAAAAAGGCCGAGAGCCGCGGCCTGGGCCAGAGGTTGCTCTACGCATGATCGCCAACGCCCGCATGTACTCGGTCAGCGCGCCGGTGGAGCAGGCGTGGCGCGCGCTGTTGGCGCACGTGGCCGACCGCGCCGGCGTGGACCTGCCGTATGTCGAACATCCCGCGCCTGCCCCGGTCAACGCGTTGTGGGCGCGGCCGGACTGCGGCTGCGTATTCATGTGCGGCTATCCCTATGCCAGCGCGCCGGTAACGCCGCAATTGCTGGCCGCGCCGGTGCCGGCGCTGGCGCGCTACGGCGGGCGCCCGGTCTACTTCAGCGAATTCATCGTGCGTGCTGACGCGCCGGTGCAGGCGCTGGCGCAGACCTTCGGCGCTCGGCTGGCATGCATGCTGCCTGAGTCCAACTCGGGCTACAACGCGCCGCGCCATCACCTGATGCGGCTGGCGCCGGCCGGCACCCATGCGCTGTACCGGCCTGCCGCCGCACCTACGCCGACACCGCGCGAGGTCATCGACGCGGTCATCGGCGGGGACGCCGAGGTGGGAGTGGTCGATAGCTATGTGCTGGACCTGCTGCGCCGCTTCGAACCCGGGCTCGCGGGCCAGCTGAAAACGCTGGAGGTGACCCCGGCCGCGCCGATCCCGCCGCTGGTCGCCTCCGCGCAGGCCGACCCGCACGAGTGCGCGTATGTGCGTGCCGCGCTGCTGACGCTGCATGAGGGTGCAACGGGGACCGCGTTGCTGTCCATGCTGGGGCTGGCGCGCTTTGCGCCGGTGCAACCGGCCGACTATGCCGTTCTGCCTGAACTCGCACGTGAAGCGGACCAGGCGGGGTTTGCGCTGACCGATGCCGGACCGGGCACGGCCAAGCACGATAACTAGACTGCCGGCGCGGTGGGGGCGCCAAGCCTGATCACTGCCAAATAGGGGAAACCGTCATGAAGACCGCTGTGAAACCTGATGTGGAAGCTGCCGTGAAGCTCGCCGTAAATCCTGTCCTTCGACGCATGGCCATGCGCTGCATGCTTGCCTGCATCGCGGCCTGCGCCCCGTGGCTCGCTGCCGCACCCGCGCTGGCCCAGCCGCCTGGGTATCCCGCCAAGCCGGTGCGCATCGTGGTGCCGTTCGCCGCCGGCGGGCCCGCCGATGTGCTCGGCCGCGCGGTCGGCGAAGGCATCGCCAAGGCCACCGGCCAGAGCGTGCTGGTCGAGAACAAGGCCGGCGCCGCCGGCACCATCGGCGTCGACATGGTGGCCAAGGCCGCGCCCGACGGCTATACGCTGGCGCTCGTGCCGGTCGGCAATATCGCGGTGAACCCCACGCTGATGCCGAACCTGCCGTACAAGCCGGCCGACCTGGCGCCGGTGGCGATGCTGGCCACCGCCGAGAACGTGCTGGTGGTCAATGCGGCCACGCCGGTCAAATCGCTGGCGGAACTGCTCAAGCTGGCCGGGCAGAAGCCGGGCGAGCTGAGCTTCGCCTCGCCCGGCGCCGGCAGCCAGGCGCACCTGGCCGGCGAACTGCTGCAGCTCGATGCCCATGTCAAGCTGAACCACGTGCCGTACAAGGGCGTCAGCCCGGCCATGACCGATCTGGTCGGCGGCCAGGTGACGATGATGTTCGCTCAGATGTCGGCGGCGCTGCCCTATATCAAGGCCGGCAAGCTGCGCCCGCTGGGTGTGGCCAGCGCCAAACGCTCGGCGGTGCTGCCCGATGTACCGACCATCGCCGAACAGGGCTTCCCGAAGTTCGAGGCGGTGTCGTGGTATGCGCTGATGGCGCCGGCGGGGACGCCCGCGGAGATCGTGCGCAAGCTCAGCCAGCATGTTGATGCGGTGCTGGCCGATCCGACGCTGAAGGAAAGGCTGGCCACGCTGGGGATGGAAGCGGCCGGCGGCACGCCGCAGCAGCTTGCCACCACCATCCAGAAGGAAAGCACGCGCTGGGCCGGCGTGATTCGGCAGCGGCATATCACTATCGACTGAAGCGTCGCGCACTGGCATGAAAAAGGGGAGCCGCCTGGCTCCCCGTCTTCATTGCCCGCCGTCTTCAACCCAGCAAGAGCGCATCATCATCCAGCTGCTCGTGCCGCGTCTGCTCAAACATCTTCAGCAGGTCCGGCACATCCAGGCCCTTGCGCTTGTCGCCCGACACATCCAGCACCACCTGCCCCTGGTGCAGCATCACCGTGCGCTGCCCATAGTCCAGTGCCTGGCGCATGCTGTGCGTCACCATCATCGTGGTCAGCTTGCTTTCCTCGACGATGCGCGCGGTCAGCTCCAGCACGAAGGCGGCGGTCTTCGGGTCCAGCGCGGCGGTGTGCTCGTCCAGCAGCAGGATGCGCGACGGTTGCAGCGAAGCCATCAGCAGGCTCACCGCCTGGCGCTGGCCGCCGGAGAGCAGGCCGATGCGGTCGGTCAGGCGGTTTTCCAGGCCCAGGTTCAGCAGGCGCAGCTTCTCGCGGAACAGCTCGCGCGAGGCGCGGTTCAGTGCCGGGCGGAAGCCGCGGCGGCTGCCGCGGGCCATGGCCAGGGCCATGTTTTCCTCGATGGTCAGCGCCTCGCAGGTGCCGGCCATCGGGTCCTGGAACACGCGGGCCACCAGGTGGGCGCGGTCCCATGCGGGCTGGCGCGTGACATCGGTGTCATCGATGGTGATGCGGCCCGAATCGACCATCTGGTCGCCGCTGATCGCGTTCAGGAAGGTCGACTTGCCGGCGCCGTTGGAGCCGATCACGGCCACGAACTGGCCGCTGGGGATCTCCAGGCCGAGGCCGCGCAGGGCGCGGGTCTCGATCGGGGTGCCTGGGTTGAAGGTGAGCTTCAGGTCTTGTGCGCGCAGCATCTCAGGCACCTCCGTTCTTGCGGGCGAACAGCTTCTTGCGGGTCGCCGGCAGCACCAGCGCGATCGTCACCAGCGCGGCGGTGACCAGGTTCAGGTCCTGCGCCTTGAGGCCGATGAAGTCGCTGTTCAGCGCCAGCGCGATGAAGAAGCGGTACAGGATGGCGCCCAGCACCACGGCCAGCGTGGTCCAGATCAGGCGGCGTGCCGGCAGGATGGTTTCGCCGATGATCACCGCGGCCAGGCCGATCACGATGGTGCCGATGCCCATGGAGATATCGGAGCCGCCCTGGGTCTGCGCGAACAGCGCGCCGGCCAGTGCCACCAGCGCATTGGACAGCGCCATGCCGGCCAGCGTGGCGCGGCCGGTGGGGATGCCCTGCGAGCGGGCCATGCGCGGGTTGGCGCCGGTGGCGCGCATCGCCAGGCCCAGCTGCGAGCTGAAGAACCAGTCCAGGCCGACCTTGGCCACCACCACCACCACGAGCAGCACCAGCGGGCGCAGCACGTAGTCAGGCAGCCATTCGGGCTGCAGGATGGTGAACAGCGTCGGCTCGGTGATCAGCGGCACATTGGGGCGGCCCATGATGCGCAGGTTGATCGAGTACAGCGCGATCATCATCAGGATACTGGCGAGCAGATCCATGATCTTCAGGCGCACATTGAGCCAGCCGGTGATGAAGCCTGCCAGCGCGCCGGCCGCGATCGCCACGGCAGTGGCCACGAACGGGTCCTGGCCGGCGGCGATCAGCGTCGCGGCGACGGCGCCGCCGAGCGGAAAGCTGCCATCAACGGTCAGGTCGGGGAAGTTGAGGATGCGGAAGGAGATCAGCACCCCGAGCGCCACCAGGCTGAAGATCAGGCCGATCTCCAGGGCGCCCAGAAGGGAAAAGAGGGACATGGGGGAATCCTGTTGCAGGGGCCGGCGGCTGCCTTGGCGCCGCCTTCGGGGCGGGTGGGCCGGCACGCCCGTGTGGGGCTGCCGGCCGCCTCGCCCTGTTCTGTCCCGTCGGGCCGGATAGGCCCGACGGAGCACCCGCCGTCTTGCGGCGGCAGGGGGCAGTGCTAGTCTGTGCTTACTTGATGACCGTCTTGGCTTCCTTGATCAGCTCCGGCGACAGCGTGACGCCTTGCTTGGCAGCGGCGCCCGTGTTGACGAAGAGTTCCAGGTTGTCGCTGGTCTGCGAGGCGATCGCGCCCGGCTTCTCGCCCTTCAGGATGCGCACCACGACCTTGCCGGTCTGGTGGCCCAGGTCGCCGTAGTTGATGCCCAGCGCGGCCACGGCGCCACGCTTGACGCTGTCGGTATCGGCGGCCACCAGCGGGATCTTGGATTCGTTGGCGACCTTGACCAGGGACTCATACGCCGACACCACGTTGTTGTCGGTGTTGGTGTAGATCACGTCGACCTTGCCGATCAGGCTCTTGGCGGCCGGGCCGATGTCCACGGTACGCGGCGCGGCGGCTTCCTTGAGCGTCAGGCCGTCCTTGGCCAGCAGCTCCTTCAGTTCCTTGACCACTACCACCGAGTTGGCTTCGCCCGGGTTGTAGACCATGCCCACGGTCTTGGCCTTGGGCACCACGCGCTTGATCAGCGCGACCTGCTTGTCCAGCGGCAGCTTGTCCGACACGCCGGTCACGTTGGTGCCCGAGGCCGACCAGCTCTTGACCAGCTGCGCGGCGACCGGATCGGTCACGCCCGAGTACACCACCGGCACGGTCTTGGTGGCGGCAACCACGGCCTGGGCCGACGGGGTGGCGATGGCAACGATGGCGTTCGGGTTGTCGCCGACGAACTTGCGGGCGATCTGCGCCGCGGTGCCGGTGTTGCCCTGGGCGCTCTGGTATTCCCACTTCAGGCTCTTGTCGGCGTCATAGCCGGCGGCCTTCAGCTCGGCGCGCACGCCGTCGCGGATGGCGTCCAGCGCGGGATGGTCGACGATCGACAGCACCTTGACGGTCTGGGCCTGCACGGCGCCGCCGTACAGCAGTGCCAGCGCCACGGCGCCGCCCAGGATGGACTTGGTTGCTGCGAGACCCTTGATGGACTTCATTGTCTGTTCTCCCCCGAAACTCGGTTCTGGATTGGATACGGCCGCGGATGGTTCGGTCCGCCGTCCTGGCCCGCGCGCATGCTGGCGTATGGTGCCGGTCCGGGCGGGCGCGGCGGCTTCCTGCGGCTGGAGGGAGCGTGCGCGGGCGCGTCGGATGCGACAGCGATAAGCCTGCGAGGATACCACTTCCCGCGCACGATATGGACAGTCATCATGCGGAAGTGGGGCATCGGATGCTGTCAGACGCCCGCAATCCGCCATCGAGGCGCATTTTATTGCGCGGGATTCATATTTTGCTTGTGGATTACCCTGATTGCGGCGGCGGCATCTTCATGCAATTGCGCGATCCGGGTGTCGAGGCTTTCCTCGAGTCCTGGCTTTCACCGGCATGATGAAAACGATGCGGCACGCGCCACGTATTGGCGGTCAAAGCGGGGATCTTGAATTCACGTTTCGAAAAGATTCATGTCTTCCCATCGATATCCGGAATTTCAGATCAGCTAGCATTCATCCACCGCAGCAGCGCCGGGACGCCTTGGAAGCGGGCTGTTGCCCCGAACTCTCCAACACAGCGCTGGATCCGCGAGCGATGGTATGGATTGTCCTCCGTGATGGCATCAAAACCTGTGAGGTTCGCTATGTATCGTGTCTTGAGTATTGCCGTGCTGGGGGTCTCGCTTGCGGCGTGCAGCAGCCCGGCGCCGACGGCTTCGGCTCCGGTCTCCCAGCCCGCGTCGGTCCAGCCCGCGGCTTCCACTGAACCGGCAGCTGCCAGCAAGCCGGCAGCCAATGCCGTGGACCCGGCGGTGATCCAGGCCCTGAACAACATGGGCACCTACCTGTCGACGCTGAAGCGTTTCAGCGTCGATATCGACCTGGACGGAGAGCGCGTCCTGGCCGATGGCCAGAAGCTGCAGCATTCGGCGACCGCCAAGATCGACATCGACCGGCCGAACAAGATACGGGCGCAGATGCGAAGCGCGCGCGCGCAACGTGACCTGATCTACGACGGCAAGACCGTTACGCTCTACCAGCCGGAGCAAAAGTACTACGCGTCTGCCGGCGTGACGGAAAACCTTGGCGATCTGATCGTTCATCTGCGCCAGCGGTTCGGGATCGAGGTGCCGATCGGCGACCTGTTCCTGTGGGGAACGCCCGCGGCACCCGTGGACAACATCACCTCGGCCATGTACGCGGGCAGTGACTACATCGATGGCACCCTCTGCGATCACTATGCCTTGCGCCAGGAGGCGGTCGACTGGCAGATCTGGATTGCAAGCGGCAGCCGTCCGGTGCCGCGCAAGGTGGTGATGACCAACCGGGCTGACGAGGCACGTCCGCAGTCGGTGACCTGGCTGGACTGGAAGCTGAAGCCGGCTTTCAAGGATTCCGTCTTCCACTTCACGCCGCCGCAGGGCGCCCGTGAGGCCAAGTTCGTTCCGCTCAAGACCCAGTGAAGGAGAGGCACATGAAACGAGTCGAAAAGTCCCTCCTCGCGGTCCTGGGTGCAGTCGTGCTTGCCACCTATGGCTGGGTGCCGCAGGCTGAAGCGCGTGGCGGCGGTCACGCCGCGGGGCGCGGCGGTGGTGGCGGCGCACAGGTGAGCAACGTGCGGGCCGACGCACGCACGAACAATGTGCGCAGCTCCAGCGTGAACAGTGTCAATGCCAACCGGAACGTCAACGTCAATACGAACCGGAACGTCAACGTCAATGTCGACACGCATGGCGGATGCTGCGGCGGCTGGGACAACGACTACCATCCGGTTGCCACCGCTGCCGCCGTTACCGCAACGGTGGCTGTGACCGCTGCCGTGGTGGGTTCGGTCGTGCGCTCGGTTCCGCCAAGCTGCGTCCCGGTCAGCTATGGCGGCATGGTGTACCAGCAATGCGGCAGCACCTGGTATCAGCCGCAGGGACCCCAATACGTTGTGGTGAATGCTCCGTACTGACGCGGCCGGCTGCAATGGGTTGAGCCGCGCCAGTTCTGCCTGACGGCGCGCGGCTCAGCCGCGCAGCGCCGCGGCGCACTCGCGCACCAGCGCCGGGCCGCGGTAGATCAGGCCGCTGTAGACCTGCACCAGCTTCGCGCCGGCGTCGATCTTGGCGCGCGCATCGGCGCCGCCGAAGATGCCGCCCACGCCGATGATCGGCACCGCGTCGCCGAGCACGCCGTGCAGCGCGCGCACCACCCGGGTCGAGGCCTCGAACACCGGGCGGCCGGACAGGCCTCCGGCTTCCTCAGCGTGGGGCAGGCCCTTCACCGCATCGCGCGAGATGGTGGTATTGGTGGCGATCACGCCGTCGATCTTGTGCCGCACCAGCGCGTCGCCGATATTGCCGATCTGGTCGGCATCCAGGTCCGGCGCGATCTTCAGCGCCAGCGGCACGTAGCGCTTGTGCTGGTCGGCCAGGCGCTGCTGCGCGTCCTTCAGCGTCGACAGCAGGCTGTCCAGCTCGCTCGCGCCTTGCAGCTGGCGCAGGTTCTTGGTGTTGGGCGAAGAGATATTGACCGTCACGTAGCTCGCGTGCGGGTAGACGCGTTCCAGGCAGTAGAGGTAGTCATCGTTGGCGCGCTCGATCGGCGTATCGGCGTTCTTGCCGATGTTCAGCCCCAGCACGCCGCCCTCGGCCTTCCAGCGCGATGCCCGCACATTGGCGACAAAGGCATCGACGCCGCCGTTGTTGAAGCCCATGCGGTTGATCAGCGCATCCGCTTGCGGCAGCCGGAACATGCGCGGGCGCGGGTTGCCCGGCTGCGCGCGCGGCGTGACCGTGCCCACCTCGATAGAGCCGAAGCCGAACGCAGCCAGCCCGTCAATATAGGCGCCGTCCTTGTCCAGCCCCGCGGCCAGGCCGACCGGGTTGGGGAAACGCACCCCCATGACCGTGCGCGGGTCGTCGGCAATCTTGTTGCCGATGCAGGCCGCCAGGCCCATGCGATGGGCGCGCAGCAGGTTGTTCAGCGTGAAATGATGGGCGTCCTCGGCATCCATCGAGAACAGGGCGGGGCGAAACAGGGGGTAGAGCGCGTTGAGCACGTGGGGCAGGGGCAGAGTGAATACCAGGCCCGCATTGTAGCGGCTGGGCCGCATACCCGGGCGGCGCGCGGCCGGATGCCGCGACCCGGCTATTCCTGGGTGGGTGCAGGCTCGGGGCTGGCCGCATCCCCGGCTTCGTCCTCGAACGCGTGCCAGTGGTTGCCGGTCAGCACCTGCAGCGGCCGGAAGCGTGCCTTGTAGGCCATCTTGCGGCTGTCGGCGATCCAGTAGCCCAGGTAGAGATGCGGCAGGCCCAGCTCACGCGTCTGGCGGATCTGCCACAGGATGTTGTAGGTGCCGTAGCTGGCGTTGCGTTCAAGCGGATCGTAGAAGGTGTAGACCGACGACAGCCCGTCGTCGAGCACGTCGATCATGCTGACCATGCGCAGGCGCCCGGCCTCGGGCGAGCCAGGCGGTTCGCGGAACTCCACCAGGCGCGAGTTGACGCGGCTCTGCAGCAGGAACTGTTCGTACTGGTCGCGGCTGTCCTGGTCCATGCCGCCGCCGGCGTGGCGCATCGACTGGTACAGCAGGTACAGCGAATAATGCTCTTCGACGTAGGTCAGCGGCGCCACCAGTGCCTGCAGGTGCTGGTGGCGGCTCCAGGCGCGGCGCTGCGAGCGGTCCGGCGCGAACTGGTCGACCACCACGCGGCATGGCGTGCAGGCGTGGCATTCGTCGCAATACGGCCGGTAGGTGAAGATGCCGCTGCGGCGAAAGCCGGCGCGCACCAGGCGTGAATAGACGTCGGCATTGATCAGGTGCGCCGGGGTGGCGACCTGGGAGCGTGCCATGCGGCCGTCGAGATAGCTGCAAGCGTAGGGCGCCGTGGCATAGAACTGCAGCGCGGAGAGCGGAAGTTCCTTCAGCTTGCTCATGACTCAGGGGGCTCCGGGCGGGACGATGCGGCCGGACGCGCAGTCAGCGGGGCGTCCCGTGCCAGGTTTCAGCCGGCCGGCGCGGCTGGCGTCCCGGCCCAGCGCTCCAGCACCGATTTGTCGAACCGCCACGGGCTGATCGCCGGCTGCGCGGTCGCCGCCCGGACATGGGCCACGAATTCTGCGCGGGGGATCGGGCGCGCACCCAGCGAGGCCAGGTGGTCGGTTTCCTGCTGGCAGTCTATCATCGCCACGCCGTGATTGCCGAGGAACGCGCACAGCGCCGCCAGCGCAATCTTTGAGGCATCGGTGCGGTGCGCGAACATCGATTCGCCGAAGAACATCCGCCCCAGCGCCACCCCATACAGGCCGCCCACGCGTTCGCCGCGGTACCAGCTTTCGACCGAATGGGCCATGCCGTTGCGGTGCAGCGTACCGTACGCGGCAATGATGTCGTCGGTGATCCAGGTGCCGTCCTGGCCGTCGCGCGGCGTGGTCGCACAGGCGCGCATCACCGCCGGGAAGTCGTCGTCGACGCGGATCTCCCAGTCAGCATCGCGCAGCACGCGCCGCAGGGTCTTGCGCAGGTTGAGAGAGACGCGCAGCGCCGGCGGGGGCAGCACCATGCGCGGATCGGTGCTCCACCACAGCACCGGCTGGCCGCTCGAATACCACGGGAAGATGCCCTGGCGGTACGCCAGCAGCAGCCGCTGGGGCGACAGGTCGCGGCTGGCGGCGAGCAGCCCGGGGGCCTCGGAATCGGGCCCGAGCGCCTCGTCAACCGGCGGGAACGGGTCTTGCGGGTCCAGCCAGGTGATCATGCGGGCTGCGCCGTAGGGCGATGCGCGGCAGCCGCGCCGCTCAGGGCGTGACCGTGGCCCGGCTGGTCAGCGGGCGCATGGGCTTGTCGATATCCAGGCTGTGCAGCCGGAAGCTGCCGTCCTGCAGCCGGCCGGCGGCGCGGTCGGCAAAGAAGCAGCGCAGGGTGTGGATCACGGTGGGGAACGCCAGTTCATCCCAGGGCACATCGGCCTCTTCCACCAGCTTGACCTCCAGGCTTTCCTCGCCGGGGGCGATATCCAGGTCGTCCAGCGTGGCCAGGTAGAAAAGATGCACCTGGTGCACATGCGGCACGTTCAGGATCGAGAACAGATCCCCGACCTGCACGCGCGCACCGGCTTCTTCCAGCGTCTCGCGCGAGGCGGCCTGCGCGGTGGTTTCGCCGATCTCCATGAAGCCCGCCGGCAGGGTCCAGAACCCGTAGCGCGGCTCGATGGCGCGCTTGCACAGCAGGATCTTGTCTTCCCACACCGGGATCGTGCCGACGACGTTGCGGGGATTGACGTAGTGGATGGTGCCGCAGTTGTCGCAAACACTGCGCGGGCGGTTGTCGCCGTCAGGCACGCGCAACACGACCGCATGACCACAGTTCGAGCAGAATTTCATGAGGGGCGTCCGGGAGGAATGGCGAAAGTGTATCACCCTCGCCGAGGGGGCCGGCAGGCATGATTGGGGCGGTGGGGCACCATCGGTCAACGCAGCCGGGTGCTGCACGGAGGGCAGCATCGGGTTGCCAGCGCCGCAGAGTACTAGAAAACAAAAAACCCGCCAGTGGCGGGTTTATCTGCTTTGACGGTGCCGCATGATACGCATCATGCGGTTGGTTGCGGGGGCAGGACTTGAACCTGCGACCTTCGGGTTATGAGCCCGACGAGCTGCCAACTGCTCCACCCCGCGTCCGTCGAAGAGAAGACTATATAGCATCTGGTTGCGCAATGCAACACCTGTTTAAAAATACCTTCCAGCGGTGAGCATTGCCGCGTGCCATAACGATTAGATCGCCGGCACGGGGCAGAGGTTCAGCCGTTTCCAGCGTTATCGATTGTGCGCTGCCACAGCGCGGCTTCGAACTCGAAGCTGTCGCGTTGCTGCAGGTCGTCGCGCTGCCAGATCACGCGGTCGCGGCGTACCGTCAGCATCCAGGTGGTGGTGGCCAGCGGCGCCGGGTGGGAGAACGCGCGCGGGGTCAGCACCGCGCCGCAGGGGCCATGCTGGGGATCGCGCACGGAGGTGTAGCGGATCATGCCAAGGCCGGCCTCGCGCGCGATGCGGCCGAAGGCCTGGCAGGGCTCGTGGTGGTCGGGGTCGGTCCAGGTTGCGTGGTCCTGGTCGAACGGCGGTGTGTCCAGCGCCACGCCCCAGGTGTCGACGCTCACTTCGAACAGCGTCTGCGCACGGGCGTCGATGCGCGGCAGCGCGGGGCTGTCGTTGAGGAAGCGCCAGCGCCAGTAGCCGAGTTCGGCGCAGGCGGTGCGGATCTCGTTGGCGCCATAGAACACGCCCGAGTCCTGGCTGGCGCGAAAGCGCGAGCCCCAGGGCGAGGGCGGATAGCGGAACGGGGTGAACAGCAGGTAGTGCAGGTGGCGTGCCTCGGCGGGCACGGCGGGTTTGCCGGCGTCGAGCACGGCTTCCAGCACAGCCTGTTCTTCCAGGCTGTCGACCAGCGGCATGGTGGATACGACGTGCTGGGCCTCCACCGCCCGCCACAGCGTGAGCGCGAACTGCCGGCGCTCAGATGCGACCGCGGGTGGCGTCCAGGTAGTGAACGACACGGACCAGACCTTCCGTTGTGCGGATCATTTCAAGGGGCTTGCCGCCCAGCGCCAGGTTTTCATTGGTCAGCCACAGCCGGGCCTGGTCACCGTGGCCCAGGATGGCATCCAGCGATCGGAACAGGCGTACGAACAGCACGCCGAATTCCCACTCCTTGCGGTGCGCATCGAGCACATAGCCGCCAGATGCCATGCGCGACACCGATGCCGTGCTGATGCCCAGCACGCTTGCCACGATGGCCTGGCTGATGCCAAGGAAGCCCGCGGCGCGCATCACCGCCTTGGTCAGCGTGGTGCCGGGGTCGGGGCCGCCGGCGGGATCGGTTTCCGGAATCCGCCTGGATTGCATCGCCATCACTCCTGTTTCTTCAGAAAGATTATAGGCGATGCATTTCAGAAGGGAAGCGATTGCCGAAGAAATCAGCAAGCAGCGGGGGCGGCGTCAGTAGGTCTCGATATGGAGCCGGCCCTCCGCCTTCATCGCGGTCTCGATCTCCGGCCAGGCGTGCCCGGCGCCGGCGCACACCGCTTCGAATGCCTCCAGCACGCCTGCTTCCATGCCCTTCAGTCCGCAGATATAGACATGGCCGTTGGGATCGGCCAGCAGGGCGACGGCGCTGTCCGCGGCCTCGCGGATCGCGTCCTGCACATAGCGGCGTGGCGCGGCGGGGTCGCGCGAGAAGGCGAAATGGATGTCGAGGAAGTCCTTGGGCAGCTTCAGCAGCGGGCCGAAGTAGGGCAGTTCGTTGGCGTTGCGGGCGCCGAAAAACAGCTGCCGGCGCCCGCCGAAGTGCGCCATGTTGCGGCGCATGCGCTCGGTCATGGCGCGCATCGGCGCAGAGCCCGTGCCGGTGCAGATCATCATTACACTGGCCTCGGCATGGTTGGGCATCAGGAAGGTCGATCCGAACGGGCCCACCACCTGTACGTTGTCACCCTTGGCCAGGTCGCACAGGTAGTTGGACGCGACGCCCTGCACCGGCTTGCCGTCGTGGTCCTGGTCGACCCGTTTGACGGTCAGCGCCAGGTTGTTGTAGCCCGGGCGCTCGCCGTCGCGCGGGCTGGCCACCGAGTACATGCGGATGTAGTGCGGCTTGCCCGACGCATCCGTGCCGGGCGGCACGATGCCGATCGACTGGCCTTCCAGGATCGGGAAGAAGTGCGTGCCGAAATCCAGCACGATATGGTGGATGTCGCTGGACGCGTCCTCGGCGGTCAGTCGGTAGTTGCCGGCCACGGTCGCCATGACCGGCGCGCGCACGCCATGCAGGTTCACATAGGGATGGGCCGCCGACCACGGCGCACGCGGCGAGGTGTGGCGGCTGGTTTCCACGGACTGGATGACGGCGTCGGGTGCGGCTCCGGTTGCCGTGCCGCTGCCGAGGGTTGCCTCCGGCGCCTCACCCAGGTCGGCCAGTTCCGGCAGCGGCACCTCGGCCGGCAGTTCGTCCCACAGCAGTTGCGCCTCGATCGGGTAGGCCTGGCCGCGCAGCATGGTGCGCCAGTTGTCGATGGCGCCGGTCGGGCAGGGCGACAGGCAGGCGTTGCAGCCGTTGCACACGTCCGCCCTGACCACGTAGTTGCGGTCGTCGTGGGTGATGGCATCGATCGGACAGGTGTCCTCGCAGGTATTGCAGCGGATGCAGATTTCCGGATCGATCAGGTGCTGCTTGATGATGTCGGGGGCGCCCATGGCGTGTCTCCGGTGGCTCCTGGCCTGTCCTTGTGGTTCTGGTTCAGTTGAAACGCACGTACTCGAAATCCATCGGCTGGCGGTTGATGCCTACCGCCGGCGGCGCGATCCAGTTGGCGTACTTGCCGGGCTCCACCACGCGGCCCATCAGCGACGCAACAAAGGCGCGGTCTTCGTCGGTGGCCAGCCACTTGCGCTCGTTGGCCTTCCACTCGGCTTCGGAAATCAGCTGGCCCTCGGGCGAGACATGCACATTGGCCAGCGTGCCGATCTTGCGGTTGAAGGCCTTGTGCGGCACGGTCAGGCGGAACGCGATCCCGGCCTTTTCGATGACCTTGTTCCAGCGCGCCACGCCGCCCATGCTGTCCTTGATGTAGTCGTCGCGCAGCACTTCATTGAGCGCGTTGAGCATCGGCACCTCGCGCTCGCCCAGGTGGCCGTCGCGCACTTCCAGCACACGATAGACATCGCCCTTGAGCACGTGGTCGTCGGCGCGCTTGCCTTCCTCGAAGCGGCCCTTCAGGCCGGCGCTGTAGAAGGTGGCGGCGTTGGACGACTGGTCGGCGCCGAACAGGTCGATGGTGACGCTGTAGTGGAAGTTCAGGTAGCGCTGGATGGTGTCCAGGTCGATCACCCCGGCGGCGCGCACTTCGGCGGGGTCTTCGATGCCGCGTTCGCGCATCACCTCGCAGGTGCGCTGGATCACGCGCGACACGCCGGATTCACCCACGAACATATGGTGCGCTTCCTCGGTCAGCATGAAGCGCGTGGTGCGCGCCAGCGGATCGAAGCCGGATTCGGCCAGCGCGCACAGCTGAAACTTGCCGTCGCGGTCGGTGAAGTAGGTGAACATGAAGAACGCCAGCCAGTCGGGCGTGCGCTCGTTGAAGGCGCCGAGGATGCGCGGATTGTCCTGGTCGCCCGAGCGGCGCTCCAGCAACGCCTCGGCTTCCTCGCGGCCGTCGCGGCCGAAGTAGCGGTGCAGCAGGTACACCATCGCCCACAGGTGGCGGCCTTCTTCCACGTTGACCTGGAACAGGTTGCGCAGGTCGTACAGGCTCGGCGCGGTCAGGCCCAGGTGGCGCTGCTGCTCGACCGAGGCGGGCTCGGTGTCGCCCTGCGTGACGATGATGCGGCGCAGGTTGGCGCGGTGCTCGCCCGGCACGTCCTGCCAGGCGGCTTCGCCCTTGTGCTCGCCGAAGTGGATTCTGCGCTCGGGGTCGGCCGGCTGCAGGAAAATGCCCCAGCGGTAGTCCGGCATCTTGACGTGGTCGAAATGCGCCCAGCCCGATGGATCGACCGACACCGCGGTGCGCAGGTACACATCGAAGTTGTGCGAGCCGTCCGGCCCCATGTCGCGCCACCAGTCGAGGAACGCCGGTTGCCAGTGTTCCAGTGCGCGCTGCAGCGTGCGGTCGTCGGACAGGTTGACGTTGTTGGGGATCTTCTGGCTGTAGTCGATGCTCACGTGCTGTCTCCTTGTTGTCTGGCGGGGGCCGGGCGCTACACCCGGTCCCAGTCGAAGCGTGCCTTGTTGCCGCTGCCGAAGACCTTCAGCGCGCCGTTCTCGCCGACGGCGTTGGGGCGCTGGAAGATCCAGTTCTGCCACGCGGTCAGGCGGCCGAAGATGCGCGTTTCCATGGTCTCGGCACCGCCGAAGCGCAGGTTGGCTTCCATCCCGGTCAGTGCATCCGGCGACAGGCTGGCGCGTTCTTCCAGGGCGATGCGGATTTCATCCTCCCAGTCGATATCGTCGGGCGCGGCGGTGATCAGCCCGAGCGAGTCGGCGCTGAGCGCATCCAGCGGCGCGCCGATATGCTCGCGCACTGCCGTGAGCGCGGCCTCGTCGCCATAGAAGCGCGCCGCCAGCCGGGTTTGCCCGTTGGGCATGGGGTAGTGGCCGAAGTTGAGGGCGGAGGCGAACACGCGCGGCGCGTCGTCCGGGGCGTCGGGCAGGTGCAGCATGTAGCTGCGGTCGGCGGCCAGCGCCAGTTCCAGCAGCGTGCCGGCAAAGCAGGAATCGGCTTCGATCAGCGCGATCAGGCTGCGCGACGACACATCCAGCCGCGCCAGCGTGCGGCGCAGCATGCCGATGGTCTCGCGCACGAACCAGTGGCCGGCATGCGCGTGCAGCAGCGCATCGGCGGCCAGCACCGCGGCCGGGTCGCCATCGGTCTTGAGCACCCAGATGCCGATATCCAGGTGGTTGGCGCGCAGTGTCAGGATGGCGTCGTCAAGCTCGCGCGCCATCTTCAGCGGCCACCATTGCGCGCCGGCCGCGACCACGCCGGCGAGATCCGCGGGCTGGTGCTTGTCGGGCCCGAATACGGTCAGCGTGGCCTTGCGCGCCGCGGCATCGATATGCACGCGCACGGTCTCGTAGCGGTAGCCGTCGGGCTCGATGGTGCGCGACAGCGGTGTCAGCGTGATGCCGTGGTGGCCCTGTGGCCGGTCGCTGGTGGCCGCCAGCGCCGCCGCGCGCTCGGCGATGTACCCGGCAAAGCGCGCCGGCTTGACCACTTCGTCAACCAGCTTCCAGTCCTTGGCGCGCTGGCCGCGCACGCCTTCCGTGGTGGTGCAGAAGATGTCCGCGTGGTCGCGGCGCACGTGGCGCTTGTCGGTCACGCGGGTCAGGCCGCCGGTGCCGGGCAGCACGCCCAGCAGCGGCACCTCGGGCAGGCTTACCGCGGACGAGCGGTCATCGACCAGCACGATCTCGTCGCACGCCAGCGCCAGTTCATAGCCGCCGCCGGCGGTGGTGCCGTTGCAGGCGGCGATGAACTTCAGCCCCGAGTGCCGGCTGGCATCCTCGATGGCATTGCGGGTCTCGTTGGTGAACTTGCAGAAATTGACCTTCCACGCATGCGACGACAGCCCCAGCATGAAGATATTGGCGCCCGAGCAGAAGATGCGGTCGCGCGCGCTGGTCAGTACCACGGTACGCACTTCGGGGTGCTCGAAGCGGATGCGCTGCAGCGCGTCGTGCAGTTCGATATCGACGCCAAGGTCGTAGGAATTGAGCTTCAGCGCGTAGCCGGGGCGCAGTCCGCCTTCCTCGTCGACGTCCATCGCCAGCGTGGCGACGGGGCCGTCGAAACTCAGTTTCCAGTGGTGGTACTGGTCGGGATGACGCTCGAAGGTGACGGGTGCGGGCCTGTCTGACGAGGCGGCTGCCTGGTCAGGGCACAGTGGGGCGTTTGCCGGCGCGGACATGGCTGTCTCCTGAATGCACTATAGTGCCTTGCGGCTTTTGATGAAATATAGTGCATGGAGACGGCCGGCGCAATCTCTTTGTCAGCCGCGCCGCCGGCCGGGTGGTCAGGCGCCGGCGGCCTGCAGCTGGGCGCGCAACTGTTGCAGCGAGGCGGTGGCGTCCCGGCCGCTGGTGTCGATCGAGATATCGGCGCGGTCATAGAGCGGCGCGCGTGCCTGCAGGATGCGGCGCAGGTCGGCCATGGCCTCGCGGTTGCCTTCCATCGGCCGCATGTCGCCCTGGGCCACCACGCGCGCCATGTGTTCCTCCGGCGAGGTGCGCACCCAGATGGTGTAGCACTGCGACAGCAGCAGGTTGAAGGTGGCGGGTTCAGAGACCAGGCTGCCCGGCGTGGCCAGCACCAGGCGGTCGTGCTCGCGCAGGGTGCGCTCCAGTGCGCGCATTTCGTAGCGGCGGTAGGCCGCCTGGCCGTAGAGCGAATGGATTTCCGACAGGCTGGCGCCGGCTTCCTGCTCGATCACGGTGTTCAGTTCGACAAAGGGCACGTCCCTGGCCGCAGCCAGCGCGCGGCCGAGGGTCGACTTGCCGGCGCCGCGCAGGCCGATCAGCGCGATGCGGCGGTGGCGCGCATCGCCGGACTCTGCGGGGGCCAGTGCATGGCGGCAGGCCTCACGCACGCGCGCCAGGTCGCCCGCGGGCAACTGCGCCAGCCATTGCACCATCTGCGCAAACTCGGTGGCCTGCTCGCCGTTCAGGCCGTCCACTTCGGCCAGCACCACCGGCAGCGGCACGTCGAGTGCGCGCGCCACCTGGCGCAGCAGCAGCACCGACGCATTGCCGGTGCCGGTTTCCAGGTTGGCCAGGTAGCGCTCGGACACGCCGGCGCCGCGCGCCAGGTCCTTGCGCGACATGCCGCGCGAGGCGCGCAGCGAGCGGATGCGCTCGCCCAGCAGCGTCAGGTAGGGGTCGCGCTCGGCGTTGGCGGCTGCAGCGGGCGCATCCCCGGCAGGGCGCGTGTCGGCTTCGGTCTCGTTGGCGGGCAGCGGGGCGGGATCGCGGCGCATGGTGTTCGTTTCGGGTTGACCGACAGGAAAAGCAAGGGCGCATTATACGAGCAGCCTTGGTGCGCCAAGTGGCGCGGCAGGCAGTCGGTTCGATAAAGCCTGCTCTATAGTGCATCCCCTCGCTTGCATAATAGTTGATATGAAATAAAATGCATCAACAAGCGGATGCCGGCATGCACATTGGCGGACATCGGCAAGCAGAACAGCGACTGGACTGACGTTGGCGCGGCGCCCATGGCCCGCGGCGCGACACCAAGGAGTGGAGACAATGACGCCCCCCAATACCGCCGCCGGCATGCCAGCGGCTGCATCGCCCGTGCCGCCGGCTGTCCCACCCGCCACCGATGCCGTTGCGGCACTGCCCACCCGCTACAACGCCGCCGAAGACCTGCTGTCGCGCAATCTGGAGGCAGGGCGCGGGGCCAAGACAGCCTACATCGACGACACCACCTCGCTGACTTATGGCGAGCTCGATGCCCGTGCCCGCCGCTTTGCCGGCGCGCTGCGCGACGCGGGCTTGCGCCAGGAAGAGCGGCTGCTGCTGTGCGCGCTCGATACCATTGATTTCCCCACGGTGTTCCTTGGCTGCCTGCTGGCGGGCGTGGTGCCGGTGGCGGTCAATACCCTGCTGACCGCGGACGATTACGCCTACATGCTTGGCCACAGCGGCGCGCGCGCCGTGGTGGTGTCGGAGCCGCTGCTGCCGGTGATGAAGGCCGCCATCGAGAAGAGCGGGCTGGCGCCGATGGTGATCCAGGCGGCGCCGCATGCCGATGGCGCGCCGGCGTGCAGCGTGGGCGCGATGCTGGCGCGCACGCGTTCTCCCGCGCAGACCGTGCGCAGCGGCCCGGACGACATGGCGTTCTGGCTGTATTCGTCGGGCTCGACCGGGCGGCCCAAGGGCACCGTGCATACGCATGGCAACCTGTTCCATACAGCTGACCTGTATGCCCGCCAGGTGCTGGGCATCCGCGAGGACGACGTGGTGTTCTCGGCCGCCAAGCTGTTCTTTGCCTACGGGCTGGGCAATGCGCTGACTTTTCCGATGTCGGTCGGCGCCACCACCGTGCTGATGGCCGAGCGGCCCACGCCGGCGGCCGTGTTCAGGCGGCTGCGCGAGCAGCGGCCCACGGTGTTCTGCGGCGTGCCCACGCTGTTTGCGGGCATGTTGGCGGCGCCTGAGCTGCCGCCGCGCGCCGAGGTGGCGTTGCGTGTATGCACCTCTGCCGGCGAGGCCCTGCCGCGCGATATCGGCGAACGCTTCCTGGCGCATTTCGGCTGCGACATCCTGGATGGCATCGGCTCCACCGAGATGCTGCACATCTTCCTGTCGAACCGGCCGGGTGAGGTGCGCTACGGTACCACCGGCAAGCCGGTGCCAGGCTACGCGCTGAAGCTGCTGGACGAGCGCGGCGAGCCGTGCGCGCCTGGCGAGATCGGCGATCTCTATATCAAGGGCCCCAGTGCCGCGCTGATGTACTGGTGCAACCGCGACAAGAGCCGCGATACCTTTGTCGGGGAATGGACGCGCAGCGGCGACAAGTACCTGTGCGATGCCGATGGCTACTACACCTATGCCGGCCGCAGCGACGACATGCTCAAGGTCGGCGGCATCTACGTGTCGCCGTTCGAGGTCGAGGCCGCGCTGGCGCAGCACCCGGCCGTGCTGGAGGCGGCGGTGATCGGCGTCACGGATGCCGACGAACTGGTCAAGCCCAAGGCCTTTGTCGTGCTGCGGCCCGGACAGCAGTGGCATGACGGCATGGCCGCGGAACTGCAGGCCTTTATCAAGTCGCGTCTCGCGCCGTACAAGTACCCGCGCCAGATCGAATGCGTGCCCGAACTGCCCAAGACCGCGACCGGCAAGATCCAGCGCTTCCGCCTGCGCCAGCGCGAGCAAGCCGCGCGGGAGGCGGCGCAATGAAGCGCCCGTAGCCGCTGGACATCCCTTCTGAACCAATGCAAGACAACAACGTGCCCATGCAAAGCAGCCTGGTGGAAATTCCCTTCGACAACCGCCGTATCCGGATCGAGTACCAGTGGCTGCGGCCTGAACGCGCGCAGCGCCCGCTGGTGGTGTTCCTGCATGAGGGGCTGGGCTCGGTCAGCATGTGGCGCGATTTTCCGCGCGATTTTTGTGAGGCCGGCGACTATCGCGGCCTGGTGTTCTCGCGCTACGGCTACGGACGTTCGACGCCGCGGCCGCACGACGAAAAATGGCGTCCCGACTTCATGCATCGCCAGGCACGCGAGGCGCTGCCCGCATTGTTCGACGCGCTCGACATCGGTCCCGGCCGCACGCACGGCATGCCCTGGCTGCTGGGCCACAGCGACGGCGGCTCGATCGCGCTGATCCACGCCGCCAGCTTTCCACAGGCGGTTGCCGGCATCACCGTGCTGGCGCCGCATATCGTGGTCGAAGACCTGTCGGTGCGCAGCATCGCGGGCACGCGCCAGGCTTACCTGGAGACCGACCTGCGCCAGCGGCTGGCGCGCCATCATGACGACGTCGATTCGGCCTTCTGGGGCTGGAACGATATCTGGCTCGACCCCGAATTCCGCCAGTGGGACCTGCGGCCGCTGCTGTCCGGGCTGCGCTGCCCGGTGCTGGCGGTGCAGGGCGAGGACGACGAGTACGGCACCATGGCGCAGATCGAGGGTATCCATCGATATGCCCCCCAGACCACCCTGCTTAAACTCGCGCGATGCGGGCACTCGCCACATCGCGACCAAAAAGATCCGTTGACGTTGGCCGCGGTTCGGCATATAAACGCATATACTTCAAACCTAAAATAATTCGGCTTCCCGCCAGTTGCGAAGGGTCTTCCGGGCGTTGTCGGCACCGGCGCGGACCACGGCAAGGGCAGGGGTGACCGGCAACGGTCCAGCGAGCCACCGGCTTGACCACCAGGAGACACCATGCGTCGCTTCACCTCGCGCAGGCTTGCGCCTGCCTGCCTTGCCGTCGCCACCGTCTTTGCCATGGCCGGTGCGTCCGCGCAGCCGGCGGCCCCCGCACCCGCTGCACCAGGGGGAAAGATCAAGGTCGGCTTCATGCTGCCGTACACCGGCACCTACGCGGCCCTGGGTACGGCCATCGAGAACGGCTTCCGCATGTACGTGCAGCAGCAGGGCGGCAAGCTCGGCGGACGCGACATCGAGTACTTCAAGGTCGACGATGAATCCGATCCGGCCAAGGCGCCGGAGAACGCCACCAAGCTGGTCAAGCGCGACCAGGTCGACGTGGTGGTCGGCACGGTGCATTCGGGCGTGCAGATGGGCATCGTCAAGGTGGCCAAAGAGAACAACACGCTGCTGATCATCCCCAATGCCGGCGTGGACGAGGCAACTGGTCCGCTGTGCGGCCCCAATATCTTCCGCACCTCGTTCTCGAACTGGCAGCCGGGCTACGCCATGGGCCAGGTGCTGGGCGAGCGCGGCCTGAAGAAGGTGGTGACGCTGACCTGGAAGTACGCCGCCGGCGAACAGTCGGTGAAGGGCTTCAAGGAAGCGTTCGAGGCCAAGGGCGGCAAGGTGGTGAAGGAACTGAACCTGCCCTTCCCCAATGTCGAGTTCCAGGCGCTGATTACCGAAGTGGCGTCGCTCAAGCCCGACGCCGTGTTCGTGTTCTTTGCCGGCGGCGGCGCGGTCAAGTTCGTCAAGGACTGGGCTGCGGCGGGGCTCAAGGACAAGATCCCGCTGTACGGCTCGGGCTTCCTGACCGACGGCACGCTCGAAGCACAGGGCAATGCCGCGCAGGGGCTGGAAACCACGCTGCATTACGCCGATGGCCTGACCAACCCGCGCGACAAGAACTTCCGCCTGGACTACGCCAAGACCTACAAGCTGCAGCCCGACGTGTACGCAGTGCAGGGCTACGATGCCGCCCAGCTGCTGGCGGCCGGCGCCACGGCGGTGAAGGGCGACATGACGCGCAAGGCCGACCTGTACAAGGCGATGGGCGCGGCCAGGATCGACAGCCCGCGCGGCGCCTTCACGCTGTCCAAGGCGCATAACCCGGTGCAGGACTTCTACCTGCGCAAGGTCGACGGGCGCGAGAACAAGGTCAGCTCGGTTGCCGTCAAGGCACTGGCCGACCCGGCCCGCGGCTGCCGCCTCTGATCGGCTCTTCCGGAGCAGCCTGATACCGCGCCTTCATCCCTCAGGGACAGGCGCGGTGGCGGCTGACGCAACATGGATATCGTCTCCTTCCTGATCCAGTGCCTGAACAGCGTGCAGTACGGCCTGCTGCTGTTCCTGGTGGCCAGCGGCCTGACGCTGATCTTCGGCATCATGGGCGTGATCAACCTTGCCCACGGCAGCTTCTACATGCTGGGCGCCTACCTGGCCTTCACGCTCGCCGGCCTGACCGGCAACCTGTTTATCGCCATCCCGCTCGGCATCGTGCTGGCGGTGGCATTCGGCTACGTGCTGGAATGGGCCTTCTTCAGCTACCTGTATGAGCGCGACCACCTGCAGCAGGTGCTGATGACCTACGGGCTGATCCTGGTGTTCGAGGAGTTGCGCAGCATCCTGGTCGGCGATGACGTGCACGGCGTGCAGGTGCCGGCGCTGCTGGACGGCTCATTGGCGATCGGCAACGACATGACCTATCCGGTGTACCGCCTCTTTATCTCCGCCGTATGCCTGGTGGTGGCCCTGGCGATGTACTACGTGATCCGGCGCACCCGGCTGGGCATGATGATCCGCGCCGGCGCCACCAACCGCGAGATGGTGCAGTCGCTGGGCATCAACATCACGGTGCTGTACCGTTTCGTGTTCGCACTGGGCGTGGCGCTGGCAGTGCTGGCCGGCATGATCGCCGCGCCGGTGTCGTCGGTATATCCGGGCATGGGCGCGCAGGTGCTGATCGTCTGCTTCGTGGTGGTGGTGATCGGCGGCATCGGCTCGGTCAAGGGCGCGCTGGTGGCGTCGCTGCTGCTGGGCTTCGTCGATACCTTCGGCAAGGTGTTCTGGCAGGAGGCGGCCGGCGTGCTGATCTACCTGCTGATGGCGGTGATCCTGCTGTGGAAGCCGCAGGGGCTGTTCAAGGCAGGATGACATGAACCCGACGACATTGCCGGCGCGCCGGCACTCCTTCCGCAACGCCACGCTGGCCACCGGGCTGGGCTGGCTGGTGGCGTTCGCGGTGCTGGCGGCACTGCCGCTGCTGCTGACCGCGGACAGCAACAAGTTCTACATCGAGCTGCTCAGCAAGGTGATGATCATGGCGATCTTCGCGCTGTCGCTGCAGCTGCTGATTGGCTACACCGGGCTGGTCAGCCTGGGCCATGCCGCGTACTTCGCCATGGCGGCGTATGCCACCGCAATCCTGGCGCCGCAGGCCGGCCCGGGCAACGGCTGGCTGCTGCTGGCGGGTGCGCTGGCCGCATCGGCGCTGCTGGCGCTGGTGGTGGGGGCGCTGGTGCTGCGCACCCGCGGCGTGTATTTCATCATGGTGACGCTGGCGTTCGCGCAGATGGTGTATTTCGTCTTCCACGACACCAAGATCGCGGGCGGCAGCGATGGCACCTATATCTATTTCCGGCCGGAGTTCCCGGTGCCTGGCGAGCACCTGCTGACGGTCAACGATCCCACGCACTTCTACTGGCTGGTATGGACCGGGCTGGTGCTGACGGTGGCGGTGCTGGCGCTTGTGCTGCGCTCGCGCTTCGGGCATGCGCTGGTCGGCATCCGCCACAACGAGCAGCGCATGCGCGCGGCCGGCTATGCCACCTACCGCTACCAGCTTGGCGCCTTTGTCGCGGGCGGGCTGCTGGCGGGACTGGCCGGGTTTCTGTATGCGATCCAGTTTGGCTTCGTCAATCCGGAGATCGCGTCGTGGCACCAGTCCGGCAACGCCATGCTGATGGTGATCCTGGGCGGCGTGGGCAGCCTGGCCGGCGCCGTGCTGGGTGCGTTCTCGTTCGTGCTGCTGGCCGAGTGGTTCAGTACGCTGACCAAGCACTGGCAGCTGCTGATGGGCGGCTTCATCATCGTCGCGGTAGCGCTGCTGCCGCGCGGGCTGGTCAGCCTGCCATCGGTGTTGCGGCACGGGCGTCGCGGGCGCCGCAATGGCGATGCCGGCACCGGCACGGATGAGGCAGCGGGCACTGCGGACAGCCGCCGCGAAGGACGCCGCAATACGGAGGCCGCATGACATCGCAAGGAACCCCGATCCTGCAGGCGCAGCAACTGACCCGGCGCTTCGGCGGCCTGACCGCCGTGGCCGGCGTCGACCTGTCGCTGGCACTGCATGAGATCCATGCCGTGATCGGCACCAACGGCGCGGGCAAGTCCACGCTGATCAATATGCTGTCCGGCGAACTGCCGCCATCGTCCGGTCGCCTGCACCTGAAGGGCGAGGACGTGACCGGCTGGTCGCAGCCGCGGCTGGCGCGCCATGGGGTGGGGCGCAGCTACCAGCGCAACAATATCTTCCTGCCGCTGACGGTGCGCGAAAACTGCCGGCTGGCCGCCCAATCGCGCGCGCAGCGCGCGTGGCGGCTGTGGGAAAGCGCCCAGGGCTGCCGCACCAGCGCCACGCTGGCCGACGAGGCCCTGGAGCGGGCCGGCCTGGCGCCGCTGGCGGACCGGCTTGCCAGCGACCTGGCGCATGGCCAGAAGCGGCAGCTGGAGGTGGCAATGTGCCTGGCCACGCAGCCGGTCGCATTGCTGCTGGACGAGCCGCTGGCCGGCATGGGCGCGGAGGAGTCGGCGCGGATGCTGGCGCTGTTGCGCGGCCTGCGCGAAGGCCACGCCATCCTGCTGGTCGAGCATGACATGGACGCGGTGTTCTCGGTCGCCGACCGCATCACCGTGATGGTCAACGGCGCCGTGATTGCCACGGGCAGCCCCGAGGCGATCCGGACCAACCACGAGGTCCAGGTCGCCTACCTGGGCGAGGAAGAGAGCGAGGCAGCATGAATGCACCGATCCATTCGCCGATGATCGAGGCCACCGGCATCAACGCCTGGTATGGCTCCAGCCACGTGCTGCGCGACGTCGACTTCATCGTGGGCGTGGGCGAAACGGTCGGGCTGCTGGGCCGCAACGGCATGGGCAAGAGCACGCTGTTGCGCACGCTGCTGGGCCATGTGCGCCAGCGCCAGGGGCAGATCCGCGTCGCTGGCCGCGACGTCTCGCGCGCGCAGCCGTTCGAGGTGGCGCGCCTGGGCGTGGCCTACGTGCCGGAGGGCCGCGGCATCTTCCCCAGCCTGTCGGTGCGCGAAAACCTGCTGATGGCCGCGCGCAAGGGCTGCAACGGCCGCAACGACTGGGACGAGGCGCGCGTGCTCGACCTGTTCCCGCGCCTGAAGGAACGCCTGTCCCATGGCGGCCAGCAGCTGTCCGGCGGCGAGCAGCAGATGCTGTCCATCGGCCGCGCGCTGATGACCAATCCCGACTGCCTGGTGCTGGACGAGGCCACCGAAGGGCTGGCCCCGCGCATCGTGCGCGAGATCTGGGAGGTCATCGCCACCGTGCGCGGCACCGGCATCGCCTCGGTCGTGGTCGACCGCAATTTCCGCTCGGTGCTGGTGCACGCCGACCGTGCCGTGGTGCTGGAGAAGGGCCGGGTGGTGATGGCCGGCCCCGCGTCGGACCTTGCCGGCAAGCCCGAAGCCCTGGACCGCTACCTGGGCGTTTGAGGTATAAAGCGCCGCATAAGGCTCTTATGTTGTCCTGCCGCAACGCTGCTTGCGGGCGCAAGGACACGCTGTTTTGCTCTCCCAGGGCTTGACCATCCGCCGCTTCCCTCCCATCCTTGCGAAGTCACGAAAGCGGCATCCCTGTTTGCCGCAGTGGTCGATAGTCGACAGTTCATCTAGAATTGCGCGCGTTTGTGCAATGCAATAAGTACCGCGAGAAGAACCGGAAGCGGGCGCAGCAACCTGTTGCGCTGGATGGGACCGGACCGCGGCAGAGCCAACAAAGCTGCCGGCGATCTGGTCGAGCAGACCCAATTTCATGACCCAATCCACAACCAGCCATTATTTTGTCGAGAGCCCGAGCACGCGCGCCCTGGTGCTCGGCGCGGTAGGCGTCGTCTTCGGCGACATCGGCACCAGCCCGCTGTATGCCCTCAAGGAGTGCTTCAGCAAGGAGCACGGCATCATGTTCAGCCCGGAGGCCGTGCTGGGCATCATCTCGATGCTGTTCTGGGCCATGATCATCGTGGTCTCGATCAAGTACGTGGTCTTCGTGATGCGGGCCGACAACGACGGCGAAGGCGGCGTGCTGGCGCTGATGGCACTGGTGCTGCGCTCCGTGGCGCCACGCTCTGGCAAGGCCAGGGTGCTGATGATGCTGGGCATCTTCGGCGCCTGCATGTTCTACGGTGACGCGGTCATCACGCCGGCGATCTCGGTGCTGTCGGCGGTGGAAGGGCTGGAGATCGCCGCGCCGCAGCTGTCGCAGTTCGTGATACCGATCACGCTGGTGATCCTGGCGGCGCTGTTTCTGATCCAGCGCCATGGCACTGCGACCATGGGCAAGCTGTTCGGGCCGATCATGACCGCCTGGTTCCTGGCGCTGGGGGCGCTGGGGATCTACCAGCTGGTGCAGGCGCCTGAAATCCTGAAAGCGGTCAACCCGTACTATGCGATCACCTTCCTGGTAGAGCATGCGCTGCAGGCCTTTATCGTGCTGGGCTCGGTGTTCCTGGTGCTGACCGGGGCCGAGGCGCTGTACGTCGACATGGGTCACTTCGGCGCGCGCCCGATCCGCATCGGCTGGTTTGTGCTGGTGATGCCCTGCCTGATGCTGAACTACTTCGGCCAGGGCGCGATGCTGCTGCACAACCCGGCCGGCGCCGAGAACCCGTTCTACCTGATGGTGCCTGAGCTGCTGCAGATCCCGATGGTGCTGCTGGCCACCTGCGCCACCGTGATCGCCTCGCAGGCGGTGATCTCCGGCGCGTTCTCGCTGACCAGCCAGGCGATCCAGCTGGGCTTCCTGCCGCGCATGCGCGTGCGCTACACCTCGGCCGCCGAGATCGGCCAGATCTATCTGCCGGTGATCAACTGGCTGCTGCTGGTGCTGGTGATCGGCGTGGTGATCTCGTTCAAGAAGTCCGAGAACCTGGCCGCCGCCTACGGCATCGCCGTGACCACCACCATGGTCATCACCACCATCCTGGCCGCGGTGTGCATGCGCAACGTCTGGAAGTGGAACCCCGCGCTGGTCGCGGTGGTGGGGCTGGGCTTCATCCTGGTGGACATGGCGTTCTTTGCCGCCAACCTGCTCAAGGTTGCCGAGGGCGGCTGGTTCCCGCTGCTGCTGGGCAGCGCGACGTTCTTCCTGCTGATGACCTGGTACAGCGGCCGCAAGCTGCTGCGCGCGCGCAGCCTGGAAGACGGCATTCCGCTCGAACCCTTTATCGCCGGGCTGCTGGCGCACCCGCCGCACCGCGTCGAGGGCACCGCGGTGTTCCTGACCGGCAATACCGAGGCCGTGCCGGTATCGCTGCTGCACAACCTGAAGCACAACCGCGTGATGCATGAGCGCGTGGTGTTCCTGACCTTCGTCACGCGCGACATCCCCTACGTGGACGACAACCAGCGCGTGAGCAGCAAGGACCTGGGCGGCGGCGTCTTTATCCTGAAGTCCGAATACGGCTTCAAGGAAACGCCCGATGTGCAGAGGGTGCTGGACCTGGCCGACCGCAAGCTTGGCATGCACTTCGAGCTCATGGAGACCTCGTTCTTTATCGCGCGTGAATCGGTGATTCCGTCCAAGCTGCCGGGCATGCCGATGTGGCGCGAGAGCCTGTTCGCCTGGATGCACCAGAACGGCGCCAAGCCGTCGGACTTCTTCCAGATCCCGGCCAACCGGGTGGTGGAGCTGGGCACCAAGGTCGAGATCTGAACGGGCGGGCCCCGGCGCCCGCTTTCGTCGAGCCTCAGCAACCCCCGGACGCGCCGCCAGGCGACCCGGGGGTTTTGCTTTCTGCTCGGTTCCCGCCGCCTGCCTGCCATGCGCCACCCGCAGCCCGGCCCTCGGGGCGCTTGTCCCGGGAAGTCGCGCATTGCGGACGCCGACCCGGGACACCGGCCTCATGCGTGCACACCGCCCCTCGCCAGACAATGCAACCCTCAGCTTGTCACTGACCGCCTTCATGGCGGTCCCTTCCAGAAGGAGCCTGTGCCATGTGCGCGTTGCAGCAGTGGTCTCGCCAGTCCAGCCGGCATGCCGACGGTACCCGTCGCATCCGTCGGCTGAGGCGGGCGCTGCCGCCGTGGCTGCCATCGCTGCTGCCGGCGCTCCTGCTGCTCTACGTCCTCTGTCATTCACATGCGAACTGGGAATCGTGCCTCGCCTCACTGCGTGAGCTGAATCACGATCACGGCGCGCCGGCGCGCGAGCTGGGACGCGCGTTGTCGCTGGCGCGCTCCCTGCGCGGACGCCAGGCACCGGATCCGGCTGCCTGGCACGCCGCGGTGCGGCTGGCCGCCGACCGGGGGTCGGCGTGCCTGGCGGCACTCTGGCGCAGTCCGGCGCGGCTGTTGCCGTCGCTGGCACCGCTGTTCGCGATGCTCGCATGGCTGCACTGACGCAGGGCGGCCGCTTCCCCGCATCCGCATACCACTGATCCAGGAGTCAGGCGCTGCGCCGCTGCCATGATGGGATGGCAGCCGGCCTGCGCCAGGCAACGGCTGGCACGGCCGAGGCGATCCCGTGCGGCCCGTGCCGTTTCGTAGCCGATCGCCTGCATGAGGCGTGCCGTCGCGGCAATGCCGCCGGCATCCCTGTTGGAGATAGCAATGCATAAGTATTTTGCCAAGACCCTGCTTGTCGCTGCCGCACTCGCCGCCGGGTTCAGTCATGCCGCCCACGCCGGTGCATATGGCGAAGCACTGGCCGCTGCCGTGCCGCGCCACAGCGCGCATCGCGACGCCTTCACGGAGGGCGCGCGCAGTCCGGCCGCCGAGGCCGCGATGCGGCCCGTGGTGGCGCGCGGCAGCATGTCAGTGTGCGTGGTCCGTGGCTTTGATCCGAACCGGGATGCGATGCGCAAGCCTGATCCCTATACGGATGGCGCGCGCATGGGAAGCTTCGATCCCTTTACCGAAGGGACGCGTATCAGTTCTCGCGATGGTTTCACCGACGGCGCGCGCAGCGATGCACGCGGCAGCGAGGAATGCCTGTCCTGAGTGATCGACGGTGCTTTGGCACCGCCCATCCTTTGTCTAAGCTAGGGAAGTCACGCGGCGCGCCCGCATGGCAGCTGCGGCCCGCGGCTGCCGGCAGGCCGTCCCAGCACCGCGCGGCCCCGACATGCCGATGTTCAAGCAGCAGCTCCGCCTGTGCACCAGCCGTGATGGCGTTCGCCTTGCGTACGCCATCACGGGCTGCGGTGCGCCGCTGGTCAAGGCGGCCAACTGGATGAGCCACCTGGAGTTCGACGTCGGCAGCCCGGTGTGGAGCCACATGATCACGGCGCTGTCCGCCACGCATACGCTGATCCGCTATGACGAACGCGGCTGCGGGCTTTCTGACCGGGATATCGAGGACCTGTCCTTCGACGCCTGGCTGCGCGACCTGGAAACCATCGTCGACGCCACCGGGGTCAACCATTTTCCGCTGCTGGGTATCTCGCAGGGCGCATCGATTGCCGTCGCCTACGCGGTCGCGCATCCCGAGCGGGTCAGCCACCTGGTCCTGCACGGCGGCTACGCGCGCGGGCGCCTGAAGCGCGACAACCTGAGCCAGCGCCTGCTGGAAGAGGCCGAGCTGATGAACAAGCTCGCCGAGCTTGGCTGGGGCCAGGAGAACCCCGCCTTCCGCCAGTTCTTCACCACCCAGTTCATCCCCGGCGGCTCGGCCGAGCAGCATGCATGGTTCAACGAGCTGGAGCGGGTCTCTACCTCGCCGCTGAATGCCGCACGCTTCATGCGCGTCTTCAATGAGATCGACGTGGTGAAGCTGCTGCCGCGGGTATCGTGCCCGACACTGGTGCTGCACGCGGTGCGCGATGCGCGCGTGCCGTTCGACGAAGGGCGCCTGATCGCCAGCGAGATTCCCGGCGCGCGCTTCGTGCCGCTGGAAAGCGGTAATCACCTGTTGCTGGAAACCGAGCCCGCATGGCTGCGCTGGCTGGACGAGGTGCGCGCCTTCCTGCCCGCCACGGAGCCGGTGCGCGATCCCGCCTTCACCGCGCTGACCCGGCGTGAGCGCGATATCGTCGAACTGATCGCGCAGGGCCGCGACAACGCCCAGATCGCCGCCCATCTCGACCTGTGCGAAAAGACCGTGCGCAACCACATCACCAGCATTTTCTCCAAGCTGGAAGTGGAAAACCGCGCGCAGGCCATCGTGCTGGCGCGCAAGGCCGGCTTTGACCGCGCCGGTGCCTGAGCAGCAGGCCGGCGCGCAACCTCGGTGGACTAGCCCTGGTTCACCAGCGTGCGTGCATCGGTCACGTGCCCGCGATACGCCTCGAAGATGCGGCGCAGCGCCGCTTCCATGCTGATCTCAGGCTTCCAGCCCAGCTCTTCGATGGTGTTGTCGATCTTGGGCACGCGGTGCTGCACATCCTGGTAGCCCTTGCCGTAGAAGTCGCCCGAGGAGGTCTCGATGATCTGCGTCTTGCGTGCTTCGTCGGCGTATTCCGGGTAGTCGGCGGCCATCTTCAGCATCATCTCGGCCAGCTCGCGCACCGAGTGGATATTGCCCGGGTTGCCGATGTTGTAGATCTTGCCGCTGGCCACGCCGTTGGGATTCTCGATGATGCGCATCAGCGCGTTGATGCCGTCGGCGATATCGGCAAAGGCGCGCTGCTGGGCGCCGCCGTCGACCAGCTTGATCGGTTCGCCGCGCACGATATGGCCGAGGAACTGCGTCACCACGCGTGACGAGCCTTCCTTCGATTCGAAGATCGAGTCCAGCCCGGCGCCGATCCAGTTGAACGGACGGAACAGGGTGTAGTTCAGGCCTTGCTCCA